>DASPPM010000420.1:0-7809 GCA_035625535.1 Alphaproteobacteria bacterium
CGAAAGCGCCGCTCGATTGACGGTAGAATTTGGCGAGCCTCTCCGCCTTGAGCAGCACGGCGGCTTCGCCTCGTCCCTGTCCTCGCCGGGAGCTCCGGGCTCCGGCCGCCAGGACGCCAGCTCCCCCGCCTTGACGCAACGCGCGCGATGTCCGGGCTCGCCGGGGACCTCGAGGCTCGGCACCGGTGCGGCCATGCAGCGCTCCGGCTCGGCATGGGGACAGCGTGGCGCGAAGCCGCAACCCGGCAGCCGCGCGAGGGGCGAGAGCGCCTGGCCGGGGATGGGCTTGAGCCGGCTCTCGTGCTTGCTGCGCCCGAGACGGGGGAGGCAATCGAGCAGGCCGCGCGTATAGGGGTGGCGCGGATTGGCGAAAACCTCCCGGATGGACCCTTCCTCGACGAGCTCGCCGCCGTAGAGCACGGCGATGCGGTCGCACACCTGGGCGACGGTGCCGAGGTTGTGGCTGATGAAGAGCAGCGCCGTGTCGTGCCGTTTGCGCAACGCAGCTACGAGATCGAGCACGGCTGCCTCGACGGTCACGTCGAGCCCGGTCGTGGGCTCGTCCATGATGAGGAGCGCCGGCCTGCCGATGAGCGCCATCGCAATGACGATGCGCTGCTGCTGCCCGCCGGAGAGCTGGTGCGGATAGCGCGCCATGATCGCGGCCGGATCGGCGAAATTGACCTCGGCCAGCATGGCCAAGGCGCGCGCGCGCGCCTCTTCCTCGCCCGCGTCCTCGTGCAGCCTCGGCACCTCCATCAGCTGGCGCCCGATGGTCATGACGGGGTTCAGGCTGCTCATGGGGTCCTGATAGACCATCGCGATGCGGCGGCCGCGGATCGCGCGCAGCTCGGCCTCGCTCATGGCCGCCGTGTCGCGACCCTCGAAGAGGATGCGCCCGCTCACGACGCGGCCGAGCGGGCCAAGATAGCGCACGATCGAGAAGGCGACGGTCGACTTGCCCGAGCCCGACTCGCCGACGAGGCCGAGCGCCTCGCCGCGTGCGAGCGCCAGGCTGAGGCCGGGTGTCACGTTGAGCTCGCCCTTTCGCGTCATGAAGGAGAGGTGGACGCGGTCGAGCTCGAGGAGGGGTGCCGGCTCAGGCACGGAAGGCCCTCTCGCGCAGACCGATGGCGAGCAGGTTGAAGCCGATCACGAGCGAGGAGATCGCGGCGCAGGGAATGAGCGACATGTGCGGCCACACCGACATCATGCCGTAGGTGTCCTTGACCATGCCGCCCCAGTCGGGATCGGGCGGCGGGAGCCCGATGCCGAGGAAGCCGAGCACGCCGATGGTGATCGTCGTGTAGCCCATGCGCAGGCACATATCCACGATGAGCGGCCCGCGCGCGTTCGGCAGGATCTCGACCAGCATGATGTAGAGTGCTGATTCGCCGCGCATCTTGGCGGCGGCGACGTACTCGCGCTCGCGCAGCTCGAGGGTGAGGCCGCGCACGATGCGGGCGATGATCGGCGCCTTGGTGATGGCGATCACGAGGATGATGTTGAGCGCGGACGAGCCGAACAGCGTCAGCACGATCATGTAGAGGATGATCACGGGAAAGGAGAGCAGGATGTCGGCGACGCGGGAGATGAGAAGGTCGGCAATACCGCGGTAGTAGCCGGCGACGAGTCCGAGAAAGGAACCTGCCACGGCGGCGGAAAGCACGGCGATCGGCGCCACCGTCAATACGCGGCGCGCGCCCCACAGCACGCGCGAGAGGATGTCGCGGCCGAGATGATCGGTGCCTAGAAGGTGCGCGGCCGACGGCGTGGGATGGGCCGCCGCCAGCATGGCGGTCGCGTTCGGCGGGTACGGCGAGAGGAGCGGTGCGAAAAGCGCGGCCGCGACCCAGAACAGCACGATCGCGAGTCCGACGAGCGTCGTCCTCGACCCGGCAAGGCCCGCGAGCGGCGAGAGCCGGGCCGCGCGGCGGCCGGGCCCGCGCGCGGGGCGGGCGGAGGCTTCGTGCGTTCGTGCGATGCTTTCGAAGCCCATGGCGGCGTCCACGCTCAGGTGCGAATACGCGGGTCGAGCAGCATATAGGCGAGGTCGCCGAGGATCTGCGTAGTGACGGCGACGAACACGGAGACGAGCGCGCCCGCCTCGATGAGCGCTATGTCCTTGTAGAGCGAGGCCTCGAGCATCATGCGGCCGAACCCCGGATAGGCGAACACGCTCTCGACCACCACGACGCCGCTCACCAGGTAATTGATCTGCAGGAGGATCACCGTGACCGGGTTGATCATGGCGTTGCGCAGCGCGTGGCCGAGCACCACGCCGCGGAAGCGCATGCCCTTGAGCACGGCCGTCCGGATGTAGGGTTGGCGCATCACCTCGACCATGGAGGCCCGTACCATGCTCACGACGTAGCCCATGTCGAACAGCACGATGACCGCGACGGGCAAGATCAGCTGGACGGCGATCGGCCAGGACCCGCCGGGCTGGAGCGTGGCGGTACCGGGAAGCCAGCGCAGGCTCACCACGAAGATGCTGGCGAGGAAGACGCCCATGGCGAACTCGGGCACCGAGGCCAGGACCGCGCTCGCGAGCAGGATCACGCGGTCGAGCGCCGAGCCCTCGCGCATGCCGGCCGCGATGCCCAACAACATGGAGAGCGGCACGATGAAGAGGAACGAGACGAGCGCCAGGAGGCCCGTGTTGGCCAGACGGTCGAAGATGATGTCCTTGACCGGCACGCGGAAGCGGGTCGATTGGCCGAGGTCGCCCGAGAGCATCTTGCCGACGTACTCGACGTAGCGGACGAGCACGGGGCGATCGAGCCCCATTTGCTTGCTCAGGATGTCGACCTGCTCCTGCGTCGCGTAGGCGCCGAGGTACTTGCGCGCGACGTCGCCCGGGGTGAGCTCGGTCAGCATGAAGACGAGAAAGGAGACGACGACGAGCGTGAGGCAGAGAAAGAGGAGATGCTTGATCAGGAATCGCGCCATCGCCCGCCACTCGCCCAGAGACGTTCAACGGAAAGAGGGGGTGACGCGCGCGCTCGCCGCAGCACCTCTCCGCCTCCCCGGAATCCCCGAGCCGTCGTTGCTCTTCGCGGCTCTCTCAAGGCAGGATAGCGCCCGGGCGGAGGGGGGTCAAACGCTGGCGCGGCTAGCGCTCGCGCTCTACCGTGCATGAGCGCGGGCGATGGCATATGATCGTGCGGAAGGGTATACCGGCGCGCGGGGCCGCGGACCGGCGGACAGGTCTTCGAGAGCGAGCGCAGAGGGGGCGATGAAGTCGCATGTTCAGGTCGCCGTGATCGGCGGCGGGGTGGTCGGGTGCAGCGTGCTCTATCACCTGACCAAGGCGGGCTGGAAGGATGTCGTGCTGATCGAGCGCGACGAGCTCACCTCGGGCTCGACCTGGCACGCGGCCGGCGGAATGCACACCATCAACCTCGATCCCAACGTCGCCAAGCTGCAGCAGTACACCATCAACCTCTACAAGGAGATCGAGGAGATCTCCGGGCAATCGTGCGGCGTGCACATCACGGGCGGGCTCATGCTCGCGGGTACCTCCGAGCGGCTCGACTGGCTCAAGCAGGTCCACGCGCGCGGACGCTACCTCGGCCTCGAGACGGAGTTCGTCTCGCTCGAGGAGGCCCAGCGCCTCTTCCCTCTCATGGAGAGAAAATATTTCGTGGGCGCGCTCTACGACCCGATCGAGGGCCACGTCGATCCCTCGGGTGTCACCCACGCCTACGCGAAGGCGGCGCGCGTCAAGGGGGCCGAGATCTACCGCTTTACGCGCGTGGAGGCGCTCGAGCCGCAAAGCGACGGCGGCTGGCGCGTGATCACCGACAAGGGAGCGCTCCACGCCGAGCACGTGGTGAATGCCGCCGGGCTCTGGGCGCGCGAGGTCGGCCGCATGGTCGGCCTCGAGCTTCCGGTCCTCGCGATGGAGCACCAGTACCTCATCAGCGAGGAGATTCCCGAGGTCAAGCGCGCCGCGCGCGAGATGCTCCACGTCATCGACTTCGAGGGCGAGATCTACATGCGCCAGGAGGGGAGCGGCATGCTCATGGGTACCTACGAGCGTGCCGGCGTGCCCTGGTGCGAGCGCACCACGCCGTGGGAGTTCGCTCACGAGCTCTTGGCCCCCGACCTCGACCGCATAGCACCCAGCCTCGAGGTCGGCTTCAAGCACTATCCGCCGATCGAGCGGGCCGGCATCAAGAAGGTGATCAACGGCCCCTTCACCTTCGCCCCGGACGGCAACCCGGTGGTGGGGCCGGTGCGCGGCATGCGCAATTACTGGGCGGCGTGCGGCGTGATGGCGGGCTTCAGCCAGGGAGGCGGGGTGGGCTTGACGCTCGCCAACTGGATGGTCGAGGGCGATCCCGGTGCCGACGTCTGGGCGATGGACGTCGCACGCTTCGGCGATTGGGCGACGATGGCCTACACCAACGCCAAGGTGCGCGAGAACTACTCGCGGCGCTTCCGCATCCGCTTTCCCAACGAGGAACTGCCCGCGGCGCGGCCCTTGCGCACCACGCCGGTCTATGACCGGCTCAAGGAGCAGGGCGCCTTCTTCGGCGACTCCTTCGGGCTCGAGCATGCGCTGTGGTTCGCTCCCGACGGGAACGCGCCGAGCGAGGATGTCACCTTTCGCCGGTCCAACGCCCATGGCGCCGTGGGGGAGGAATGCCGCGCGGTGCGCGAGGCCGTGGGACTCATGGAGATCTCGACCTACGCCAAGTACGAGGTGGCGGGTGCCGGTGCCGAGGCTTGGCTCTCCCGTCTCCTCGTCAATCACATGCCGGAGCCGGGCCGCATCGTGCTCGCCCCCATGCTCGGCCCGAGCGGCAAGCTGATCGGCGACTTCACGGTCGCCAAGCTCTCGGCCGAGCGCTTCTACGTCTTCGGCTCGGGCATCGCCGAGGACTACCACATGCGCTGGTTCGAGGCGCACTTGCCGGAGAAGGGGGTCAGGGTCCGTCCGTTGCGCGCCGAGCTCGTCGGCTTCTCGCTCGCGGGTCCCCGCGCGCGCGCGCTTCTCGAGCGCCTCACCGATGCCGACGTCTCGAATGCCGCCTTCCCCTTCCTCGCCTTCCGCGAGGTCGAGCTCGGCATGATTCCGGCGAAGGTGGGACGCATCACTTTCACGGGCGACCTCGGCTACGAGATCTGGGTGGCGGTCGACTATCAATGCGCGCTTTACGACGACATCATCGCGGCGGGGCGCGATCTCGGCCTGCGTCACTTCGGCGCGCGGGCCCTGAACTCGCTCCGCCTGGAGAAGAGCTTCGGGACCTGGGCGCGGGAGTTCCGGCCGATCTACGGGCCCTTCGAGGCGGGGCTCGGGCGCTTTGTCGACCTGCGTAAGAACGATTTCATCGGCCGCGATGCAGCGCTCAGGGAGAAGGAGTCGGGGCCGCAGCGGCGGCTGGTCGGCTTCGCCGTGGAAGACAACGGCGCCGATGCGGTGGGCGACGAGCCGGTTTGGCATGACGGCAGGGTCGTCGGCTGGATCACCTCGGGCGGATTCGCCCATTGCCTCGGCAAGTCGTTAGCACTCGGCTACATCCCGGCGGCGCTCGAGGCGGCCGAGGTCGGCTTCGAGGTCGAGATTCTCGGCGAGCGCCGCCCCGCGAAGTTGGCGCGCGCCCCGCATTTCGACCCTGAGGGACGACGCATGCGGAGCTGAGCGGGCGGATGGGCAAGGAGAAGGCGGCAGGGAATGCCGGCGGCGTGCGCGGGCCGCGGCTCACGCCGGCGACCGAGGCGGCGCGGCGCGCGCGCGCGGCCAAGCTCGCCGATGCGCTGCGCGAGAATCTGGGGCGGCGCAAGGCCGATCTGACGCAAAGGCAAGAGGGGGCTCCGGATCGGGCCGAAACGGGGAATCCGGCAAAGCGGCGCTGAGCGGCGCTCTCCGTCTCAGCCTTCCTCTCCCGCAAGCGGGAAAGGGAAAGCTTCGTCAGAAGGTGATCTCGGCCCGGCGGTTACGCGGCTCGCGCACGCCGAGCGGCGTCGGAACCGCGGGGTTGCTCATGCCCTTCGCCGCGACCGCGATCTGGTCGGCCGCGAGACCGAGGCGGATCATCTCGGCCTTCACGGCATTGGCGCGGCGGAGCGAAAGCCGCTCGTTGTATTTCTCGGGACCGGAAAGGTCGGTGTAGCCGGCGATCTGGATGCGCGTGAGCTGGTTCGTGCGGGAGTAGGCGGTTGCCTCCGACACGACCTTCTTGGCGCTCTCGTCGAGCATCGCGCTGTCGAAGGCGAAGAACACCACGAAGGAGCGCACGGCGGGTGCCGGGGCCGGCGGCGCAGGGGCCGGCGCCGGCGCGGGTGCCGCGGCCGGGGCGGGCTTGGGCTGTTCGGGAGCCTGGCCGAAGCTCCAGCGGACGCCGACGGTCACCGTGTGCGACTGGTCGGCGCCCTGCAGCTTGACGCCGAGCCCGTTCTCGACGTTCGAGCCATCGGGCGCGAAGTAGCGGTAGGCGGCGACCACTGCCAAATTATCGGTGAGATTGTAGGAGACGCCCACGATGCCTTGCATGGCGAAGACGGTATCGTTGTCCCTGACCGTTGAGCCGCCCACCGGGCTGATGGTGTTGAAGCCTGTGTAAGTGAAGCCGACGCCCGCGCCGACGAAGGGCACGACGGGCAAGCCTAACGGGATGTCGTAGAGGACGTTGGACATCATGCTTACGGCGCTCAAGCTGCCCGAGGCCGACGCGCCGTTGATCTTCGAGATGGTGGCGCGGCGGTATCCGGCCTCCTCCTCGATCCGGAAGTCATCCCAGAAGCGATAGCCAAAGGCGCCCAAAGCGGCCAGGCCGATGTCCGGAGAGGTATGGGCGGTGACGCCGTTGCCCGAAAGCTGCTGCGTCGTCTGGTAGGTCGCCCCCGCCTCGCCGCTGACGTAAAACCCGTTGGGCGCATGTTGCGCCGACGCCGGATGAGACAATGCAGCGAGCGCCAGCGCGCCGGTTGCGATTGCGCAGAGACGCGCCAATGCGGTTCTCATTCAGCCTGCCCTGTTTATTTGCCGGGTGCTCAGTCTTGTGAGTCGCAGCTCGTCGAACCCAAGATACAATGATCCTTGGCATTTTAAAAGGCCGAATCGGGGAAAACCGCGTACTTTCCGCTCCGCGGTAGCGTGGGGAGGGGCCATCCCTTGCCCGGCGCCGCCGGGCGGCATGACCGGTGCCGGGCGGGCGCCTCATCCGTGCCGGAGCACTAGCCTTTCGTGCCAGGGGACCGCTATAAGGAGGCATCAGCGGCCGGAGGCGACGGGTCGTGCCCGTTGCCGGTTTCGGCAGCCGCCGCTACGCTATTTCCACGCGCCGGAAATGTCGGGGTGCTGCCTCTCCCTCCTCGAGGATTTGCCATGGACAAGATCCGCATTCGCGGCGGCAGCAAGCTCAAGGGGACCATCCGGGTGGGCGGGGCCAAGAATGCAGCACTGCCGCTCCTTGCCGCGAGCCTGTTGAGCGACGAGAGCCTGACGCTCACGAACCTGCCTCACCTCGTCGATATCACGACGCTTGCCAGCCTTCTCGGCGAGCTCGGCGTCGAGATCGAGATGAACGGCCACGCGCCGAGCGGCGGCCACGCCGGCCGCGCGCTCTCGCTCACGGCCAGGCGCATCGCGAACACGACCGCCCCTTACGATCTCGTGCGCAAGATGCGGGCCTCGATCCTGGTGCTCGGACCGCTCGTGGCGCGCATGGGCGAGGCCAAGGTGTCGCTGCCGGGCGGCTGCGCCATCGGCACGCGTCCCGTCGATCTGCATTTGAAGGGCTTGGCCCAGCTCGGGGCGGAGATCGACCTCGCCGGCGGATATATCAACGCCAAGGC
>DASPPM010000421.1:0-17909 GCA_035625535.1 Alphaproteobacteria bacterium
CTGAGGAGGCCGCGAAGCGGCCGTCTCGAAGGATGAGGCGAAACTGAGCCACTACGCACGCTTGCGGGCGATTCCCAGGGGAGCCGCATCGTGATAGCGTTGCGGCGCGCAACGATCGTCAGCCGATGAGAGATGCCGACACAAGCCAGTAGCATGAGCTTCATCGATCTCGACCGCCTCGCCCGCACGCCGCTCGCCACAGACCCATGCGAGTTCGTCGTCGTGCCCGGATTCGTGCGGCCGGAGAAGCTGGCGGCGGTCCGGGAAAGCTATCCCAAGATCGACAAGCCGGGCAGCTTCCCCTTGCGCGAGCTCAGCTACGGCGACGGCTTCGCGGCCTTCCTTGCCGAGCTCGAGGGAGCGGAGTTCCGCAAGGCGATGGAGACGAAATTTGGCGTCGACCTCGCGGGCCGGCCGAGCATGGTCACCGTGCGCGGCCAATGCGGCGAGCGCGACGGCAACATCCATACGGACTCGAAGAGCAAGATCATCACCGTGCTCATCTATCTCAACGAGCCGTGGGAGCCCCAGGGCGGCCGGCTCCGCCTCTTGCGCTCGGGCCACGACCTCGAGGATTACGCGGTCGAGGTGCCGCCCGAGGGCGGGCTCATGCTCGCGTTCCGCCGCAGCGAGCGCTCCTTCCACGGTCACAAGCTCTTCATCGGCCCGCGCAAGGTGGTGCAGTTCAACTGGGTGACGGGCGGCGGCCACGTCGTCTGGGATCTTCTGCGTCACCGCCTCTCGGCATGGTTCAAACGCGCGGCGTGACGGGCGCTCTCAAGCTTCACGCAACTTTACCGCCAGGCCTGGACGATGTGGGAATTCTCCCTGCGATTCTTGGGCGCGCTGTGGAACGTGGTGGCCATCATTGCCATAGCGGTCCTCATCGTCGAATTCGGCGTCACCCTATGCCAGCGATTGAACCGCCGATTGCGCTACGGGCGAGCGGGAAAGCCGGACGAGCGCGCGAATGCCGATGCCTACGCCGGTGCCAGCTGGCCGGAACAATATTTCGAGGAGGTCGGCTACGCCCTCAAGTTCGAATGGATGCCTTTCGTGCATTGGAGGCAGCGGCCCTTCCGGGGTGTTTACACCAATGTCGATGAGCGGGGGCGGAGAGCGACCCCGGGCGCGGGTGGCCCGGAGAAAGGGGCGATCAGCGTCCATTGCTTCGGCGGCTCGACCATGTGGGGGATGGGCGCGCGCGATGAAGGGACCATCCCCGCGGTGCTGCAGCGCCGGCTGAGCGCGGCCGGTCATCGCGTGATTTTGGTCAATCAGGGCCAATCCGGTTATATCGTCACCCAAGAGCTCATCCTGCTGCAGCAATTGCTGAAGCACGAAGGTCCGCCGGACGTCGCTATATTCTACGATGGCGTCAACGACGTCTTCTCGGCCGAGGCAACCGGCCGGCCGGACGCGATCGTGGCCGAGGAAGCGCGCTCGGCCGAGTTCAACTTGCTGGGCGAGGAGCGCCGCCTGGACCTTGTGCGCGCGGCCCTTGCCGGGGTCATGCCGCGCACGCTGCGCCGCGTGCGGGAATGGACCGGGCTCGACTTGCGCGGCCCGCTGCCGCGTTCCCAACATGTCGTGCTGAGCGAGGAGCAGGTCGCGCCCTTGGCACGCGCGGTGATCGAGATCTATGCGGCGAATGTTCGGATGATCCGAGTGCTTGCGCGCGCATACGAGTTCCATGCGCTCTTCTTCTGGCAACCCGTGTTGGCGTCCAAGACTGTCAAGTCCGAGAACGAGCTGAAATGGGAAAGGACCGCGGCCCGCGACATCGCCAGGAGACGGCAGCTTGTCGCCGCCAGCCACGACGCGTTCCGCCAGCATCCCGATCTCAAGGGCGCTCTCGATGTGGTCGACTTGTCGTCGCTCTTCGACGATGAAGCCAAGCCCGTATACCTGGATTTTTCTCACCTGAGCGAGGCCGCCAACGTCACCGTGGCAGAAGCCATGTTGCCGACGGTCGAGGCGGCTGTCGCCGCCGTCGAGGCCAGCAAGAAGGCCGATGCTTGAGAGGGGTCGCGCCAACTCCTCGCCCGCGGGCCGCTCAGAAGAGCTTGCCGCCGTTCGGCACGCGACGGCTCGGCTGGATCAGCACCACCTCGCCCGCCTCGTCGGCAAAGCCGAGCACCAGAACCTCGCTCATGAACTTGCCGATCTGCTTGGGCGGGAAGTTGACGACGGCCGCGACTTGGCGGCCGACGAGCTCGGCGAGCGTGTAATGCCGGGTGATTTGGGCCGAGGTCCACTTGATGCCGATCTCGGGCCCGAAATCGACCTTGAGCTTGAAGGCGGGCTTCCTCGTCTCGGGATGGGGCTCGGCCTCCACGACCGTGCCGACGCGGATGTCGACCCGCGCGAACTCCGCGTAAGTGATCTCTGCCATGGCGCGCGCCGCCTCGTCCCTTGAACGGGCGCGCACGCTAGCATCGCCTTGCTGCCCCGGCAAGGAACGCGCCCAAGGGGTAGTGGGTCACGTTGCCACGTCGTCATCCTTCGAGACGCGCCGCAAACGCGACGCTCCTCAGGATGAGGACCTGGAGCTGGGGTCTCACCTCATCCTGAGGAGGCCGCGAAGCGGCCGTCTCGAAGGATGAGGCGAAACTGAGCCACTACGGCCCAAGGCCGCCCTTTGGGGCGGCCTCGTTGCGCGGCGTCGAGCCGAGCTTCCTCAGGCGGCCGGCTTCGCCTTCTTCTTCGTCGCCAGCGCCTTGACCTCGTCGAGCAGCTCCGAGACGCGCTTATTGATGATCTCGAGCGACTCCTGGTTGGTCTTGGCGATCATCTCGCTGATCTCGCGCATGTGGGCGAGGGTCGCCTCGAACGTGCGCTTGGCGGCGTCGGCATGCTTGGAGGCGGCCTCCTCGGCGGATGCCGGCGTCGCGTATTGCCGCATCAGCTGGGCGTATTCCTCCATCGACTCGCGCAGGAGCTCGGCCTGGCGCTTGACGACCGACTGCGCGCCCTCGACCGCGACCTGGCTCGCCGTGGTCATCGCCTCGAGGTTCTTGCGGTAGCTGGACGCGACCTGATCGAAGTCGACGCCCGGAATCTTGAGCTCGGCCATGAACTTGCTGAAGTCGAGCTCGGCAAACGGGTTAAAGGGCTTGGACATGGGCGGTTCCTCTTCCTGAACGGAGTATGTTGCATTGCAACATAAATGGCAATATGGGCCTTCTAGGGTGCGGCGTCAAGCTAATTTTGCACTGCACCATAAGAGGCGTCGGCCGAGCGCCCTAGGCGGCCGCCGCCTCCGCGTCTGAAGCACCCCGCCGGCCGCGCGGGCAGCACAGCCCGGCGAGGCTTTCCGCCCGGCGCAGGTGCTTGTCGAGGGCCGCCATGGTGCGGCTCATGTCGGCCGTGTCGTCGGCGAACCAGCTGCGCATGGTGGCCAAATAGACGACGGCCAGCCCCTTGGCCCGGGCGAGGCCGAGAAGGCCATGGCTCCGCACTCCCGCGGCCTCGAGCATCCAGGCCATCGAGCGCTTGAGCCGCGCTCCGCCGCAAAGTAGCGCCAGCGGGTCGCCGCCGCAGTCCCTGAGGATGGCCTCGACCCCGGCCTTGTGGGGCCGCAACGCCTCAAAGCGGCGCATCAGGAGGTCGAAGAGCCGCTCGCGCGCCGTCGCCCCCTCGGCCTCGCCTTCCGAGAGCACCGCCGCGTCGATCTGGCGCACGAAGGCGGCGAGGATCGCCGCCCGCGAGGGATAGAGCCGGTAAAGCTCGGCGAGCGAGAGCTTGGCGGCAGCCGCGATATCGCCGAGGCTCACGCGGCGCCAGCCGCGCTCGGCGGCAAGGGTCAAGGCGCACTCAACCACGCGGCGGGCTGGGTCGACCGGCTGTCTCGCGCGCTTGGGCTTCGCCATGGCTGTCCCCCCTCTCGCGTGCCAAAGCGCCCAGACGTCCCCAAAGGCTGCCGGGCACGACTCCTCCTTAAGTGGGGTGTCCCCCCGGCGCGGCCAAGGGAGGGGCTTGCGCTCAGGCGATGCTGACCACCCGCCCTCCCGTCATGCGCAGGAGCTCCGCGGGTGTGAGCTTGAAGACGGCGTTGGGCGTGCCCGCCGCGGCCCAGATTTCCGGGAAGCGGGTGAGGTCCTGGTCGATGAAGATCTCGAGTCTGGAGGCGTGGCCCAAGGGCGGCACGCCGCCGATGGCGTAGCCGGTGCGGTCGCGCACGTACTCCGCATCCGCCTTGCCGAGCTTCTCGCCGATGAGCGCCTCGACCGCCCGCTCGTTCACGCGGTTGGGACCGCTTGCCACCACCAGGATCGCACGGCCGGAGCCCTTGGCGCGAAAGACGATCGATTTCGCGATCTGGCCGACGGCGCAGCCGACCGCGGCGGCGGCTTCGGCGGCGCTGCGCGTCGATTGCGCGCGCTCGATCACCTGGTTGGCAAGACCGAGTGCGCGCAAGGCCTCTTGCACCTTGGCCGCACTCGCACTTAAGGGCTCCGGCATGACTGTTTCCTCCGCTCGGGCTTGCGGCCGGGCGCTTCAGCCCGCGAGCTCGCGCGAGCGGCGGGTGGCGGCGGCGATCGCGCGATCGAAAAGCGGCTGCAGCCCGTCGGGGGCCATGAGAATCTTGAGGGCCTCAAGCGTGGTGCCGCCGGGGCTCGTCACGTTCTGGCGCAGCACGTCCGGCGGCTGCGGCGATTGGCGCAGGAGCTCGCCGCTGCCGGCGACCGTGGCGCGCGCGATCCGTTGCGAGAGCTCGGCCGGCAGCCCTGCCGCGATCCCCGCTGCCGTCAGGCACTCGACGAGCAGGAAGACATAGGCCGGCCCGCCGCCCGAGACGGCGGTCACCGCGTCGATAAGGGCTTCGTCCTCGACCCAGGCGACCTCGCCCACCGCGCTCAAGAGCGATGAGGAGAGCTCCCGCTGGGCTGGCGTGACGCCCGGCCCGGCGCAACAGACGCTCATGCCGCGCCCGACCGACGCAGGCGTGTTCGGCATGGCACGCACGATGCGGGCAGCCTCGCCCAGAAGCCTGCGGAAATAGCCGATCGTCTTGCCGGCGGCGATCGAGAGGAAAAGCGTGGCAGGGCCGGCGTAGCGCCGGTAGGGCGCCGCCGCGCCATCCATCACCTGGGGCTTGACCGCGAGGATGACCACGTCGGGCCGGAAAGCGGGGTCGATCGCCTCCGCCCCGGGGTGGACCGCGACGCCGTGCTTTTGGCGGAGCGCCTCCGCCACGGGCCCCGGCTCCACCACCGCGACATGGTCCGGTGCGAGGCCGCGGGCGAGCCAGCCCGACAGCATGGCACCTCCCATCTTGCCCGCCCCCACGAGGAGCAGCGTTGCATCCCTACGCATGACGGGAGCTTAACCCGCGGCCGGCGACTTTGGCGAGCCGCCTTTGGGACGAGCCGCCGTTCTTTGCCGCCTATGCCTCACCCGCGGTATCGAGCATGGCGGCGCCGATGCCCTCCTTCGGCGTCTTGCCGCCCCAGACGACGAACTGGAAAGCGGGATAGAAGCGCTCGCACTCGGTGATCGCGATGTCGACGAGGTCCTCGAGCTGCTCCACGCTCGGCCCATTGGCGCCGCGGAGCAGCGAGGTGTGCCGGAAGATCGGCATGCCGTCCTCCTCCGAGACGTCGAAGTGACCGAGCCAGAGCTTCTCGTTGATGAGCGAGAGCAGCTCGTGGATCGCCCCGCGCTTCGCCCGCGGCACCTTCATGTCAAGGGCGCAGGAGAAATGCATGGCACTCAGATCCTCGAGCCAGGCGAAGTGAAGATGGTAGTCGCACCATTGCCCGGTGATGTCGACGACCATCTCATCCGTGCTGCAGCGATCGAATGGCCAGTCGTGCGCGCTGACGATCTCCTCCACAAGATCGAGCGGGTTCGGTAGGGCGCTTTCGGCTTCGGCGATACGGGTAGACATCTAGGGCCCCTCCTTGCCAACAGGCATCCGACGGCCGCGCAGGCTCCCACGGCGGACTGGCTCCCCACTGGGACTAGGATTTGTAGAGGTCGCGACGTCGGCCCACCATGTACGGTAGCCTGACAAATTTACGCTGGAACTTCAAGAAGGGTCTTACAAGATTTTGTTATCTTTTTATTTATTGCCCCAACCCCTTGTGACCAACAACTGGTTGTGGCTTTCGGCGTAAATCGGCCGATTTACCGCAAGGGCTTGTGGCTGCTCCCTTCTTTTGCCCTCGTCGGCGCGGTTTCCTCGAGCGCCCGCTCGAGCCGGGCCAAGCGCGCCTCAAGCGTCTCTTGGGCCGCGCGGGCATTGGCGGCGAGCGCCTTGACGGCCTCGAATTCCTCTCGCCGCACGAGCTCCATTTCGGCGAGGAGGCGCTCGAGGCGCCGGCGCACCAGCGCGTCGATCTCCTCCTTGAGGCCCGCGAGCGAGCCGAGCGCCCCGCTCGTGAGCCGTGCCAGATCGTCGAGAAGGCGATTGTCTACCTGCATGGTGGGGCTCCCCCGACCGCGTTTGCGCTTGCCGAGCGCAGTATGGGACGGCCGCATCCCTCTCGCAACTGCGGCAAACTTGCGAGGCTTAGGCAGCGCCCCTATAAGGGGCGAGGCCACGGAGCGGTGCGAAAGGGCGATCCCGGGCGATGCAGAACGGCATGATCCTCGTCACCGGCGGCGCCGGCTTCATCGGCTCGAACCTGGTCGCGGCACTGGAAGCGCGCGGCATCCAGGTCGCGGTGTGCGACCGGCTCGGGAGCGACGAGAAGTGGAAGAACCTCGCCAAGCGCGAGCTCGCCGCCTTCGTGGAGCCCGAGGGGCTCGCCCATTTCCTCGAGCGCCATCGCGACGCGCTCGCCGCCATCTTCCACCTCGGCGCCGTGTCGGCCACCACCGAGCGCGACGCCGATCTCATCGTACGCACCAATTTCACGCTCTCGCAGCTGCTGTGGGACTGGTGCTGCGAGCACGGCACGCGCTTTTTCTACGCCTCCTCGGCCGCCGCTTACGGCGACGGCAGCGCAGGCTTCGACGACGACGCCGGGATCGCGGCCCTCGCGCGCCTCCGCCCCATGAATCCCTACGGCTGGAGCAAGCTCCTCTTCGATCGGCGCATTGCGCGCATCTTGAGCGAGGGCGGACGGCGGCCGCCGCAGTGGGTGGGCCTGCGCTTCTTCAACGTCTACGGCCCCAACGAGTACCACAAGGGCGCCATGCGCAGCGTGGCCAAGCAGGTCCACGAGCGCCTCGCGGCGGGCGAGCCCGCCATTCTCTTCCGCTCGCACCATCCCGACTATCCCGACGGCGGCCAGCTCAGGGACTTCGTCTGGGTCGGCGACTGCGTGGATGCCATGGTGTGGTTTTACGGGCATGAGGAGGCGAGCGGCCTCTTCAATCTGGGCACGGGAAAGGCCCGCAGCTTCGGCGATCTCGCGCGTGCCGTCGCCACAGCACTCGGGAAAGAGGCCGAGGTCCGCTACGTCGACACGCCCGCCGAGATCCGCGCGCGCTACCAGTATTTCACCCAGGCCCGGACGGCCCGGCTGAGAGCTGCCGGCTACGCCCGGCCCTTCACCGAGCTCGAGGACGGCATCGCGCGCTACGTGAAGGATTACCTCGGCGCCCCCGATCCTTACCTCTGACGGGCTCCCCGCGACCTCGAGGCGCGAGCAATAGCAGATGGCCCTTCACTTCCCCGACATCGACCCCGTGGCGCTGAGGCTCGGCCCGCTCGCCATCCGGTGGTACGCGCTCGCCTATATCGTCGGAATTCTGATCGGCTGGCGCCATGTGCGCAAGATCGCGGCGGCCCCGCCCAAGGCGATGCGTGCCGAGCAAACCGACGATCTCATCGTCTGGTGCACGCTCGGCGTCGTGCTCGGCGGCCGCCTCGGCTACGTGCTGTTCTACCAGCCCGACGTCTATCTTGCGGATCCCGCCCAAATTTTGGAACTTTGGCACGGCGGCATGTCGTTTCACGGGGGGCTCTTGGGCGTCATCGCCGCGCTCGTGCTCTTCACGCGCCGGCAGAAGCTCTCGTTTCTGATGGTCGGCGACACGGTCGTCTGCGCGGTGCCGATCGGACTCTTCTTCGGCCGACTTGCCAATTTCGCGAACGGCGAGCTCTTCGGCCGGCCGAGCGACCTGCCGTGGGCGATGATCTTTCCCCGCGGCGGACCCGAGCCGCGCCATCCGAGCCAGCTCTACGAGGCCTTGCTCGAGGGAGTCGTGCTCTTCCTCGTTCTCTTCTTCCTCCGCCGCAGGGGCTGCCGCGAGCGGCCCGGGGTCCTCTCCGGGGTCTTCCTCCTCGGCTACGGCGTCGCGCGCATCATCGGCGAGCTCTTTCGCCAGCCGGACCCTTTCCGCGGCTTCATCACCCTTGGCGGCCTGCTCCCCTTCGGTGCCACCGAAGGCCAACTCCTCTCGCTGCCGCTCATCCTCTTCGGAGCTTGGCTCGTCGCACGCGCCAAGCCGCTTCCCGTCCAGCCCCAGCCGTGAGCGACGCGAGCGGCCATCTCAAGCGGCTCATCGCACTCAAGGGCCCCCTCAGCCTCTCGGAGTTCATGATCACGGCGCTGTGGCATCCGCAAGACGGCTACTACGCACAGAGCGAGGTGCTCGGCGCCAAGGGCGACTACGTCACCAGCCCCGAGATCAGCCAGATGTTCGGCGAGCTCCTCGGCCTTTGGAGCGCCGCCGCCTGGGAGACGATGGGCCGGCCCGCCCCGCTCCGCCTCATCGAGCTCGGCCCCGGACGGGGTCTCTTGATGGCGGATGCGCTGCGCGCGGCGCGTGCCCAGGGGGGCTTCCTTGCGGCGGCCCATATCCATCTCGTCGAGGCGAGCCCCCGCTTGGCGGCGCTGCAGCGTGCCCGCCTCGAGGGTGCCGGGGCGAGCTGGCACGCCGATCTCACCGCAGTGCCGGAGGGGCCGACCATCCTCCTTGCCAACGAGTTCCTCGACGCCCTCCCCATCCTTCAGCTCGAGCGCACCCAAAGGGGCTGGCGCGAGCGGCTCGTCGACTACGACCGCGCCGCCGGACGTTTCCGCTTCACGCTCTCGCTCCGTCCGACGGCCGCGGAAGCCATGCTCTCGCCCGCGGAACGCGCGGCGCCCGTGGGCAGTATCGCCGAGCTGTCGCCGGCCGCGATCAGCCTGGTCAGCACCATCGCCCAGCGTCTCGTCGAGCATGGCGGCTTCGCACTCTTCATCGACTACGGCCACGAGACGGCGGGCTTGGGCTCGACCCTCCAGGCGCTCAGCCGCCACTCGCGGCACGACGCGCTCACCGCACCGGGCACGGCCGACTTGACCGCGCATGTCGATTTCGCGGCGCTCGAGCGCGCCGCGCGCGAGGCAGGTGCCGCTTGTCACGGCCCGATCGCGCAAGGCGAGTTTCTCATCGCCCTTGGCATCCGCGAGCGCGCCGAGCGCCTCGCGGCCGCGGCCTCGCGCGAGCAGGCGGAGGGCATCCACGACGCGCTCAGGCGCTTGATCGAGCCCGGCGAAATGGGCACCCTGTTCAAGGCGCTCGTTCTTGCCCATCCGGCGCTGCCCGTCCCTCCCGGCTTCAGAGAGGTGCGATGACGCCCGCGGTCCCGCTCGAAAGCGCCAGGCTTAAAGCCCTCTCTGGCGTGCGGCACGGCTTCTTCACGCGCCAGGGCGGGGTTTCATGCGGCGTCTATGCCTCGCTCAACTGCGGCCTTGGCTCGGGCGACGATCCCGCGGCGGTGCGCGAGAACCGCGCGCGCGCCATGGCCGCCTTCGGCCTGCCGGCGAGCGCGCTCGCGACCGCGCATCAGGTGCATTCCGCGCGCGTCGAGGTGCTCGAGGCGCCTTTCCCCCTCGACTCCCGGCCGCGGGTCGACGCCCTCGTCACGCGGCGGCGCGGCTTGGCGCTCGGCGTGCTTGCCGCCGATTGCACGCCCGTGCTGCTCGCCGATGCGCAGGCAGGGGTCGCAGGTGCCGCGCACGCCGGTTGGCGCGGGGCGCTTGCCGGCATCCTCGAGGCGACCGTGGAGGCAATGGTTGGCTTGGGCGCGCGGCGCGAGCGCATCCATGGTGCGATCGGCCCCTCCATCGCCGGCACCTCCTACGAGGTCGGCCCCGAGTTTCCCCTGCCCTTCCTCGCCGAGGACAGGGCGAACAGCGCCTTCTTCCAACCGTCCGCGCGCCTCGGCCATTTCATGTTCGATTTGCCGGCCTATGTGGCCGAGCACCTGGCCCGCCTCGGTCTCGCTTCCGTCGATCGGCTCCCACACGACACTTATGCGGCCCCGGCGCTCTTCTTCAGCTACCGCCGCAGCAGCCACGACGGCTTGAGCGACTACGGGCGGTGCCTTTCGACAATCGCGCTGGTCTGACGGCGGAACCGCGAGAGCGCGGCAACCGAGCGAGGATGGAGTGATCGCCGCTAAAGCACGTCCCGTCGATTTGCAAACACCGTCGTCACCCCCGCGAAAGCGGGGGTGCAAGGATTCCCGCTTTCGCGGGAATGACGGTGAAGGGATACTGACTCCAAATCAATGAAACAGACGCCAGAGACTCTTTTGTGCTGTGCTGAAACGTGAACCTGACAGCCGCCGCGCGCGGCCGGGCATGAAGGGACGCTGCCGGACCGTCTGGCTCCAAGCGCTCATCCTGCTGTCGCTCTTCGCCGCGGCGGCGCTCGGCGGCTGCATCGACGAGCCGCGCCCCTTCCGACCGGCGGTCAAGCCGCTGCCCTCCGAGCTCGCGGCATCCGAGCGGGAACGCGTCGTCATCGTCGTGACGCCGGTCGCGGGCGTTGCCGCCCCGCTCGACCGCGAGCTCGCGGACGCCATGATGACAGCCCTCGAGCAACGCAGCCTGCCGGTCGCCGTCGGCGGGAAAGGCCCGGCTCGCGTGCTCTATACCGTGAGCGCGCGACTGGAGGCACCTGCTCCCGCCTCGGCGGCGAAGGGCCCGGCGATCGTGCGCTGGGAGGTGCGCGATGAGAGCGGCGAGCTCCTCTCGCGCTACGCGCAGCTCCTCCCGCTCGGCGCCGATTTGACCTCAGCCGCGACCAAGGCCAAGCTCATCGCCGACATCGCGCGCGAGCCCGCGGACATGATGGTAAAAGGCATCGAGGGGGATGCGCCCCTGCCTCGCGATCGGCCCGCCGCAAATGCTGCGGAACGTGCGCGAAAACCCGCCCCCGGCCACGGCCTGGCGGTCGAGTCGATCACGGGCGCGCCTGCGAGCGACGGCGACACGGCCCTGCGCCAGACCATCGTATACGCGCTCAAGGTCGCGGGCGTCGAGGTGGTGCAGCAGAAGGCACAGGACAGCCTGCTGCTCGACGGCACGGTGGCGATCTCACGGGTCAACGAGGGCACCCAGCACGTCAAGGTGACCTGGAGCGTCAAGCGTCCGGACGGCACGGTAGTCGGCGAGGTGAGCCAGGAGAACAACGTGCCGACGCGCCTTCTCGAGCGGGTGTGGGGCGAGATCGCCTCCTCGGTCTCGCAGAACGCCGCGCAAGGAATCGCCGCCCTCGTCGACGAGGCGGAGCGCACCAAGGCCAAGTGAGTGTCGCTGATCGCTTGTCCTTGGAGCCTACGCGCAAGATGGGATCACGAGACCGCCGCTTGGTCGAGCACACGGGGATCGAAGGGGTAGGGCACGGGAGGTCCGTCGCGCCTGGGGAGCACCACGGTGGCATTGCCGGGCGTGCCCTCCTCGCCTTTCTCGTTCCTGAGGCCGATCTCGAGCTCGACGACGCCGAAGCGACCGCGCGCCTCCTTCGCCTTGACGCGGCCCCAAGCGGTGAGCGTCTCGCCGGGCAGGTTCATGCCGCGGAACTGGAAGCGGAGCTTCCAGGGCCAGCCGCCCTCGCCCGCCCAATCGGCCAGGAGCTGGATCATGACGTGCTGCTTCCACGATCCGTTGACCACCACGTCGGGCAGCTTGTCGTGCGCGGTCGCGTAGCGCCAGTCGTAGTGGATGCGGTGCCAGTTCTCCATGGCGGCGGACCAGCGCATGATGTGCGCGGTCGACATGGGACCTTTCACGAGATCGGGAATTGCCGCACCGACCGTCACGTCCTCGAAATAGACCTGTGCCATCGCCTTTTCCTCAGCGCAGGATCATGGTGTTGACGGACTTGAGGAGCGGCTCGCCGGCTTCGTTGGTGTAGACGTCCTCGATGACGAGAAAAACCATGGCCCCGCTCTTGCCGTCGCGCTGGTAGATGTCCCGGTACCGGCTCTTGCGGAAGATGCGCTCGCCCACGCGCGCATGGCGGAAGAACTCGTACTCGTAGCCGCCGTTGAGCAAGCGCGGCAGCGGCACCGGCACCGCCGGCAGCCCCGCGCGCAGCGTCCGCTCTCGGCCATCGAAGTCGGCTTCGCCCATGGCGTCGAGCGGATCGGCCCGCTCGGGCGGCCGCCGGAAGGCGTGGACGGGGAAGCCGAGCGGGGCCACGAGGGCGCCGTAGCGGCCGCGCCCCGCCCGGGCAGCGTCCCAATAGCGCGGCGCGGGGTCCATCGTGGCCTGGAAGAAGCGCCGGACCTCGCTTGCTTCCACCGGATGGGTGGCCTCGAGGCGGGCCGACTCGACGCCGATGAGCGCCTTGACCTCAGCCGTGATGTAGTCGAGAGCCATGGCGCCCTTCCTCCTCGCTTTCCCTTGGGCCGCCCGCGTGCCCGCCAAGCTGTTTTCGGCCTGCGCCAAAGGGCCAATTCGGATAGGATAGGCTCAAGTGCTGGCGCGCGGCCGCCGAGCCCGAGGCTTGCCGCCGTAGTTTACAGTTTTGCGTCATGTTGTTATAGAAGCGCCGCGAGCGCGCCTGAGACCCAGTCGCCCCGTGGGGCGCCCGGCGCACCCCCTTGAGGCAAATCGGCATGAAGCTCTTGAGCGGCACGGCCAACCGCCCTCTCGCCGAAGGCATTGCGCGTTACATCGACGTGCCGGTCACCCATGCCAGCGTGCGGCGCTTTGCCGACAACGAGCTCTTCGTCGAGATTCTCGAGAACATGCGCGGCCAAGATGTCTTCGTGGTCCAGCCCACCTCCTATCCGGCCAACGATCACCTGATGGAGCTGCTCATCTGGCTCGACGCCTTGAAGCGCGCCTCGCCGGCCCGCATCACGGCGGTGCTGCCCTATTACGGCTATGCCCGCCAGGACCGCAAGACGGGTCCGCGCACGCCCATCTCGGCCAAGCTCGTCGCCAATCTGATCACGACGGCGGGCGCCAACCGGGTTCTAACGCTCGATCTGCATGCCAACCAGATCCAGGGCTTCTTCGACATTCCGCTCGACAACCTCTATGCCGCCCCCGTCTTCTACAACGATATTCGTAACCACTATAACGGCCAGGATTTGGTTATAGTGTCGCCGGACGTGGGCGGCCTCTTGCGCGCGCGCGCGATCGCCAAGCCTCTTGACGCCGACCTCGCGATCATCGATAAGCGCCGCGAACGCGCAGGCGAGTCGGAGGTCATGAACATCATCGGCGACATCAAGGGTCGCCGCTGCATTCTGATCGACGACATCGTGGATTCCGCCGGAACGTTGTGCAACGCCGCCCAGGCCTTGGCCGACAACGGGGCCTCCTGGGTGGCGGCCTATTGCACCCACGGGGTGCTGTCGGGGCTGGCGGTGAGCCGCATCATGGCCTCGCCGCTCGAGGCGGTGGTGATCACCGACAGCATCGAGGCGCGCGAGGAGGTGAGAGCGTCGAACAAGATCCGCGTCCTCTCGGTGGCCCCTTTGCTGGGCGAGGCGATCCGGCGGATCAGCCGGGGCGATTCGGTGTCGAGCCTGTTCAGCGAGGGCGAGGTGGCGCGGCTGTTGGGCGTCGTCTCGGACTGAGGAGCGGCTTTGGATTTGGCGAGTTTCGGGCGGACGGCACCCCTGGAGGCCGTCCGCCCGCATGGTCTGCCCGAAGGAGCGGGGCGGACGCATCAGGCAAAGGAGAGCAACCATGGCCGATACCGTGTTCAATGCGGAGCGGCGCGAGCGGGCAGGTAAGGGGGCAGCCCGCGCCGCACGCCGCGCCGGGCTCGTGCCCGGCGTCATCTACGGCGCCAAGAAGGCGCCCGAGCTCGTCGCGATCAAGCCCACCGAGCTCCTCCCGGAGCTGCGCAAGACCGCCTTCTTCACGAACCTCTATGACGTGAAGCTCGACGGAGGAAGCGCGCGCGTGCTGGTGCGCGACGTGCAGTACGATCCGGTCAGCGACCGTCCGGTGCACGTCGACTTCATGCGGGTCGAGCCGAACACCAAGGTGAGGGTGGACGTGCCGGTGGTGTTCGAGAACGAGGCGGCATCGCCGGGCATCAAGCGCGGCGGCGTGCTCAACATCGTGCGCCACCATATCGAGCTCGTGTGCCTGGCCACCCAGATCCCGCATCAGATCCGCGTCGACCTCACCGGCCTCGACATCGGCGACAGCGTGCACATCAGCGCCGTCAAGCTCCCCGACGGCGTGCGCACGGCGATCGTCGGACGCGACTTCACCGTCGCCACCGTCGCCGCCCCGACCACCACGGCGGTCGAGATCGAGAGCGCCGCCGCGGCCGCGGCCCCCGTGGCGATGGCCCCGGTCGAGGTGATCACCGCGAAGGAGACCAAGGACAAGGAGAAGGAGAAGGAAGCGATCCCCGAGAAGCCGGGCAAGGCGGAGAAGCCGGAGCGGGCGGAGCGGCCGGCAAGAGCCGAGAAGCGGTCCAAGGAGTAGCGCGAGCAGGGCCATGCGCCTCGTGGTGGGTCTCGGGAACCCGGGCCCCAAATACGCCGCGAACCGGCACAACGTGGGCTTCCTGGCGGTGAACGCGATCGTTCGCCGTCATTCCTTTGGGCCGTTCAAGAGCCGCTTTCAGGGGCTCATCGCCGAAGGCACGGTGGGGGCGGCGCGACTCCACATCCTCAAGCCCATGACCTTCATGAACGAGTCGGGACGCGCCCTTGGCGAGGTCGTGCGCTTCTACAAGCTCGCACCGAGCGAGGTGCTCGTCATCCACGACGAGCTCGATTTGGCCCCCGGCAAGGTCAAGCTGAAGCAAGGCGGGGGCAGTGCCGGCCACAACGGCTTGAGGAGCATCGATGCGCACATCGGGCCGGACTATTGGCGCTTGCGCATCGGCATCGGACATCCGGGCGACCCGAATCTCGTCTACCCCTACGTGCTGAGCGATTTCCTTGCCGAGGACGTGATTTGGCTCGAGAAGCTGCTCCCGGCCATCGCCGAGGCCCTTCCCCTCATCCTCTCCGGCGACGACAACCGCTTCATGACCAAGCTCGCCCTCCTCACCAAGCCGCCGCGGCCGAAGCCGCCGCCCAAGGATGAGGGTGCCGACGCCGCCAAGGACGCAACCGCTCCGGGCGAGCTCGCGGCCGACCCGCGCACACGCGATCCCGAGGATTGAATGGGCTTCAATTGCGGCATCGTCGGCCTGCCCAACGTGGGCAAGTCGACGCTCTTCAACGCGCTCACCGCGACCGCGGCGGCGGCGGCGGAGAACTATCCTTTCTGCACGATCGAGCCCAATCTCGGCCGGGTCGTGGTGCCGGACCCGCGGCTCGAGGTGCTCGCCAGGCTCGCCAAGTCGGAGCGCATCGTGCCGACCCAGCTCGAGTTCGTCGACATCGCCGGCCTCGTGCGCGGCGCCTCCAAGGGCGAGGGGCTCGGCAACCAGTTCCTCGCCCACATCCGCGAGACGGACGCGATCGCGCACGTGCTGCGCTGCTTCGAGGGCGAGGACGTGCATCACGTCGAAGGCAGCATCGATCCCGTGCGCGATGCCGAGACGGTCGAGACCGAGCTCATGCTCGCCGATCTCGATTCGCTCGAGCGCCGCTTCGAGCTCGCGCAGAAGCGAGCGAAAGGTGGGGAGAAGGAGGCGCGCCTCCTCGTCGAGCTCATGGAGCCGGCGCTCGCCCATCTGAGGGAGGGCAGGCCCGCGCGTCTCGCGACACCGGCCGATCCGGAAAAGCGCCGCAGCTTCCTCAGGCTCGGTCTCATCACCGCCAAGCCCATGCTCTATGTGCTCAATGTGGACGAGGCCGCGGCGGCACGGGGCAACGCCTACGCGCGGGCCGCCGCGGAGCGCGCAAGCGCGCTCGGCTGCGAGAGCATCGTCATCTCGGCCGCGATCGAGGCCGAGATCGCCCAGCTCAAGGACGAGGGCGAGCGCAAGGCCTTCCTCACCTCCCTCGGCCTCGCCGAGCCGGGCCTCGAGCGCTTCATCCGCGCGGGCTACAAGCTCCTCGGCCTCATCACCTTCTTCACCGCGGGCCCCAAGGAGGCGCACGCCTGGACCGTGCCGCAAGGGGCCACGGCCGCCGAGGCGGCCGGCGTCGTGCACAGCGACTTCGAGCGCGGCTTCATCCGCGCCGAGACGATCGCGTTCGAGGACTATGCCGCGTGCGGCGGCGAGCAGAGTGCGAGAGAGGCCGGCAAGATGCGCCAAGAGGGCCGCGACTACGTGGTCAAGGACGGCGACGTCATGCTGATCAAGTTCAACGTGTGAGGGCCGGGTGCACGGTGTGGGACCCTCTGTGAGCCTTGCCGCGCGGGCGTATGGTCACGGAAACCTCGACCTCCCGCCCGAGCCGGCGGAGGATAATCATCAGGCGGTCGATCGTGAACCGTGCGAGATTGACGCGGCGAATACGTGCGAATTCGCTGTGCGCGACGCCGCTCCTCGCTTCCGCCTCCCGGGTCGATAGCCCCTCCTCTTCGAGAATTCTGATGATCTGGGCCGCCATGAGCGCCTTGGTTTGGCGCACGTCGGCATCGGGATAGCCGAAGTCGCGGTAGACGTTGCCGCTGCCGCGTACAACCTCGATAGGCTCTTTGGTCACTGCAAGAACTCCTTGAGGCGTCTGATCCGTTCGCGAATCACGTCGATATCGGCTTTGGGCGTCTTCGTCCCGTGCGTCGATTTCTTCTGAAAGGCGTGGATCACCCACACGTGCGCGCCAAGCTGAAGCGCATATACAACGCGATACGCCTCACCTCGATGCGCGAGCGCCAGCTCGAGGATTCCGCTGCCAAGGCCGGCGAGCGGCTTAGCAATCGTCGGCCTACCGCCTTCCGCAATGGCGGTCAGCGCATCGAGCAGAATGTCCTTAGCACTTTGCGGAAAGGCTTCGAATCGTTTCCTCGCCGCCTTGACCCACGAGATCGGCCGCGTCGCTCTGCTCACGGAAGCTATGGTGACAAATTTGTCACCAGATTTCAAGGGCTATCCCGTTTGGGTAGTGGGTCAGTTTCACCGCATCCTTCGAGACGGCCGCTTCGCGGCCTCCTCAGGATGAGGTGAAACCGAAGCTGTAAGTCCTCATCCTGAGCAGCGTCGCGCTTGCGACGCGTCTCGAAGGATGAGGACTTGGGCAATGTGACCCACTACCCCCGTTTGGCGGTCGTGGAGGCCCTCGAGCATCTGGAGCTGCTCCAACCTTGCCCCTTCCCCCCGGCGGCCGAGCCGCTAAGATGCGCGCCTGGGGAAACGGGGGGAGCGAGGGCGGTCCGTGAGGAGAGAGATGCCATGGGCAAGGCGTTGACGCTCACCGCGAGCGACGGCCACAAGCTTTCCGCCTACCGCGCCGATCCGGCCGGCAAGCCCAAGGGCGGGCTCGTGGTCATTCAGGAGATTTTTGGCGTCAACAGCCACATCCGCGAGGTGTGCGACGGCTTTGCCAAGGACGGCTATGCGGCCCTTGCCCCGGCCCTTTTCGACCGCGCCCAGCGCGGCGTCGATCTCGGCTATACGGCCCCCGAGATCGAGGCCGGCCGCGCCTTGCGCGGCAAGATCGGCTGGGACGCCGTGCTCAAGGACGTGGCGGCCGCGATCAAGGCGGTGTCGGATGCGGGCAAAGTCGGTATCGTCGGCTATTGCTGGGGCGGCTCGGTCGCCTGGCGCGCGGCCACCCAGCTCTCCGGCCTCTCGGGTGCCGTCGGCTACTACGGCGGGCAGATCGCCGAGTTCAAGGACGAGAAGCCCAAGGTTCC
>DASPPM010000422.1:0-6554 GCA_035625535.1 Alphaproteobacteria bacterium
GCGGTCGGTGCCGGCGATGCGATAGCGCCCGTCCGAGAACTCGATGTCGGCGGCCGAAGCCTCAAGCAGGTGCGCAGCCACGGGCCTGCCGCGCTCGATCACGCGCTTGGCCGCGAGATCGACGGCGGCCCCGCCCACGGGAAGCGAGCGCGAGCCGCCCGTGCCGCGCCCGAACGCCACTTGATCGCTGTCGCCCTGGACGACCCTGATCTCCTCGAAGGGAACGCCCAGGGCCTCGGCGAGAATCTGGGCGTAGGCCGTCTCGTGGCCCTGGCCCGAGGCCTGCGTGCCGATGAGGAGTGTCACCGAGCCGCTCGGATCGAAGCGCACCTCCGCCGCCTCGTTCGGCCCGCCGCCGCACTGCTCGATATAGGTCGAGAAGCCGAGCCCGCGCCGTTTGCCCGCCTTGAGCGCCGCCGCCTTGCGCGCCGGAAAGCCGGCCACGTCCGCGAGCTTGAGCGCATCCTCCATGTTGCGCGCGAAATCGCCGCTGTCGTAGGTGAGGCCGAGCGTCGTCGCGTAGGGCATCTTGCCCGGTGCTATGAAATTGCGCCGGCGGAGCTCGTCGGGCGGGATACCGCACTTGCGCGCGGCGTGGTCGACCATGCGCTCGACGACGTAGGCGGCCTCCGGCCGCCCGGCGCCGCGATAGGCGTCGACGGGTGCCGTATTGGTGAAGACCCCCTTCACCGAGACGTGGATCGCGGGCATGACATAGACGCCGACCAGGAGCTGGGTGCCGCACAGCGTGGGAATGAAGGTGCTGAAGTTCGAGAGATAGGCGCCGAGGTTGGCGACGGTCGCGACCCTCATGGCGAGGAAGCGGCCGTCGCGGTCGAGGCCGAGCTCGGCCACAGTCAAGTTGTCGCGCCCGTGCGTGTCGGCGAGAAAGCAATCCGAGCGCTCGCCCGTCCATTTGACCGGCCGGCCGAGCTTCCTCGCGGCGTAGAGCACGAGCGCATGCTCGCGGTACAGGAAAATCTTGGCGCCGAAGCCGCCGCCTACGTCAGGCGTCACCACCCTGATGCGGTTCTCGGGCACCTTGAGCACGTTCTTGGCGAGAAGCTCGCGCACGAAGTGCGAGCCCTGGCTCGAGGTATAGAGCACATAGCGCTCCTCGCCGCGCTCGTAAGCGCCGAGGGCCGCGCGCGGCTCCATCGGATTGGGCACGAGGCGATTGTTGATGAGCTCGAGCTTGACCCGGTGGGGGGCCGCGGCGAGAGCCTTGTCGGTGGCACTTTTGTCGCCGATCTCCCAATCGAAGCAGAGGTTGCCGGGGGCCTCGTCCCAGATGCGCGCCGGATGCCCGGCATCGGCCACCGCCGTCTCGCTCCAGGCGGGGAGCGGACTGTAATCGACCTCGATCTCCTCGGCCCCGTCGCGCGCCGCGGCGAGCGTCTCGCCTACGACGAGCGCGACCGCGTCGCCCACATAGCGTGCGCGGTCCTGGGCGAGGCAGGGATAGGGCGGAGCAGGAGCGATCGAGCCGTCTCGGTTGGTCGTGGGCGTGAGCAAGGGGATGGTGCCGGTGCCGTCGCGCGCGAGGTCGGCGGCGGTGAAGACGGCAAGCACGCCGGGCATCGCCTTGGCCTTGCCGGTCGAGATGCCGCGAATGCGCGCATGCGCGTGGGGCGAGCGCAGGATGTAGGCGTAGCTCTGGCCCGGGAGGTTGATATCGTCGGCATAGCGGCCGTCCCCCGTCAGCAAGCGCGCGTCCTCGCGACGGCGGATGGACTGGCCGAATGCGAACTTGCCCATGCTGGCTGCTCTCCGAAGATCGCCCTTGCGTCAGACTAAGTACTCGCTTTCAGCGAAGCAAGGGTCGCTCCTCCCTGACCCTTCCCGCTTCCCTGAGGAGGAGCCCGGGGATGGGAAGGGTGAGGCACGGCCGCCAGCCCGGCAGAGCCGAGTGCGACCTTGACGACCTTGACATGTCGAGCGCGCGGCGGAATGTTGGTGCTGCAGGTTTCGAGAAACGGGAAAACGGGTACAAGGGTCAGGGGGTTCGCCATGTCGGCCGCGACGCAGCTCATCGAGCTCGACCACGAGCATTTGATCCACCCGCTCCATTATCCGAAGGACCACGAGCATCCGCTTCTCCTGGTCGAGGGTCAGGGCGAGATGCTGCGGGATGCGGACGGCAAATCCTATATCGACGGGCTCTCCGGGCTGTGGAACGTGAATGCCGGCCACGGCCGCAAGGAGCTCGGCGAGGCCGCCTCCGGGCAGATGGCGAAACTGGCGTTCGCCTCGGCCTATACGGGTGCCACGAACGAGCCGGCGATCCGCCTCGCGGACCGTCTGGTGAAGCTCGCCTATTCCAACATTTCCGCGGTCTACTTCACGACGGCGGGCGCCGAATCGAACGAGTCCGCCTTCAAGTTCGCGCGCTATCATTGGAAGGTGCGCGGCAAGCCGCAGAAGGTGAAGGTCTTCTCCCGTGTCCATGCCTACCACGGCGTCACCATGGCGGCGATGAGTGCGACGGGCATGGCGATCTATCACAAGATGTTCGGCCCGCTCGTGCCCAATTTCCTCCAGGTTCCCGCGCCCTATCCCTATCGCTGGCCGGGCAACGGCGACCCCGGCATCGAGGCGGCCGACGCGCTCGAGGAGGCGATCGTCAAGGAGGGTCCGGACACGGTGGCGGCGGTGATCGCCGAGCCCGTGATGGGTGCCGGCGGCGTCATCGTGCCGCCCGAGACCTATTTCCCGCGCCTGCGCCAGATCTGCGACCGCCACGACGTGCTCTTGATCGCCGACGAGGTGATCACCGGCTTCGGGCGCACGGGCCGCTGGTTCGCGCTCGGCCATTGGGGGGTCGAGCCCGATCTCGTCTCCTTCGCCAAGGGAGTGACGAGCGCCTACCTGCCGCTCGGCGGCGTGCTCGTCTCCAAGCGGGTGCATCGCTCGCTCGAGGAGGCCCCGGCCGACCAGAAGTTCATGCACGCGGCGACGTACTCCGGCCATCCGGTGTGCTGCGCGGTGGCGCTCAAGAACCTCGACATCTTCGAGCGGGAAGGGCTCGTCGAGCGCGCCGCGATCATGGGTCGCCGCCTCTTGGCCGGACTCGAATCCCTGCGCCAGCTGCCGGTGGTGGGCGACGTGCGCGGGCTCGGCATGATGTGCGGGGTCGAGCTCGTCGAGAGCCGCGAGGGCAAGAAGCCGGCCGTCGGCCTCGGCGCCAAGGTCGCGCGCGAGGCCCTCGCGCGCGGCCTGCTCATCCGCATCCGCGCCGGCGGTACCAGCCCGGCGATCGGCGACACGATCTGCATCGCCCCGCCGCTGATGACGCCGGCGGAGACGATCGACCGCGTCGTCGACATCCTTAGCACCTCGATCAAGGCGGCGACGCGCTAGCGCCTCGCGTCGGGCTCGGGCGGCGGCGGGTTGTGATCATTTGTGGATAACATCACGCGCGCTCTTGCCAAAACGAGCGCACACGATTACACGTGAAGGATTGCACTCTCACATCTGCAAGGGGGGTTAGCGGACATGAACCAAGCAGAGCTCATCGCGCAAATCGCGAAGAAGAACAAGCTGAGCGCGCGCCAGGCCAAGGACGCCGTGCAGGCTGTGCTTGCCGCGGTCGAGGCCGCCCTCGTCAAGGGGCAGTCGGTGCGCACCACACTCGGCACCTTCTCGATCTCGAAGCGTGGGGCGCGCACCGGGCGCAACCCCCAGACCGGCGCGCCGGTTGCGATCAAGGCATCGAAGGGCGTGCGCTTCAAGGTCTCGCGCACGATCAAGGGCGCCCTCAACAAGCGCTGAGCGGCTTCCCCTCGCGCCGCTCCTCGCTCCACGGCACTCCTCCCCCCTCTCCCGCGCGCGGGAGAGGGAGGGGACGGGCGGGGGAGCCCGCGGCGCAACTCGGAAAATCCCGCCTTACCCGAGCGCTGCCTTCACCCTCCCGGGCGTGAAGGGCAGTTCGCGGATGCGAACGCCGCTCGCATGTGCGAAGGCGTTTGCGATCGCGGCAGCCATCGGACCCTGCGAGGCCTCGCCTGCGCCGAGCGGCTTCTCGCTCGGGCGGTCGATGAGCGCCACCTCGACCGAGGGGACTTCCGGGAAAGTGAGGATCGGATAGCTCTGCCAGTCGCGAGAGGCGATGCGCGCGCGCTCGAAGCTCACGCGCTCCTTGAGGGTCCAGCTCGTCGATTGGATGATGCCGCCCTCGATCTGATTGGCGAGCCCGTCAGGGTTGATGATCTGGCCCGCATCCACCGCGGCGCTGGCACGCGGCACGCGAACCTCCCCGCTCTTGCGGTCGATCTCGACCTCGGCCACGACGGCGACATAGCTCGAGAGATTCTTGTACTTGGCGAAGCCGATGCCGCGGCCGCGCGCGCCCTTGCCCGCTGCGCCCACCTGCCAGCCCGCCATTGCCGCCGCCCTCTCGATCACCGCGCGCGCCCGCGCGTCCTTCAGATGAAGGAGGCGGAAGGCCACGGGATCGGAGCCGGCCGCCGCCGCGAGCTCGTCCATGAAGGATTCGAGCGCGAACACGTTGGCGTAGGCGCCCAGCGTGCGCAGCGCCGAGACCCTGACCGGCATCGCCGGGATCAGGTGGCTGGTGATGCGCTCAACCGGGAAATCGTAGAGCGGCACGGCGTTGCGGTCTCCCCCACCCGCCGGCTGCGGGATGCCGTGGGGGCGCGCCGGGCGCTGCGGGCTCGCGAGATACCAGCTCGCGAGAAGATTGTCGCCCTCGGCCTCGCCCGGCCGCGTGCTGTGGGTATTGCTCCACACCTCGTGCTGCCAAGCGACGATGCGCCCCTCGGCGGAGAGGCCGGCGCGAAGCTGGATGGTCATGGCGGCGCCATAAGGCTCCCAGGCGAACTCGTCGTCGCGCATCCATTGCAGCCGGACCGGCCGGCCCGGGACCGCACGCGCGAGCAGAGCCGCATCGAGGGCCGCGTCGTCGGCGCCGTTGTGCCCGTAGCAGCCCGAGCCCTGCGCATGGGCGACGCGGATGGCGCTCTCGGGCATGCCGAGCGCCTTGGCGAGATCGCGCCTGAGCGGGAAGACGCCTTGCGTGTGCGACCACACCGTGAGCCTGCCCTCCTTGAGCTCGGCGAGCGCGCACGAGGGGCCGATCGAGGCGTGGGCGATGTAGGGCTTGGTGTAGGTGGCCTCGAGCGTCTTGACCGCGGCCGGCGCAGCGGCCGCTTTCTCGCTCACGACCGTGTCCTCGTGGGGGAGTGCGCGCAAGTATGCGTGGATGCCGCGCTCCTCGGGCAGCGCCTCGCCGCCCGTCCAGCTTGCCGCCTTGGCGAGGGCCGCGCGCGCGCGCACTGCCTGCTCCTCGCGCTCGGCGACGAGGCCGAGGAAACTGCCGTCGCGCACGAGGGCCACGACCCCGGGCAGCTTGCGCACGGCGTCCTCGTCGAGGGCCGCGAGCGTTGCGCCATAGCGCGGCGGACGCACGATGCGGCCGTGCAGCATGCCGGAGAGGCGCATGTCCTGCACATAGATGGCGCCACCCGTCACCTTGGCCGGTATGTCGAGGCGCGGGACCGCCTTCCCCACCAGTTTGTGCTCGGCGGGCGAGGTGGGTTTGGCCGTCGCCGAGGCCTCGCGACGCAGCATGCCGTCGGCCGCGAGCTCGCCATAGCCGAGGCTGCGGCCGTCGGGCGCTTTGATCACGCCGTCCGCGGCCGTGAGCCCTTCGGCGGCGACGCCCAGGCGTTGCGCCGCCTTGTCGATGAGGATGGCACGCACCTCGGCCGCCGCGAGCCGTACCGCCGTGCCGCCGTATTCGATCGACTGGCTGCCCGAGGTGAAACCCTCGTCCGGCGTCGCCGCGGTATCGCCCGAGATCATGCGCACGCGCGCGAGCGGGAGGCCGAGCTCCTCGGCGGCGATCTGGGCAAGGGCGGTGAGCACGCCCTGGCCGAGCTCGACCTTACCGGTCATCACCGTGACGGTGCCGTCGGCATTGACGCTGAGCCAGGCGTCGAGCATGGGGTTCTGGGCAAGGCTGCCCGGCAAGGCGTTGGCGGGTGCGCCGAGTGCCAAGCGCGGCGCCAGCGCGAAGGCAACCGTGAGGCCGAGGCTCGCCTTGGCGAAAGCGCGGCGGGTGAGGGCGGGCGACCTCACGACTTCCCCATCGCCTTGGCGGCGCGCAGCACGGCGCGGATGATGCGGCCGTGGGTGCCGCAGCGGCAGAGATGGCCCGCGAGGGCCTCGCGCACCTGGCGCTCGCTCGGGCTCGGCGTCGCGGCGAGGAAGGCCGCCGCCGTCATGATCATGCCGTTGATGCAATAGCCGCATTGCGCGGCCTGCTCGTCGATGAAGGCCTGCTGCAGCGGATGCGGCTTCTCGAGCGTGCCGAGCCCCTCGAGCGTGGTGATCGCACGGCCGCCCAAGGCGCCGATCGGCTGCACGCAACTGCGCACCGGCTGGCCGTCGACCAGCACCGTGCAGGCGCCGCATTGCGCGAGGCCGCAGCCGAACTTGGCGCCGTTGAGCTCGAGGTCGTTGCGCAGAACGTAAAGGAGCGGCGTCTCCGGCTCGGCCGCGACGGCGCGGCTCGTGCCGTTCACCTCGAGCGT
>DASPPM010000423.1:0-4832 GCA_035625535.1 Alphaproteobacteria bacterium
CTCGATTCGAAGGAAATCCCGAGCGAGGCGAACGGCTGGAGCGGGCAGAACGCCACGGACTACAAGAGCGCCGAGATGGATCGCCTGATCGACGCCGTCGAGGTCGAGCTCGATCGCGACAAGCGCGCGGCGCTGTGGCACCGCATCCAGCAGAAGTACCTCGAGGACCTGCCCGTGATCCCGCTTTTCTACCGCGCCGATCCCTTCATCATTCCGAAATGGCTCGAGGGCGTCGTGCCGACCGGCCACCAGGACCCGAGCACGCTCTGGGTGGAGACGTGGCGCGCGAGCCCATAGCCGGCGAGCAAGGAGCTGCACCAGCGCCTGGGACCGCACTGCGCGCGTCCTTCGAGACGCTCGCTGCGCTCGCTCCTCAGGATGAGATAAAATCTTTTTGCCATACCCAGTTTCCCTCGTCCTGAGGAGCGACCCGAAGGGTCGCGTCTCGAAGGAGCCGCGGTGGCTGTGCAAGCATGAGCGAGGCGCGAGTGGACGAGCGAGAGGCATCGCTCTTGGCGGTGCGCGAGCTCGCCGTCGTCTTCGAGCTGCGCGAGGGGCGGCTCGCGGCGGTCGAGGACGTCTCCTATACGCTCGCGCGCGGCCGCACGCTCGGCATCGTCGGCGAGAGCGGATCGGGCAAGTCGGTCCTCGCACTCTCGCTCCTCCGTCTCGTGCCGCCGCCCGGACGCATCGTCCGCGGCAACATCCGGCTCGACGGCGTCGAGCTCACCTCGCTCGACGAACGCGAGATCACCGCACTCCGCGGCGATCGCGTCGCCATGATCTTCCAGGAGCCGATGACGGCGCTCAACCCGGTCTTCACCATCGGCGAGCAGATCGCCGAGGCGCTCCGCCTCCATCGCGGCATGGGCCGCGGCGAGGCCTCCGAGGCGGCGCGCGCGGCCCTTGCGCGCGTCGGCATCTCCGCCCCCGAGCGGCGCGCCCGCGACTACCCGCATCAGCTCTCGGGCGGCATGCGCCAGCGCGCCATGATCGCGATGGCGCTCGCCTGCCAGCCCGCCCTTCTCGTCGCCGACGAGCCGACCACCGCACTCGATGTCACCATCCAGGCGCAGATTCTCGAGCTCATGCTCGAGGCGCAGGCGGAGCTCGGCATGGCCATCCAGTTCGTCAGCCACGACATGGCGGTGATCTCGGAGGTGGCGGACGAGGTCGGCGTCATGTACGCGGGCCGCCTCGTCGAGTTGGCCCCTGCCGAGGAGTTCTTCCAACAGCCGCTCCATCCCTACAGCCAGGCGCTCATCGCGAGCGTACCGCGGATCGGCGCGCACGGCGCGCCTGCGGGCATTCCCGGCCAGATGCCATCGCCCTTCGCCCGCCCGCCCGGCTGCCGCTTCTCCGACCGTTGCCCGCTTGCCGATGCCACCTGCCGGGCGGCCGAGCCCGCGCTCGCCGAGGTGGGCCCCGGGCACCGCGTCGCCTGCTTCAAGGCCGCGCGATGACGGAGCCCCTCTTCGCCGTCGACGGGCTCTCGAAGCATTTTGCCGCACGCGGCGGGGGCAGCTTGCCCGCACTCGTCAAGGTGAGCTTCGCGATCCTTCCGGGCGAGACCCTGGCGCTCGTCGGCGAATCGGGCTGCGGCAAGACCACGCTCGCGCGCACGGCAGCGCTTCTCTACCGCCCCGACGGCGGCAGCGTGCGCTTGGGCGGGGCCGAGCTCACCCGACTCTCAGAGAGGGCGCTCAAGCCGTTCCGGCGCCAGATCCAGCTCGTCTTCCAAGATCCCTTCGGCTCGCTCAACCCGCGCCTCACGATCGGCAGCATCGTGGCCGAGCCCCTCGCCATCCACGGCATCGGCAAGGCCGCCGAGCGCCGTGCACGCGCGGCGGCTTTCCTCGCGACCCTCGGGCTGGAGGCCGCCGATCTCGAGCGCTATCCCCATGAGTTCTCGGGCGGCCAGCGCCAGCGCATCGCGATCGCGCGCGCCCTCGTGCTGGAGCCGAAGCTCCTCGTGGCCGACGAGCCGCTCTCCGCCCTCGACGTCTCGATCCAGGCGCAAATCCTCGAGCTCCTGCGCGATTTGCGCCGGCGTCTCGGCCTCGCCATGCTCTTCATCAGCCACGATCTGGCGGCGGTCGACCGCATCGCCGACCGCATCGCGGTCATGTATCTCGGCCGCCTCGTCGAGCTCGCCCCGCGCGCGGCGCTCTTCGCCCGGCCGAGCCATCCCTACACGCAGGCCCTCCTCGCCGCGCTCCCGCGTCTCGGCCGCGGCAAACGCAAGCCCGGCACCGCGCCCAAGGGCGAGGTCGCCAACCCGCTCTCGCCCCCTTCCGGCTGCCCCTTCCATCCGCGCTGTCCCAAGGCTGAGGCCCTCTGCGCCAAGCTCGAGCCGCCGCTCGAGGTCAAGCCCGAGGCAGGGGCCGGGCGGCAGGTCGCCTGCCACTTTCCGGATTGAGGGTGCCCTGAAAATGGATGCGTTGCTCTCAATGCATTGCCCGCCCACTACCGTCATTCCCGCGCAAGCGGGAATCCATGGTTCGTCCGGCGCGAGCCCGCAAAGATGGACCCCCGCTTTCGCGAGGGTGACGAATTCCGCAATCGAGCGATCTGGTCGGCGATCATGACCCGCTATGTCGCGAACCGGCTCCTCCAGGCGCTCCTCGTGCTGCTCGTCATGTCGGTCGTGGTCTATGCGCTCATCGGCTTCATGCCGGGCGACCCGATCGACCTCATGCTGAGCGCCAACCCCAAGCTGACGCCCGCGGACGTGGCGCGCCTCAAGGCGCTCTACGGCCTCGATCTGCCGCTTTACAAGCGCTATCTCAACTGGCTCGGGGCGGCACTTTCCGGCGATCTCGGCTACTCGCGCGCCTTTGCCAAACCGGTGCTCGAGGTGCTGTTGCCGCGTCTTGCCAATACCGGCTGGCTTATGGGATTGAGCTTCATTATCTCGCTCGCCCTGGCCTTCCCCATCGGCGTCGTCGCCGCGACCCGCCCGCAAGGCCGGCTCGACGCAGCGGTCAATCTTTTCTGCTTCGCCGGCATCTCCGTGCCGCCCTTCTGGCTCGCCCTTCTCCTGATCGGCTTCTTCTCGGTCCAGCTCGGCTGGCTGCCGCCGAGCGGCAGCGAGAACGTGGGCGACGGCTCGCTCCCGGACCGCGCCCTTCACCTCGTGCTCCCGGTGCTGGCACTCACGCTCCTCTCCGTCGCGGGCTTCACCCGCTACCTGCGCGCCGAGATGCTCGAGGTGCTGAGCCAGGACTACGTGCGCACCGCGCGCGCCAAGGGCGTGCCCGAGCGCTCCGTGCTCTTGAAGCACGCGCTCAGGAACGCGCTCATCCCCGTGGTCACCGTGATCGGGCTCGATTTCGGGGCGCTCTTCTCCGGCGCCCTCATCACCGAGACCATGTTCGCCTATCCCGGCATGGGCAAGCTCACCTACGACTCGATCATGGGGAACGACTTCAACCTCGCCATGATCGCACTTCTCTTCGCCACCTTCATGACGCTCGCCGCCAACCTCGCCGCCGATCTCGCGGTCGGCTGGCTCGACCCGAGGATCAGCCTCGCATGAGCGCCAAAGGGGAGGGCGGGGGGCAAGCACGCCGGCACGGCCCCTGGCGGCTCATGGCCGGGCGCCTCAGTGCCGACCGCTTAGCGCTCGCGAGCCTCGCGCTCCTCCTCCTGCTCGCGGCACTTGTGCTCGCAGCCCCGCTGGTGGCGGCCCTCCTCGGCCATCAGGTCGACGAGGTCGATCTCGTGAGCCGGCTCGAGGCGCCGAGCTGGAGCCATCCGCTCGGCACCGACGAGCTCGGCCGCGACGAGCTCCTGCGCCTCCTCTGGGGTGGGCGCGTCTCGCTTCTCGTGGGCCTCGTGGCGGCCCTCGCATCCGCCGTCATCGGCTCAGGGGTCGGGCTCCTCGCCGGCTATTGGGGCGGGTTCCTCGATGCCTTCCTCATGCGCCTGACCGACGGCGTCATCGCACTTCCCCTCCTCCCGCTCCTCATCGTGCTCGCCGCCGTCGACCCGGCGAAGCTCGGCCTGCCCGCATGGATCGTCGAGGCCGAGAGCCTCAACCTCTACCGCAACATCGTGATCGTGGCCCTCGTCGGCTGGACGCGCACGGCGCGGCTCGTGCGCAACACCACCTTGAGCGTGCGCGAGCGCGAGTTCGTGCTGGCGGCGCGCGCCGCGGGCGCGGGCGCGCTCAGGATCATGCTGGTGCACATCCTCCCCAACGCGGTCTCGCCCATCATCGTGGCGACCACGCTCTCGATCGGCGGCATCATCCTCTTCGAGAGCGTCTTGAGCTTCCTGGGTCTCGGCATCCAGCCGCCGCATGCGAGCTGGGGCAACATGCTCTCGGGCGGGCTCGAGCTCTTCGCCACCTCGCCCGCATTGGCGCTTTATCCAGGTGCCCTCATCTTCCTCGCCGTGATCGCCTTCAACCTCTTGGGCGACGGCCTCCAGTCGGCCCTCGATCCGCGCGCGCTCGGCCGCACGCGCGGGCGGTGAATCAGGTGCGCTTCCCCGCCCCATCTCCCAGCATGGTCTCGACGAGCTGCACCCAGTAGCTCGCACCGAGCGGCAGGATCGCGTCGTTGAAATCGTAGTGCGGGTTGTGGAGGCCGCAGCCGCCCGCCTGCGGCCCGTTGCCGAGCCACACGTAGGCGCCCGGGCGGGCCTGGAGCATGAAGGCTAAAGCGATATCCAGTAGTTATGCACGTGGCACCACGGACCCGGTAGGTGGCATCAGCGCTTTGTAGTCGCTTCTGGCCGGACCGGCGGCGCAGTTGAATGATTGAAGCCGTCTCGATAACATGCCGCTCATGGTTGAAAGCGCGGTTGGCGCTCAATGGGATCGTGAA
>DASPPM010000424.1:0-5166 GCA_035625535.1 Alphaproteobacteria bacterium
GTGAAGCGCGAAGCTCATGGCGCAGCTGCTGGAAAGGCCGGTGAATGCCCGTGCGCAGCTCGAGCTTCCCCGCCTCGATCGCCGCCGTCTCCTCCGCGCTTGGCGTGTCCTCGGGGAGTGCCGCGGCGCGCCCGCGCGCCCGCTCCATATCGGCCTCGCGGATGTATTTCCTGAGCGCCTCGCGCACGAGCTCGGAGCGGGTGCGGTGCTCGCTTCGGCGGACGCGGTCGAGCTCCTCCGCCATCGCAGGCGGCAGGGACACGGATAGAAGGGCGGTCGTGCGCGGCATGTTCGGCCTATTACAGAGTATTACATTTTGTTACTTTGCATTAAAGGGAAAGCGGCGTCAACCAGAACCGGCCTGGGGGTCCGGGGCGCGGCTTCGCGATCTCCCCGCGTGCCAAGCGGGGGGTGCTGCGCTATAAGAGCCCGGCGGGCTTTGCTGCCCGGCGACTAGAGGCATGAGGTGCGCATGGCCGTGCTGAAGACAGCGCTCGACACAGAGGCGGAGGAGTTCCGCCGCAATGCCGAGGCGATGCGCGCCGCGGTCGCCGACTTGCGCGCCAAGGTCGCCGCGATCAAGGAAGGCGGGGGCGAGGAGGCGCGGCAGAAGCATCTTGCCCGCGGGAAGCTGCTCCCGCGCGAGCGCGTGCGCGCGCTTCTCGACGTGGGCTCGCCCTTCCTCGAGCTGAGTCAGCTCGCCGCTTACGGCATGTACGGCGGCGAGGTCCCGGCCGCGGGCATCATCACCGGCATCGGCCGTGTCTCCGGCAGCGAGTGCGTCGTCGTCGCCAACGACGCCACGGTCAAGGGCGGCACCTACTTCCCGCTCACGGTCAAGAAGCACGTGCGGGCCCAGGAGATCGCGCGCGAGAACAATCTCCCCTGCATCTATCTCGTCGATTCAGGCGGCGCCAACCTGCCGACCTGGGAGGAGGTCTTCCCGGACCGCGACCACTTCGGGCGCATCTTCTACAACCAGGCCACCATGTCGGCTGCCGGCATCCCGCAGGTCGCCGTGGTCATGGGCTCCTGCACCGCGGGCGGGGCCTATGTGCCGGCGATGTCGGACGAGAGTGTCATCGTGCGCAACCAGGGTACCATCTTCCTCGGTGGCCCGCCGCTCGTGAAGGCGGCGACCGGCGAGGTGGTGAGTGCCGAGGAGCTCGGCGGCGCCGACGTGCACGCGCGCACCTCCGGTGTCGCCGACCATTACGCCCAGAACGACCTCCATGCGCTCTCGATCGCGCGCCAGATCGTGGCCAATCTCAACCGCACGAAGCGCATCGAGCTCGCGCTCGGCGAGCCGGCCGAGCCGCTTTACGACGCGGACGAGCTCTACGGCGTGGTGCCGAGCGACGTGCGCAAGCCCTACGACGTGCGCGAGGTGGTGGCGCGCCTCGTGGACGGCTCCGTCCTCGACGAGTTCAAGCAGCTTTACGGCCCGACCGTCGTTTGCGGCTTTGCGCACATCTGCGGCTATCCCGTCGGCATCGTCGCGAACAACGGCATCCTCTTCTCCGAATCGGCGCTCAAGGCGGCGCATTTCATCGAGCTCTGCGCCCAGCGCGGCGTCCCGCTCCTCTTCCTCCAGAACATCACGGGCTTCATGGTCGGCCGCAAATACGAGGCGGGCGGGATCGCCAAGGACGGCGCCAAGATGGTGACCGCGGTCGCCTGCGCGCGCGTGCCGAAGTTCACCGTCATCATCGGCGGCAGCTTCGGCGCCGGCAACTACGCCATGTGCGGGCGCGCCTATGGCCCGCGCTTCCTCTGGATGTGGCCCAACGCGCGCATCTCGGTGATGGGCGGCGAGCAGGCGGCGAGCGTGCTCGCGACCGTGCGCCGCGACAACATCGAGGCGCGCGGCGGCAGCTGGCCCGAGGAGGAGGAGGAGGCCTTCAAGGCGCCGATCCGCGCGCAGTACGAGGCGGGCGGCCATCCCTACTACGCGAGTGCCAGGCTGTGGGACGACGGCGTCATCGATCCCAAGGATACCCGCCGCGTCCTCGGGCTCGCCCTCTCCGCCGCCTTGAATGCCCCCGTCGAGCGCACGCGCTTCGGCGTGTTCCGGATGTAGCTGACCGTTTTCCAAAGAAATCCCTCTCCTCCTTCAGGAGGAGAGGGTAGGGTGAGGAGGTCGCTGAGGCGATAGATGTCGGAAGGGATCACACAAGGAGTGCTCAGTCCGAACGGCGTGTTGAGGACGGCTCGAATGCCCTCAGTGCGTGGCGCTTTGCTTCGACGCCTCCTCACCCCGACCCTCTCCTCCTGAAGGAGGAGAGGGAGAGATATCGGTCAGCGGACGCCATGTTCACGAAGATCCTCATCGCCAATCGCGGCGAGATCGCCTGCCGCATCATCCGCACCGCGCGCCGGCTCGGGATCAAGACCGTCGCCGTCTATTCCGAGGCCGACCGGCACGCGCGTCATACAGCACTCGCCGATACGGCGCGGCTCATCGGTCCGGCGCCGGCACGCGAGAGCTATTTGAACATCGAGGCGATCCTCGCGGCCGCCGCGGCGACGGGGGCCGAGGCGATCCACCCCGGCTACGGCTTTCTCTCCGAGAATGCCGCCTTCGCCGAAACCTGCGAGAAGGCGGGCTTCGCCTTCATCGGCCCGCCGGCCTCCGCCATTCGCGCCATGGGCTCGAAAAGCGAGGCGAAGCGGCTCATGGAGAAGGCCGGGCTGCCGGTCGTCCCCGGCTATCACGGCGCGGACCAGGGGCTCGCGCGCTTGCGCGCGGCCGCCGAGCGCATCGGCTACCCGGTGCTGATCAAGGCTTCCGCCGGCGGCGGCGGGAAGGGCATGCGCGTGGTCGAGCGCGCGGACGCGCTCGCCTCCGCGCTCGCGTCCGCCAAGCGCGAGGCGGCGTCGGCCTTCGGTGACGATCGCGTGCTGCTTGAGAAGTATCTCGCCCGGCCGCGCCATATCGAGGTCCAGCTCTTCGCCGACGCTCACGGCAATGCCGTTCACCTCTTCGAGCGCGACTGCTCGATCCAGCGCCGCCACCAGAAGGTGATCGAGGAGGCGCCGGCGCCGGGCATGACGGAGAAACGCCGCGCCCAAATGGGTGCAGCGGCCGTAGCCGCCGCCGCCGCCATCGGCTATCGCGGCGCCGGCACGGTCGAGTTCATCGTGGATGAGGAGGGCAGCTTCCACTTCATGGAGATGAATACGCGCCTGCAGGTCGAGCATCCGGTGACCGAGATGATCACGGGCCAGGACCTCGTCGAGTGGCAGCTGAGAGTGGCGGCGGGCGAGCCGTTGCCGCTCGGCCAAGGCGATCTCGCGATCTCGGGCCACGCCTTCGAGGCGCGCCTCTACGCGGAGGATCCGGAGCGCGACTTCCTGCCTGCGACCGGCCGGCTCAGGCATTTGCGCTTTCCCGCCGAGGGACCGCACGTGCGCGTCGATGCGGGCGTTGCCGAAGGCGACGAGGTGACCATCCATTACGATCCTATGCTTGCCAAGCTCATCGTCTGGGACCGCGATCGGGATGGGGCGCTGAGGCGGCTCACGGCGGCGCTCGGCGCCTGCGAGGTGGCGGGGATCGCCACCAACATCGCCTTCCTCTCGGCCCTCGCGGCACACCCCGCCTTCGCCGTGGCCGAGCTCGATACCGGCTTCATCGCGCGCCATCGCGCGGCCCTCGTGCCGGAGGCCAGGCCCGCCTCCGACCGCGTGCTCGCGCTCGCGGCCCTTGCCGTCTTTCTCGAGCGCGCGCGCGCGGCGCAAGCGGCGGCGCAGCGCTCGGGCGATCCCCACTCGCCCTGGGCCAAGAGCGACGGCTGGCGCATGAACGACGACAACCATCATGTGCTGCGCTTCGAGGACGGCGAGCGGCGGGTCGCGATCACCGTGCATTACCGCGCCCAGGGCTATGTCATGGACCTGCCGGGCGGCGCGTGCGCGGTGCGCGGCGAGCTCGAGGGCGAATCGGCGCTTTTCGCGGATTTGGGCGGCGAGCGTTGCCGCGCGAGCGTGGTGCGCATGGGCCGCGAGCTCAACCTCTTCGTGGACGGCACGAGCCACCGGCTCAAGCTCGTCGATCCGCTCGCAGCGCTTGCCGGGCTCGAGGCGGTGGGCGGCAGCCTGACCGCACCCATGCCCGGCAAGATCGTCGAGGTGCTGGTCGCCGACGGCAGCGACGTCAAGCGCGGCACGCCGCTTCTCGTCTTGGAAGCGATGAAGATGGAGCATACCATTGCGGCACCCGCGGACGGACGCATCGGGCGGGTGAAATTCAAGGCCGGCGATCAGGTCGAGGAAGGGGTCGAGCTCATCGCCTTTCAGCCGGCTGCCGAGGCAGCGAGCGAAACGGAACGCGCATGATGGCGGCGAAACGCGTGAAGATGGTCGAGGTGGGCCCGCGCGACGGCCTGCAGAACGAGGCCAAGATCGTGCCGGCCGCGCTCAAGTGCGCGCTCATCGAGCGCTTGGCCGAGGCCGGACTCGCGGTCGTCGAGGCGGGGAGCTTCGTCTCGCCCAAGTGGATTCCGCAGATGGCGGATACGGCCGCGGTCTTGGCGGCGCTCAGGTACCGACCCGGCGTCTCCTACCCCGTGCTCGTGCCCAACATGACCGGCTATCTCGCGGCGCGCAAGGCGGGGGTCGAGGAGATTGCCATCTTCGGCGCCGCCTCCGAGAGCTTCTCCGGGCGCAACATCAATTGCTCGATTGCCGAGAGCCTGGCGCGCTTCGCGCCCGTGGCCGAGGCGGCGAAACGCGACGGCGTGCGCGTGCGCGGCTACGTCTCCTGCGTGCTCGGCTGTCCCTACGAGGGCGAGATCGCCCCCGAAGCGGTCGCCGAGGTCTCGGCCAAGCTCCTCGCCCTCGGCTGCTATGAGATCTCCTTGGGCGACACCATCGGCGTCGGCACGCCGGGGAAGGCGCAGGCACTCATCGACAAGGTTGCGGAGCAGCTGCCGCGCGAGAGGCTCGCCGTCCACTTCCATGACACCTACGGCCAGGCGCTCGCCAATATTCTCGCTTGCCTCGAGCGCGGGGTCGAGGTGATCGACAGCTCGGTCGCGGGTCTCGGCGGCTGCCCCTATGCCAAGGGCGCTTCGGGCAACGTGGCGAGCGAGGACGTCCTCTATATGCTGAACGGTCTCGGGGTCGCGACCGGCGTCGACCTCGGGAAGCTCATCGAGGCCGGCC
>DASPPM010000425.1:0-6093 GCA_035625535.1 Alphaproteobacteria bacterium
GGCGCTGAACCGGAAGGAGAGCCGTGGGCCGTTCTTCCGCGAGGACTATCCCTACGTCGACAACGAGAACTGGCTATGCCGCAACATCGTGAGCCGCGTGAACGGCGAGTGGCGGTCGCGCACGACGCCGATCGCGGTCCCCTACCTGACGCCCGAAAAAGGTCGCGAGCCTTTCTTCGAAGCGGATTACTGAGCCGGACAAGGTCCGGGTCCGCATCTGCCGCTTCGATCCCGAGACCGATCGCAAGGGCGGGCGCGCCTGGCGCTCAGAGGCCGAGATAGGCGGCGCGCACTCCGGGATTGTCGGCCACCTCCTTGCTCGTTCCCGCGAGGACGACACGGCCGCTTTGCAGCACGTAGGCGCGGTCTGCGGCGGCCAGGCTCTCGGCGACCCGCTGCTCGACGATCAGCACCGCGGTGCCGTGATCGCGGATTCGCCCGACGGATTCCAGAATGGCATCGACCAGCCGCGGCATGAGGCCCTGGGACGGCTCGTCGAGCATCAGAATGCGCGGTCGAAGCATCAGCGCGCGACCGATCGACAACATCTGCTGCTCGCCCCCGCTCAGGGTCTCGGCCCGTTGGCTGAGCCGCTCGGCGAGCAGCGGGAAGAGCGAGAAGACGAACTCGAGCGGTTGCTCGCGGTCCTTCGCCTTGCGATGGACGAGGGAGCCGAGGCGGAGATTGTCACGCACGGAGAGCCGCGGGAACAGCCGGCGGCCTTCCGGCACGAGCGCCACGCCGACGCGGGCGACCTCGTGGGCAGGCAACGCCTGGAGCTCGCGCCCCTGGTAGAGGATGCGGCCGCGATCAGGCCTGTGCAGACCGGCGATCGTGTTGAGCAGCGTGCTCTTGCCCGCGCCGTTCGCGCCGAGAATCGCGACCACCTCGCGCTCGGCCACGCTGAGCGACACGTCAGAGAGCGCCGCCAGGCCGCCGTAGGAGGCCGAGACGCCGTCAAGCTCGAGCACGGAATTTCTCTCCGAGATAGGCGGCGATGACTTCCTCGTTCCGCACGATGTCCGCCGGTCGGCCCTCGGCCAGCAGCTTTCCGAGATTGAGCACGACCACGCGGTCGACGAGCGGCATCAGCACTTCCATGACGTGCTCGACCATGAGGACCGCGATGCCGCGGGCATGGATGTCCCGCACCAGCCTCACGCCGGCCTGCGCCTCGATCGGCGTCAGGCCAGCGAGCACCTCGTCGAGCAGCAGCAGCTTCGGCCGGGTGGCGAGCGCGCGCGCCACCTCGAGGCGCCGCTTCTCGGGCGGCGTCAGCTCCGCGGCGAGCGCGTCGCGCCGACTGTCGAGCCCGGTCCACTCGATCACCTCGCGCGCAACGCCGCGGGCGAGACGCTCGCTGTTGGTGCGGCAGAAGGCGCCGATCATGACGTTCTCGATCACCGTCATGGCCTCGAAGCTCTTGACCACCTGGAAGGTCCGGGCGATGCCGCGCTCGCAGCAGTCGCTCGGGCCGCGGCCGGTGATGTCCTCGCCGCGGAAGCGGATGCGCCCCTCGCTTGGCTTGAGGGCGCCGGCGATGATGTTGAAGAGCGTGGACTTGCCGGCGCCGTTCGGCCCGATCAGACCGAGTATCTCGCCCTCCGCCACGGTGAGCGAGATGTTTTGGTTGGCGAGCACGCCGCCGAAGTGGCGGCTCACGTCGTCGACCTCGAGCAGCATTGCGACTAGGCCCCTTCGTCCGCAGCCGGGCGGGCGCCGCGCCCGCCGCGCTTGCGCAGATCCGCGATCAAACCGCACAATCCCTCGGGCTTGAGCGTGGCGACAGCCATGATGAGCGCGCCATAGATGATGAGATCGGTGCCCTGCCCCGTGCCGCCGAGGTAGGCGCGAACCAGCTCCGACATCGGGATCAGGACGACCGCGCCGACCGCCGGCCCCCACAGCGTGCCGATTCCGCCGAGCACGCTGGGCAGGCTGATGAGCACCGATTGGTTGAAGGTGAGCACGCTGTCCGGATCGATGTAGGAGACGTACTGGGCATAAAAGCTCCCGCAGATGCCCGTGAAGAACGCGCTCGCCGCCGCCGCCGCCATCTTGTAGCGGAAGATGCGGACGCCGAGGCTTTCGGCTGCGTCCGGATTGCCGCGCACCGCGCGCCAGTAGAATCCCCATTTCGATCGCGCGATCCAGTAGCTGAAGAGCCACAGCACGGCGGCGATCGTCACGATGCCGTAATAGAAGGGCAACTTGGAGGTCTGGAACTGGAAGTCGACGATCGACTCCCCTTTGAACGGGATCAGGATGCCGGTCGCGGCCCCGGCCCAGTCCCAGTTCAGGAACAAGAGGTAGCCGGTCTCCGCCACGACGATGGTCGCGATGACGAAATAATGGCCGCGCAGCCGGAAGCAGGGCCAGCCGACCGCGAGGCCCACAAGTGCCGCCAGGAGCCCGCCGAGCATCATGCCTAAGAGCGGGCTGACACCATAGCGCGTGAACAGAATGGTCGAGGTGTAGGCCCCGATGCCGAAGAACAACGCTTGGCCGAGAGACACTTGACCGCAATAGCCGCCGAGCAGATTCCAGGCCTGCGACAGCGCGGTATAGAGCGCGGTCAGGATCAGGATGTTCTGGAAGAAGGGATCGCGGACGCCGAGCGGCGCCGCGAGCACGAGCGCGAGCACCGCGGCGCCGAGGGGAAGGCCCTGAAGCCTCATCGCCCGGCCGACGCTAGAGGTAGCCGAAGAGGCCGCGCGGCCGCAGCAGGACGACCAGCATGTAGACGGCGTAGATGCCGATCGACTTGAGCGACGGCTCGACCAGCATGGCGGTGACTGCCTCGACCAGGCCGATGATGACGCCGCCAAGCAGCGCGCCGCCCAGGCTGCCGAAGCCGCCGAGCGCCACGGTGATGAAGGCGACCAGCGCGAAGTTCGCGCCGACGCCCGGGTAGATGTAATAGAAAGTCGCGAGCATGACGCCGGCGATGCCGACCACGGCCCCGCCGATCCCCCAGCCGAGCGCAAAGATCAGGTCGCGGTTGATGCCGACGAGGGCCACCGCCTCCTTGTCCTCGCGGGTGGCCTCGAGCGCGCGGCCGAAATCGGTCCGCGCAATGAGGAGGTAGAGGCCGAGGAAGCCGAGGAGACAGACGCCGGCCGCGGCGAGCTGGGGCAGCGACAGATAGACGCCGAGAAGATTGACGCTCCGCTCGCTGAGCCAGTGATGGCGGATGCTGCGATACTCCGGCGTGAAGATGAGCTGCGCCAACCCCCGCATCATGATCGCGAGGCCGAAGGTGACGAAGATCTGCGCCATCCAGACGCTCGTTTTCGCCTGCATGGCGCGCCGAATCGCGGTGCGGTAGACGAGGACCCCGAGGAGGAACATGAGCGCCGCGACCACTGGCAAGAGTGCCAACGGGTCGAGGGTCAAGAGCACGTGGAGGCCGAAGGTCAGATACATCGCCGTCATGAGGAACTCCCCATGGGCGAAGTTGACGATGTCCATCAGGCCGAAGATCAGGCTGAGCCCGGCGGCGATCAGGGCGTAGATCAAGCCCATCAACAATCCGCTGGCGAGAACCTGGGCTACGGACTCGACTGACACTCGGACCCCCGAGCGCTTCGGCCCCGGCGGGATCGCGGCCTTAGGGCATCGACGCAGCTATTTCTTGCCCATCGGCCAGATCACGTCGTGGCTCGCAACCCTGAAGGGCCAGATCGTGCGCCATTGGCCATCGATGAACTGCACCATGATCGGCGTGGCGAGCGTGTTCTGTCCGGTCGCGTCGAACTTGACACCGGGCCACGGGAAGATGGTCTTGTCGCCCGGCAGATCGGTCTTCTCGAGCGCGGCGCGGATGGCCTCGTTGTTGGTGCTGCCGGCGCGGTTGATCGCGTCCGCCAGCACCAGGAGCCCCATCAGCTCCTTCGCCGTGTTCTCCGTCAGGTCCTTGCCGCTGCGCTTCTTGTACATCTCGTTCACGATCTTGACGGCCGGACGCTTGGCGGCAAGGTCGAGCGAGAAGCTGCCGCGGCTGATGATGCCGTTCGCCATGTCGCCCACCGCCGAGAGGAAGGAGGGTTCGGTATAGCCGGCATCCTGGGCGATAATCGCCTGCGGGTGATAGCCGAGCTCGGACATCGTCTTGATCAGAAGGATGGCGTCGTTCACGTAGGAGGTCGGCATCAGCACGTCGGCGTTCGCGACCTTGAGCGTTTCCACCTCGCTGGTGAGGGAGGGGCTATTGGCGCGGTACTTGACGTCCGCTGCCACCTTGATGCCGGCCTCCTTCGCGAGCTTGAGCTGGGCATTGCTGCTGTCCGTGCCGAACAGCGTGTCCTCGTGGAACAGCGCCACGCTGCGGACGCCGATGTGCTTCGCCGCATCGAGCTCCTTGAGGAACTCGAACATCGCGGTCGACATCATCTCGTCGTGCGGGGAGATGCGGAAGAGCCACTTGAAGCCCTGGCGGGTCAGGCTGGGCGAGGAGGAATCGACGACAACGAAGGGCACGTTGTAGCGGTCGGCGACCTGGCCGACGACCGCGGCGACCGAGCTGTAATAGGTGCCCACGAGTGCCGCGACCTTTTCTTGAGTGATCAGGCGCTCGGCCTCGGCGCGGCCCTTCTGAGGATCGGCCTGATGGTCGGCCCATACAAGGCGGAGCTTGGCGCCACCCAAGTTCGGCAGCCCGGCCGTGCGCGCGAGCGGCAGGTCCAAGTCGTAGCTGTTGTTGATGATATCGACGGCCGTCTCCATGGCAACGCGGGCGTCGACGCCGACCTGCGCGGCCTGACCGGAGAGGGGATAGATGGCCCCGATGACCACTTCCGTCTCCGCCGCCGAGGCGGGTAGAGGGGCGCAAAAGAGGAAGGTGATGCCGGCGATAGACGCCGAAAGCCAGGTGCTCAGTCTCGTCATCATGGCAGTCTCCCCGTTCGGATCGATGAAGTCCGGCCCGTGAGACTAGGCCGGCTCCGCGCACCGAGTCAGGCGACCAGCGGAGGCGTAGTATTCCGCGCGGGTGGCCTAGCTAGACAACGCATCACGCTGGCACGACTGGGCCGCGACCATACCCTCCCCAAGCAAACTCATTTTTCGAAAGTTTCCTTCGTTTTACGAAAAATTCTAAAGCGAGGATGAGGCGCGTGTCAATCACCATGATCACGTCGGAGAAGAAAGTCGGCGCCTTGCGCACGGCGCAAGAGCGCAAAAGCCACATTGACGCGGAGCCGCAGCTATGGCACGATCGCTTCCGCAAATTGAGAGAAATTTCCGTAAAATGGAATATCCAGTCGATTTACTCTCGCTTGTCGGATACCGGAGATGACGCAGTAGATTAGAGAGACCGAGGGAAGGCTCGGCGCCGAGTTCCGCAAGCGAACGGACCCGGTCGAGGTCGGTCGTCGAGCCCTCGCCATACGAGTGGCGGCGAGCGCGCGCGGGAGAGCTGGCATGGTCGACGTGCTCGAGACGGACGTCCTGGTGATCGGCGGCGGTGCCGCCGGCTCGAATGCCGTGCTCAAGGCCGCCGACCGGGGTGCCAAGGTGACCATGGTCGTGAAGGGGCTGCTCGGCAAGAGCGGCTGCTCCATCTTCGCCGCCCACGTGCCGTATCGCGACACCAGCACCGATCACGACACGAGCGCAGAGCAGAAAGCCCGCGACTTCCAACGCTTCATGGTCCGCATGGTGCGCTACTACAACCATTACCTGACGGACCAGGAATATTGCCGACGCCTGCGACTCTACATGCGCGCCGAGTTCTTTGCCGATCTCGAGCGGCTGGGGGTCTACTGGCGGCGCGACGCCGAGGGGCGTCTGCAGGCGATCGAGAGCCGCACGCCGGCGCTCGTCGCTCACAAGCAGGGTGCCACGGGCCCCATCATCATGGACAAGCGCAGGCGCGAGATCCTGCGCCGCGGCATCCCGGTCCACGAGGAATGCGCGGTCACCTCGCTCGTGACCGACGGCGAGCGCGTGGTCGGCGCCACGGTCTTCGATTACCGCCGCGGCCGCTTTTTCGCCATCGCCGCCAAGAGCACGATCCTCGCGACCGGCCATTCCGACTATCTGGCGACGCGCTCGACGGGCACGCGCGAGCAGTCGGCCGACGGCATCGCCATG
>DASPPM010000426.1:0-5075 GCA_035625535.1 Alphaproteobacteria bacterium
CGTCCTCGTCGGTCGTTGCCTCGGCGATCCTAGCATGGCATTGGCCGTACTCATAGACGGGGTGGGCTGCCGCTCGCCGACCTGGTAGGGAGCGTGCTGCCGATTCGCATCGCCGCTATCAGCAAGGGGCGGGAATTCGCCGACCCGCGCTTCAGCCCTCTCGTCGGGCTCGCACTCGGTCTCGCGCTTATCTGACGCGCGCCGCGCGCGTCGCCCCTTCAAATCGTTTTCACGACCTGTCACGGTCTTTCGTGCGGGGACGTTCGGGGTCTACCTGCATGCTTTTCGCCAACCGCCGACAATACCGCCGGCAAACCGGCGTGACTGAAAATTGGACCGTTGAATAACGAGGGCTTGACACGTAACTCCACTTCATGAAGGAGGAGAGGGAGCAGCGCTCACCCCGTCACGATCATGGCGTCCACGATGCTATAGCCCTCGCCCGCCCCATGGACGATGACCGGGTTGAGGTCGATCTCGCGTACGAAAGCGCTAAATTGCGCGGCGAACTCCGAGATCCGCACGATGAGCCTGGCAAGCGCTTGGGCGTCGGCCGCGGGTGCGCCGCGGAAGCCGTCGAGGAGGCGCCAGCACTTGAGCTCGCGCAGCATGTCCCGTGCCGCGGCCTCGTCGACCGGGGCCAGGCGATAGCTTGCATCCTGGAAGAGCTCGGTCAGAACGCCGCCGGCGCCCGCCATGACGACCGGGCCGAACGTCTCGTCCCTGACGGCGCCGACGATCATCTCCACGCCCCGTGGGGCCATCCTCTGCACGAGCACGCCGTGGAGGCGGAGCTCGGGGCGATGGCGGCGCGCCGCCGCGATCATCTCGCGATAGGCCGCGCGCAAGCCGCGGCTGTTGCCGAGGCCGAGGCGAACGCCGCCGGCCTCGCTTTTATGGGGAAGATCGGGCGATTGGACTTTGAGGGCCAAGGGATAGCCGAGCGCACGCGCGGCGCTCGCGAGCTCGCCCGCCTCCTTGACCAGCCGCTCGGGCGGGATGGCGAGCCCGAGTGCTGCGAGCACGCGTTTGGCCTCGTATTCGCAAAATACTCGGCCGGGGCCGGCTACCTGGCGGCGAACCTCGCCGCTCTTCGGCAGCTTGCGCGCGGCTCCTGGGCTTTCGGGCAGGCGGAAGCGGCCACGCGTGAGTGCTGCGCTCAAGGCCGTCGCAAGCTCGCTCAAGCCGGTATGGATGACCACACCGCTCGTCGCGAGCGCCTTCCGCGCGAGGGCCGAAGGTAGGGTGTAGCTATAGAACAGCACCGGCATGGTTTCTGCGTCTACGACCCGTCTCAACGCGTCCGTGTCGACCGTCATGCGCTTCTCTCTCGCGAGCGAGATGGTGACGACGATCGCATCGACCTCGCGCGAGCGGTGCAAGAGCTCGATCGCGCGCATGAGGCCGCCGCTGTGAACGGCCTGGGCCGTGATGTCGACGGGATTCCGGCTCGAGCCGTAGGAGGGAATCCATTGGGCGATGGCGCGCTCCGTCTCTTGGCTGAGCTCGGGGAGCTCGAGGCCGCGCGCCGCGAGCGCGTCCGTCATCCAGGCGCCCGCCCCGCCCGAGACGGTGACCACCGCGACGCGGTTGCCCTTGGGCAAGGGGCAGGTGGCGAGCACGGCCGCGATCGCCAGCGCCTCGTCGGGATCATTGGCCGCGATCAGGCCGGTCGAGAGGGCGACGGCGTCGTAGGCCGCCTGCCAGCCCGCCATGCTGGCGGTATGGGAAGCGGCCGCGCGCGCGCCTGCGCGCGAGCGGCCGATCTTGATCATGACGACCGGCTTCCCTCTTTCGGCGGCCTCGCGCGCCGCGGCTATGAAGCGCTCGGGATCGCGCACGCCCTCGAGGAAGAGGAGGATGACCGCGGTGTCGCGATCCCGCGCCAGGTGCTCGAAAAACTCGGAAGCGGTCAAGTCCGCCTCGTTTCCGGTGCTGACGATCGAGCTGAAGGCGAGGCCGAGGGCGCGGCCGCGATTGAAGAAGGAGAAGCCAACCCCGCCGCTCTGCGCGACCACGCCGATGCGGCGCGCATTCTGGACGAGCGGCTCCTCCACCGCCCGCGGCTCGAGCGCGGGGCTGAAGCTCGCCGTGAGCCGTGCCAGGTCATTGTAGAAGCCTTCGGCGTTGGGCCCGCAGATGCGCATGGACGTGCGGCGCGCGAGCTGAGCCACGCGCTCCTCGAGCGCCGAGTCGGCGGCGTCGCCCTCGGCGAAGCCCGAGGAGATGATGACGGCATGGCGCACGCCCGCGGCCGCGCATTCCTCGAGTGCCGCCGGTACCGAGGCCGCCGGAATGGCGATGAGCGCCACGTCGACCGGCGCCGAGATCGCCGCGAGCGAGGGGAAGCAGGCGAGACCGTCGATCTCCTGGTAGCTGGGATTGACCGGATAGATGCGCCCCCCGTAGCCGCCCTTGCAGAGCGCCTGCAGCAAGGCGCCGCGGATCTTGTCCGCATCCGGCGAGGCGCCGACGACCGCGATCGACTTGGGCGCGAAGAAGCTCTCGAGCGCCCCAGGCGCGCTGTCGTGGCCTCGCTCCGTCATCGGGGGAACGCCGCCGGCCAGCGCTGCCGGCCATTCGTGCGCATTTGTACTGCAACGCATCCCTCTCCCGCTTGCGGGAGAGGGAAGGGGCCCGTCCCGGAGGGATGGGAAGGGTGAGGGATTGCCCGATCTCGGTGTCGTCCCTCACCCTCCCATTGCTCCGCAATGGGTCCCTCCCTCTCCCGCATGCGGGAGAGGGGTTGATGGGCGTCAGCGCAATTAAGGCGAGGCATGGTTGCTACTGAGTGGTCCCGCTATACGCCCGTGATCGTCGCCCACAGGCGATCGGCACCTTGGGCTGCGGCGTGCCGGCCGATGAGGTCGGCCCACTCGGCCTCGTTGCCGAACTCCTCGCGCCACGACCACAGCCGCCGCGTGCTGAGCTGGAGCGCGTATTCCTCCGTGAAGCCGATGGCGCCATGGACCTGATGCGCGATCGCGGCGCCGAGGCCGGCCGCCTCGCCCGCGCGCACCTTGGCGCTCGCGATCGCAAGCGGGCTCATGCCGGCGCCGACCGCATCGGCTGCGATGTCGGCGGCGGCGGCGGCGGCGGCCGCCTGTCCGGCCAGCACGGCCAGGTTCTGCTGCACCGCCTGGAACTTGCCGATCGGACGGCCGAACTGCACGCGCTCGCCGGCGTAGCGCACCGTGATCTCGAGCGCGCGGGCGAGCGCTCCCGCGATCTGGTTCGTGCGCAGCGCGGCACCGAAGGCGTAAAGCTGCTCGAGATCGACGCCGCCCTCGAGCGGCGCCACCGCATCCGCCCGCACTTCCGCATCGAGCGCCACATCGTCGCGCGGCTCGCCCGCGAGATTGGCGCCATGCGCGATCTCAGCCCGGCCGGCGCCGAGCGAGACCGCCATGGGCCGGTTACCCTCCTCGACGAGAAGGACGAGGGTTGCTGCGTGCCGCGCCCAGGGCACGCGGCTCGCCTTGCCGGAGAGGCGCCAGCCGCCGCCGCGTCTTGACAACGTGAAGCGCTCGCGGCGGTTGACCGGCGCCAAGGCGAGCGGGCCGTCCGGGACCGGGAGCCCCGCTTCCGCCAACACGCGTGCGGCCAGCATCGTCTCGGCAAGGGGGACCGGTGCCGAGAACTTGGCAGCGCTGCGCACGAGGCCCAAGGCATCGGCGGCGGCAACGCCCGTGCCGCCCGCGCTTTCGGGAACAAGCGCCTTGGGGAAGCCGGCCTCCTCGAGCGCCGCCCAGAGCGCCTCGGGCCAGGCGCCCGCTTCCGCGCGCGCGAGTGTCGCGCGGTCGCAATGATCCGCGAAGAGACGTTCCGCCGTATCGAGGAGGAGATCTCCGACCTCGCTCATGGTCGGCGGTCAGGCCGGCGACCGTGCGGCAAGGAACGGCGCGTCGCCGTCGCGCTCGATCTGGGCGACGAGATTGACCTCCCAGGCGAGATACTGCTGCATCGCCTCCTCGACCCCCAAGTCGCGATGATAGGGCTTGGTCCAGACGTCGTCCGGCGTGTCCGCGAGACGCCCCTCGCCCGCCTCGAGCGGACGTCCGCTCGCGCGCCAGGCCGCAGTACCCCCCGCCAACACCTTGACCGGTCCTGCTGCAAGCTTTGCCGCCTCCGCCGCCGCGAGCCGCGCGAGCCTGCCGTCCGGCGAGGTCAGCACGAGCATTGCCGACTTCGGCAGCTTCGGCAGCGTCGTGGAGAGGCGCGAGCGCGCCGCCCAGAAGGCTTGCGGAATATGGGCCTCGCGATAGTCGGTGCTGGTGTCGAGATCGACGAGCGTCGCCTCGCCTCGCTCGAGCGCGCGGGCAAGCGCCTCCGGCGTCATCGTCTCGCACGCGCTTGCCTCTAAGCCCAGGACCTCGACCTCCTCGGCGCCGGCGACGCGCTCGCCCGCGCTTGCGCCGTCCTCCAGCACGTGGACCTCGCCCGCACCCATCTGCACGAGCCAGGAGGCGGTCATGCGCGCGCGCACGCCGTCATCGTCCATCAGCACGATGCGCGCGTTGCGCACGCCCACGTAGCTGTCGCTCGACTGCACGAGCTGACCGCCGGGGGCCAAGCGCCAGCCGCGGAGATGGCCGGCGCGGTAAGCCTCGGGGTCGCGCACGTCGAGGAGATAGAGGCTGCGCCGCTCCGCCTCCGCCTTGAAGCGCTCGAGCTCCGCGGCGCCGATCACGCGCACGCCGAAGCGCTCCGCCACCGCTGCTGCCGCGGCACGCGCCCTCGCGAGCGCTTCCGGGCCCGGCTTGGGTGCTTTGCGATGCTCGCCGCGGGCAAGCGGGAAGCCCGCCAAATGCCAGCCCATCGTGCCGTTCTTGAGGGCCATGACGGGGTTCTCGAGCCCCGCATTGATGAGCGACTGCGCGCCGATGATGCTGCGCGTGCGCCCGGCGCAGTTGACGACGACGAGCGTCTTCGGTGACTTGACGATCTCGTGGATGCGGTAGACGAGCTCGGCACCCGGGCAATCGATGCCGCCCGGGATGCTCATGACCTCGAACTCGTCCATCGGCCGGCTGTCGAGGATGACGAGGTCCTCGCCCGCTTCGAGCTTGGCCTTG
>DASPPM010000427.1:0-9897 GCA_035625535.1 Alphaproteobacteria bacterium
ATGGGCGGAGGCTCGCCGCTTCTCCCCAACACGGAGGCGCAGGCGCGGGCGCTCGAGGGAGCGCTCGGCGATTTCGGATCGGTGAAGGCCTTCATCGCGATGCGCTATTGGGCGCCCTATTCCGACGAGGCTGCGGCGGCCGTCAAATCGTGGGATGCCGAGCGCGTCGTGCTGCTGCCGCTTTATCCGCAGTTCTCGACGACCACGACGGCGTCCTCCTGGACGGCTTGGCGCCGGGCGGCAGCGCGCGTCAAGCTACAAATACCGACCACGCTCGTGTGCTGCTATCCGCGGCAGGCGGGCTTCGTTGAGGCCATAGCCGAGCTGGTGAGCGCCGGCCTGGAGCAGGCAGAGCAGATCGGCAAGACCCGCGCACGGCCGCGTGTTCTCTTCTCGGCGCATGGTCTGCCGCAGACGATCGTGGCGGGCGGCGATCCCTATCAATGGCAAGTCGAGCAAACCTGTGCCGCCGTGATAGAGGCGCTCGGCGGGCGCGTCCTCGATTGGCAGGTGTGTTATCAGAGCCGGGTGGGACCGCTCCAGTGGATCGGACCGTTGACCGAGAAGGAGATCGAGCGCGCCGCGCGCGAGAGGGTACGTGTCGTGGTGGCGCCGATCGCGTTCGTCTCGGAGCATTCGGAGACGCTCGTGGAGCTCGATATCGAGTATGAGGGACTGGCGCGGCGGCTGGGCGTGCCCGGCTATGTGCGCGTGCCGACGGTGTCGATTTCGCCGCACTTCATCGGGGGCCTGGCGGCCCTCGTGCGCCAGGCGCTCAAGAGCGGCGGCGGCATCTGTCCCGACGGCGGGGCTCGGCTTTGCCCGGCGACATGGGGCAAATGCCCGATGGCAGCGGGCGGGCCGCAGCCGTGAGCTGGATGGTACCGTTTTATCTCTGGGTGAAGGCGCTCCATGTCATCGCCGCGATTGCGTGGATGGCGGGGCTCCTGTACCTGCCGCGCCTCTTCGTCTATCACTGCGAAACGCAGCCGGGCAGCGAGGGAGACCGGCGCTTCCAGCTCATGGAGCGGCGGCTTCTGCGCCAGATCATGAACCCGGCCATGATCGCTGCTTACGTCTTCGGCGGGCTCCTGGCCGCCACGCCGGGTCTGGTGGACTGGTCGCAAGGCTGGGTCTACGTGAAGCTCGCGGGGATCCTCGTGCTCACGGCCGCGCACCATGCCATGGGGCTCTGGCGCAAGGACTTCGCGGCCGGGCGCAACGAGCGGCCGCAGCGCTTCTATCGCGTGATGAACGAGGTGCCGACGCTGGCCATGATCGCGATCGTGATCATGGTGATCGTGAAGCCGTTTTGAGCGCTGAGGCGCGGCGCGCGCGGGCCGCGCTTGAGCTATCCGCAAGTCAGCACTGGCTTTTTCGGCTTGGCACCGTATTTTTCTTGACGACAGGGCGCGTTTGAGCAATCTATCAGGTAGATTTCCTTCAGCGACTCAGGCCTGCGTTCCTCCAAGAGTCCGCCCTTGTTGGCTCCGCCGCCTCGGCGGCCCTTGCTCCGTTCATCTGGCCTGACGCAAGGCGCTTGAGCGCCCCCCCTTTTTCCCGCTTTGACGCGAAGTAGGCGTGCATGAATCTCCAAGAGCTTAAGTCCAAGACCCCGGCCGATCTCTTGACCTATGCCGAGGAGCTGCAGGTCGAGAACGCGAGCAACCTGCGCAAGCAGGAGCTCATGTTCGCGATCCTCAAGGTGCTCGCCGAGCGCGACATCGCCATCTTCGGCGACGGCGTGCTCGAGGTCCTCCAGGACGGCTTCGGCTTCCTGCGCTCGCCCGAGGCGAATTATCTGCCGGGCCCGGACGACATCTACGTCTCGCCGAGCCAGGTGCGCCGGTTCGGCTTGCGCACCGGCGACACGGTCCAGGGGCAGATCAGGGCGCCCAAGGACGGCGAGCGCTATTTCGCCCTCCTCAAGGTCAACGAGATCAATTTCGAGGACCCCGAGAAGGTCCGCCACCGCATCAACTTCGACAACCTGACCCCGCTTTATCCGGACGAGCGCTTCGTGCTCGAGCTCGAGCCCGAGGCGGCCGCGGCGGGTGCAGCCGCCGCACCGCCGCCGCGCCGCGGGGCGAGTGCCAGGGAAGGCGACACGCGGGATGTGTCGCGGCGCGACTACACGACCCGCGTCATCGATCTCATCAGCCCGCTCGGCAAGGGCCAGCGCGGCCTCATCGTGTCGCCGCCGCGCACCGGCAAGACGGTGATGCTGCAGAACATCGCCCACTCGGTCGCGGCGAACCACCCGGAGGCGTACCTCATCGTGCTGCTCATCGACGAGCGGCCGGAGGAGGTGACGGACATGCAGCGCTCGGTCAAGGGCGAGGTGATCAGCTCGACCTTCGACGAGCCGGCGGCGCGCCACGTGCAGGTGGCGGAGATGGTGATCGAGAAGGCGAAACGTCTCGTCGAGTACAAACGCGACGTGGTGATCCTCTTGGATTCGATCACGCGCCTCGCGCGCGCCTACAACACCGTGGTGCCGTCCTCGGGCAAGGTGCTCACGGGCGGCGTGGACGCCAACGCGCTGCAGCGCCCCAAGCGCTTCTTCGGCGCCGCGCGCAACATCGAGGAGGGCGGCTCGCTCACCATCATCGCGACCGCGCTCATCGATACCGGCTCGCGCATGGACGAGGTCATCTTCGAGGAGTTCAAGGGCACCGGCAACTCCGAGATCATTCTCGATCGCAAGCTCTCCGACAAGCGGGTCTTCCCCTCGATCGACATCACCCGCTCGGGCACGCGCAAGGAGGAGCTCCTCGTCGAGCGCGACGTGCTGGCGAAGATGTGGGTGCTGCGCCGCATCCTCATGCCCATGGGCATGAACGACGCGATGGAGTTCCTCCTCGACAAGCTGCGCCACACCAAGTCGAACGCCGAATTCTTCGCCTCGATGAATCAGTAAGGCGATTCCAGCCGGCCACACCCGGCGTCATTGCGAGCGGACCTGCCTGCGCGAAGCTGAAGCGGCTTCGCTTCGGCGAAGGCAGGAGGCGAAGCAATCCAGCTGACGAGCGACGTTACGGAATCAGCACCGTCGAGCCGGTGGTCTTGCGCGCCTCAAGATCGCGGTGCGCCTGGGCCGCGTCCGCCAGAGGGTAGGTCTGATTGACGCGGATTTTGACCTTGCCTGAGCGCACCACGCTGAAGAGATCGCGCGCGGTCGCGAGCAGGTCCGCGTGCTTGGCCACGTAGGTGCCGAGCGTCGGGCGCGTGATGTAGAGCGAGCCCTTGGCGGCGAGCGTGCTGAGCTCGAAGGGCGGGACCGGGCCCGAGGCGTTGCCGAAGGTGACCATCAGGCCGCGCGGGCTCAGGCAGTTGAGCGAGCGCTCGAAGGTATCCTTGCCGATCGAATCATAGACGACCGGGACGCCCGCGCCCTTGGTGATCTTCTTCACCGCCGCCACGAAATCGTCGCGGGTATAGACGATCGGATATTTGCAGCCGTGCGCCTTGGCGAGCTTCGCCTTCTCGTCCGAGCCGACCGTACCGATCACGTTGACGCCGAGCGATCTGGCCCACTGGCAGAGGATGAGCCCGACGCCGCCTGCTGCGGCGTGGAGCAGGATGGTCTCGCCCTTCTTGATGCGATAGGTGCGGCGGATGAGGTACTGCACCGTCATGCCCTGCAGCATCATCGCGGCCCCCGTCTTGAAGTCGATCTCCTTAGGCAACTTGACCAGGCGCTCGGCCGGCATGACGCGCGCCTCGGCGTAGGCGCCGAGCGGGCTTTGGCCGTAGGCGACCCGGTCGCCCGGCTTGATCTCCTTGACCTTGGGGCCGACCTTCTCGACCACGCCTGCAGCTTCGAAGCCGATGCCGCAGGGATAGCTCGGCTGCTTGTAGAGGCCGATACGGTAATAGACGTCGACGTAGTTGAGGCCGACCGCGTGATGGCGGACGAGGGCCTCGCCGGCGCCGGGCTCGGGCAGCGACACATTGTTCATGCGTAGGACTTCGGGCCCGCCGGGCTGGCTGATGCATATGGCTTTGACCATGGCTTTTCCCTCTTTCCTTGCGTCGCGCGCTCAGCCGAGGTTCTTCTTGAAGAACTCGGCGCTGCGCCTGTTGGCGAGATCGGCCGCTTGCTTGTTGTAATGCTCGCCGCCCGGCCTGGCGAAGGCATGCTCCTGGCCTTCGTATACGTGGAGCGTCACCTTGGCGTTGCCACCGAGCCCGCTTTTGATCTTCGCCTGCGCCTCGGGCGGGCAATAGGAATCCTTGGCCGCGATGTGGAGCATGAGCGGCTTCTTGATGTTCTTGGCCTCGTCGAGGGCCCCCTCGATGCCGACGCCGTAATAGCCGACATTGGCATCCGCGTCGGTGCGGGTCGCCATGAGATAGGCGAGCTTGCCGCCCAAGCAGAAGCCGACCGAGCCGGCCTTGCCGGAGGCGCCGGCGATCTTGCGCGCGTACGCAAGGGTGGCCTTGAGGTCCTCGACCCCCTTCTTCTCATCGAAGCCCTTGTAGAGCTCGAAGGCCCGCTGCCATTCGGCCTCGCTTTGGTCGGTGAGCTGGATGCCCGGCGACTGGCGCCAGAAGATGTCGGGGCAGATGGCGAACGCGCCCTCACGGGCGAGGCGGTCGCACACGTCGCGCATCACCTTGTTGACGCCGAAAATCTCCTGGCACACGACGATGGCCGGGCCTTTGCCGGAGGCGGGCTTGGCAAGGTAGGCGGAAAACTGACCGCCGTCGGTGGCGGAAATTCTTACGTCGGGCATGACGCTCTCCTCTCTGAAGCCGTTTCTTAGGGATTTCGCGGGCAATGCTCGGGAGCCGAGAGTAGCGCGGGAGCCGGGCCTTGTCATCACCGCGCGGCGAAAAGTGGGGGGTCGCGTTGCCCGAGTCCTCATCCTTCGAGACGCGTCGCACGCGCGACGCTCCTCAGGATGGGGACCTGGAGTTGCGGTTTCACCCCCGGGACGAAGTGCCCGGGGGAGGCCGCGAAGCGGCCGTCTCGAAGGATGAGGTGAAACGGACGCGCTATCCAGCGAAAGGGTCGCTTCGCTCGAGCGCCAGGAGCTTGCGTTTGGTGGCGAGGCCCTGGCCGCCGGAATAGCCGCCGAGCGAGCCCGCGGCGACGACCCGGTGGCAGGGGATGATGATGGGGATGGGATTGCGCCCACAGGCGCCGCCGATGGCGCGCGGCGCGCTCTCGAGCGCGGCCGCGAGCTCACCGTAGGTGCGGAGCTCGCCATAGGGGATGGCGAGAAGGGCATCCCAGAGGGCCTGTTGGAAGGGCGTGCCGTGCGGTGCCAAGGGCAGCGCGAACTCCCGCCGGCGGCCGGCGAAATACTCGAGAAGCTGCGCCCTGGCCCGGCGGAGGAGTGGGCTCGCATCGTGCCCGCGAGTGCCGCCGAACGCGAGCGAGACAAGCGCGCCCTGCTCCTCGACGAGGGTGAGGGAGCCGAGCGGGCTAGCGAGGGAGAGGCTGGGCATGGCGCGCGAGCGGCAAGGGTTCGAGCGCCGAGCGAAGTGCCTCTGCGCTGGTGATGGGCAAGGAGCAGGTCATGCCGGTGCAGACATAGGCCGTGGCCTGGCCGGCGTGCTGGGTCTTGCCGTGGGCCGGATGGCCTTCTGCGAGGCGTTCATCGGGCGCGATGGTCTGCAGCAGGCGATTGGGCTGTGCGGTGCCATAGGCCGCTTGCCGCAAGGCCGCGAGGTTGGTGTCTTGGCACCTGCCGATGAGCACCACTTGCACGGCATGGGCGAGAAAGTCGGCGGCATTCAAGAGCGTCGCCATGGGAAAGACGTTGCGCTCGAGCTGGCCCGCAAAGGCGCGCAAGGTCGCTTCCGCGCGCTCGCGATAGACGGGCATCGCCGTGAGATAATAGAGGCGGGCGAGAGCCTCGACGATGACTCCGTTGCCGGCAGGGGTCGCGTTGTCATTGGCCGACTTGGGGCGCACGATGACATCGTCGACGTCGTCGGCGGTGGCGAAATAGCCGCCCTCGTCTTTATCCCGGAAATGGCGCTCGAGAGTCGTTGCCCAGGCCTCCGCTTGGGCGAGATAGGCCGCATCGCCGGTTGCCTCGTTGAGCGCGAGCGCGGCGCGGATCATGAGGGCGTAATCGTCGAGACCGCCCTTATGCTTGAGCTGGCCCGCGCGGAAGCTGTGGTAGAGGCGGCCGTCGCGGCTCATCTCGTCGCGTACGAAGGCGAAGGCGCGCTCGGCCGCGGCAAGCCAGGGGGCCTCGGCGAAGACCGCGGCGGCCTCGGCCAGGCTGGCGATCATGAGCCCGTTCCAGTCGGCGAGGACCTTGTCGTCCCAGCCCGGCTTGACCCTCCGCTCGCGCGCCGCGAAGAGGAGGCGGCGGGAGCGGGCAAGCACCTCCTCGCTCGCTGCATCGAGGAGAATAGGTCCGGCGCTGCGATTGAGGATGGTGCTGCCTTCCCAATTCCCTTCGGGCCTCACATCGTAGACGCGCTTGAAGAGCTCTCTGTCGGCGCCGAGGATCTCGTCGATCTCGGCTGAGGACCAGACATAGAAGCGGCCCTCATGGCCTTCGCTGTCCGCGTCTTGCGTGGCCGCGAAGCCGCCGCCGTCTGCCACCATCTCGCGCAAGACCCAGCCGACCGTCTCGTGGATGCGCTCTTCGAAGAGCGGCTCCTTGGTGGCGAGCCACGCGGCGGTGAGCAGCTCGACGAGCTGGGCATTGTCGTAGAGCATCTTCTCGAAATGCGGCACCAGCCAGTGCGCGTCGGTCGAGTAGCGCGCGAAGCCGCCGCCCAGATGGTCGTAGATGCCGCCTTGGCACATGCGCGTGAGGGTCACGAGCACGGCCTCGCGGAAGCCCGCTTGGCCGCGCTGCTGCTCGGCGCGCCAGAAGAGCTTGAGGAGTGGGGCTTGCGGGAACTTGGGCGCGGGGCCGATGCCGCCCTCGACCATGTCGACGTGGCGCACGAGCTCGCTCGCGGCCTGGACCAGGACGGCGGCGCCATCGAGCTCGCCGGGCGACGAGCGGCCCAGGCGTGCCAAGCCTTGGCGCAACGCATCCACGTTGTGGACGACCGCGTCTTTTTCCTGGTGGTATATCTCGGACACGCGCCGCAGCAGGTCCTTGAAGCCGGGGCGGCCGTAGCTCGGCTCAGGCGGGAAATAGGTGCCGCCCCAGAAGGGCTCGCCTTTGGGCGTGCAGAACATGGTGAGCGGCCAGCCGCCGTGCTCGCTCATCAGCGCGAGCGCGTGCTGGTAGATGGTGTCGATGTCGGGGCGCTCCTCGCGGTCGACCTTGATGTTGACGAAGAGCTCGTTCATCACCGCGGCCGTCGCGGGGTCCTCGAAGCTCTCGTGCGCCATGACGTGGCACCAATGGCAGGCGGCATAGCCGATCGAGAGCAGGATCGGACGGTCGAGCCGCTGCGCCTCGGCAAGGGCGTCTCTACCCCAGGCACGCCAATTGACCGGATTGTCGCGATGCTGGAGGAGATAAGGGCTGGTCTCGCGGGCGAGTTGGTTGTCGCTCATGGCGGGAAGGAAATACGGCCTTGCTCCGCCTTCGGCAACTGCCGCTGCGCGATTTGCCGCGAAGCGCCGGGCGGCGTAGCCTTGGCTTTGGCGGGCCGCCGCACCCGCGTTCGCTAGGGCAAGAGTGAGGGGGTCGTCATGAAGATCACCATCGACATCGATTGCACGCCGCAAGAGGCGCGCAGCTTCCTCGGCCTGCCCGATCTCGAGGCGCTGCAAACGGCTCTCCTCGCCGACGTGGAGGCGCGCATGCGCGCGGCCCTCGCCTCGATGGACCCCGACGCCTTGATGAAGCTGTGGTTCCCCGGCGGCATGCAAGGGTGGGAGCAGCTGCAGAAGATGTTCTGGGCCCAGGTGGCGGGAGGGGGCGGGGCGGAGCGCAGCGCGAAAGAGGAGCGCAAGGGCAAGGAGAAGTGAGCGGCTTCGAGCCCGGGCGCAGGCAGGCGTGAATGGCGCCTTCGCGCGACACCATCTTTGCCCTCTCCTCAGCACCCGGCCGGGCGGCGATCGCGGTCATCCGGGTGAGCGGGCCGGGGGCGGGCGAGGCGCTCGTGCGCCTGAGGCGCGGCCGCGCGCTGCCTGAGCCGCGTCACGCGGCTTATGCCCGGATCGCCGATCCGCTGAGCGGGGCGGGGCTTGATGACGGCCTCGTCTTGTGGTTTCCCGGCCCGGCGAGCGAGACCGGCGAGGACATGGCCGAGTTCCAAATCCACGGCGGGCGCGCCACGGTCGCGAGCGTGCTCGAGGCGCTCGGCAAGCTCGCGGGCCTGCGTCCGGCGGCTCCCGGCGAGTTCACCCGCCGCGCCTTCGGCAACGGCAAGCTCGACTTGACCGCCGTCGAGGGCCTGGCCGATCTCGTCAACGCCGAGACCGAGGCGCAGCGGCGGCAGGCCTTGCGTCAGCTTCGCGGCGAGCTCGGCCGGCTTTACGACGGCTGGCGCGCGCGGCTCCTGCGCCTTTTAGCGCACGGCGAGGCGGCCATCGATTTTCCCGACGAGACGGCGGAAGAGGGCATCGAGCGCGATCGGAGCAGCGCCATATCGGGGCTCATAAAGGAGATCTCACGGCACCTCGGAGACAATCGGCGCGGCGAGCTCTTGAGGGACGGGCTTTCCCTCGTCATCCTCGGCGCCCCCAATGTCGGCAAGTCGAGCCTGATGAACGCGCTTGCGCGGCGCGACGTTGCGATCGTCTCGGAGCGCGCCGGCACCACGCGCGACGTGATCGAGGTGCATCTCGATCTCGCCGGCTATCCGATGGTGATCGCGGATACGGCGGGGCTGCGCGAGAGCGGCGACGAGATCGAGCTCGAAGGGGTCAAGCGGGCGCGGGCGCGGGCCGAGCACGCCGACCTGCGTATCGTCGTCTTGGACGCCACCTCATGGCCGAAAATTCCGGCGCACGTGGCGCCGCTCTTGGCACCCACGAGCCTCCTGGTGCTCAACAAGATCGACAAGCGGCGGCTCGCGGGGACGCTCGAAGTCTCCGGCCAGCCGCTCCACCCGATCTCGGCACTCACGGGCGAGGGGATGGACGAGCTCGTGCGCGAGCTCGAACGCCTGGCACGCGAGCGCCTCGCGCTTGCGGAGGCGCCGAGCCTGACGCGGCTGCGCCATCGCCAGGCGCTCGAGAGTTGCGTCGAGGCGCTGCGACGCTCCTTGTCGGCAACATTGCCGGAGCTGGCGGTCGAGGATCTGCGCCTGGCCCTCCGCGAGATCGGCCGCATCACCGGCCGCGTCGACGTCGAGGACCTGCTCGACGTCATCTTCCGCGACTTCTGCATCGGGAAGTGAGCGGTATTATGGCGGAGACGGCCCAAAATCCCATAGCGAATAGAGGCGCTTAGGGCCATATCCGGCCCGTGAAACACAAGCGAGCTCTCTATGCCCTCACCGGGCGGGTGCTCGTGGCACGCGGCAAGCGCACGTCCGACACAGCGGCCGTCCGCAAGATTTTCGGGGCGATTTATCCGACGTTGAGGCGACGGGACGGGGCCACGGTGCAGGCGCAGCGAGAGACGAAGCCGGCGCGATGGAGTATTTCAGAAGAGAAGCGCGCTCTCGGCTATCTGCTCCGGGAACACGATGCCACAGACGAAAGAGGCAATGGCGAAGAGGATGAGGGCGAGGACGGTGGGTACTGATAGTTGGGCGATGACTCTTTCGGCCACGGTGGTGCGTACGATGGCCACCATCTCTAGCGTCGTCATGGCCGCGCCTCCCCAAGCTGGAGCTATTATAAACCAGCTCGCGGCCGCCGCCAATAGCCGCAGAAGTCGATCGAAGGCTTGGTACGCATGGCGAGCGAAACGACGGCGGTCATCTGCTCGCCATTGCTGTCCCGCCGATGATCCTCGCGTCATGCGCTCTCTTGGGCATAACGGGCGAGGTAGATGCCAGCGATATCACGAG
>DASPPM010000428.1:0-16859 GCA_035625535.1 Alphaproteobacteria bacterium
GTGAAGCCGGGCGCCTTGCCCGCGTCGCGCTCGAAGAGGCCATGGAGATTGGGGCCGATCCGGTTGGGCTCGCCCGCCTTGATCGTGTGACAAATGAGGCAACGCTTGAAGACGCTCTCGCCCTTGGCGACATCGCCGGCCGCCTGCGCGGGCCCGGCCCAGAGGAGAGACGAGAGCAGACCTGCTGCGGCAAGCGCCAAAATGGCCGCCTTGATTTTTGTCATGAGGAGCCTCTTCTTGGGTCTTGGAGCGGACGCTTTGGCGACCCTGATAGCAATCCGGCCACGGCCCCGCAAGCCGGCACCGTGCGACATTTCGCGCTTATCGTGCGGAGGTCGCGCTCGTCACGGAGGGCGTCTCGGTGTAGAAATGTGCCGATCGCGAGACGTGGCGGGCGAGAAGGAGGGAGACGATGAAGGGAGAGATCATTCGCGCCGGCGTGGTACCGCACACGCCGCGCATGGGGATCGAGGCCAAGGCGCCCGATTTCGTCAAGGGCGTGATCGAGGGCCAGCGCGAGATGGGCGAGGCCCTGCGCGGCGCCAAGCCCGACGTGATCGTGATCAACTCGGCGCACTGGGTCTGCACCTTCAACTGGTACGTGACCTGCCAGAGGATGCACGAGGGGCGCTGCGTCGCCGACGAGGCGCCGGACCTCATCCCGGGCATCCCCTACCGTTACAAGGGCGATCCCGAATACGCCACTGCGCTCGTGGAGGAGATCAAGGCGCTCGGCTATCCCTGCCATCGCAACGACAGCGACTACTTCAAGTGGGACTACGGCTCCTGGGTGCCGGCGCACCATCTCGACCCCGCGGGCGAGGTGCCGGTCGTCTTGGTCGGCACCGTGGTATCGGCCGATCTCAAGGAGGCGATGGCGGTCGGGAGCGCCGTGCGCACCGCCGCGGAGAAGACCGGCCGCAGGGCCGCCTTCCTCGCGAGCTCAGCCTTCAGCCACAAGCTCGTGCGCGGGCCCGAGCTCTGGCCCACGGAGGAGCGCCAGGCGCTCGACCGCAAGTTCATCGCCATGCTGAGCGAGGGCAACATCCGCGAGGCCAAGGCCTGGTTTCCCGAATACACAACTGCCGTGGTCGGCGAGATGGGCGGGCGCAACATCGCGACCATGCTCGGCTGCCTCGACGAGCGCCGGCGCTACAAGGGCCGGCAGTTCGGGCCCTACGGCCAGTCCTCGGGCAGCGGGAATGCGAACCTCTTGCTCGAGCCGCTCAACTGAGGCCGGCGCGCGCCGGGCCTTGCTGAGGGCGAAGGGTGCGGCCGTGCGCGGCGGTTGCCAAGCGAGCCGGCGACAGCTATAACCGCGCCTCGCGCCGGGGAGTAGCTCAGCCTGGTAGAGCACCACGTTCGGGACGTGGGGGCCGGAGGTTCGAATCCTCTCTCCCCGACCAGCGGCGCGACTTTGTCCCCTTGACCGCAAAAGATTGCCGAGCAGCGTATGGGCTCGTCCGCCGGCTAAGCTATATATCGCCAGCGCGAAGCGGGGCCAAGAGAGCTCGCTTTCGGCGCTAACGTGCGCTCGCGGTCTTTCCCCGGAGAATTCACTGGCGACGCAACGATCTGAGGTCATCGGATCGCGGGCTGGTCGTTCACCAGCTTGCGCGAAGACGCTCACCAAGATCGGCGCGAGTGCGGCACGCCATGGCCGCTCGGTTACGTTCCAAATGGCCGAGGTCGCGGTGCCGCGACAACTGTTCGCCGGCATCCTTCGGCTCGTCGTTCGACTGCGCGCCGCGGTCATCGACGTGAAGGGTCCGGGGATGTTGTGCGAGTGCGAACTCCAGGAGCGGTGCGTCGCGATGATGAAGAAACGGCTGCCGCCGGGGTGCGAGGCGTTCTTCACTCCGTCGGCGCCCGAGGACGCCGCCGACGGGCTGCGCCTTGCTGGTTTGGCGGAAAAGGTGTAATTTGACGATCATCGGGGGAATGCCGTTTCGAACTCACGAATATGCGGAGGATCCGCGATGATTCGATATCTTGTCGCTCTCTCTTTAGCCGCGCTCACGATGCTTGCGCCCGCGATTGCTGCTGAATTCGGAACGAAGGAAGAAGCGGTCGCGATGGTCAAGCGTGTTCAGGAGAAATTCAAAACCGATGGTCCCGAGGCCACTTTCAAGGCCGTGTCGGACAAGTCGACCAAAGAATTTCATGATCGCGACTTGTACCCCTTCATCTACGACATGAACGGGGTCTGCGTCGCGCACGGCGCGCGACCCGCGTTAATCGGCAAAAACTTGATCGATCTCAAAGATCAAGACGGCAAGTACCTGATCCGAGAGCTGCGCGATATGGCGAAAGATCACGGGAGCGGCTGGGTTGATTACAAATGGCCCAATCCGATTACAAATAAGATCGAAGACAAGTCGAGCTACGTCGAGAAAATGGGAGACTACTTCGTGGGTGTTGGGGTCTATAAACAATAACTGAGATTTCAGATCGGTGTTGGGCCGCGGAAAATAGCTACTTCAATGGAAGCATCCCACGTCCGGCGAATTTTCGCGTTTTTTGAAAATTTATCTATTCAAACAAAAGCATTCGCCGCGTCAGCGGTGCTGCTGGTTTGCCTGATATCCCTCGGCGCCGTCGCGTACGTCACATTGGATAGGTCGGAAGACGGCCTTCATACCCTCTCATCCACAATCTTGCCGAAACAGCAGGCATTCGCCTCAGCCAGCAACGCCATCGTTGGAATACATATGAAGATATTTCGGTACGTGTCTTGGGCAAGCAACGGGGTCGCCGACAAAGTGCTGAAAGCGCTCAGCACCGAAATTGATCAAGATCTGCACGGAATCAACAGTGACCTCGAAATTCTAGCGGAGCGGGCGGATTTGTCCTCCGCGGAAAAAATGGATTTGAAAGATCTCATTTCGAAGTGGAAAAAGTACGACAGTCAGGCACGCGATACGATCGAGGTCGGCAGCACTGACCCCGCAATGGGGACCATGATGCTTGGTCAAACCGACGACAAGTTCACGGCCGTGGCAACCGATTTTCAGGTAATGGCCGACTCGGTCGCGGCGAGAACAAACGCGATTTCTACCAAGCTTTACACGGACGCCGAACAGAAGAAGGTCATTTTGGCCATTGGAGCCGTTATAGGTCTGCTGCTCGGCATTGTCGCTTCTGTCTTGCTTTCGAGATCGATCGTGAGGCCGATTAGGTCCGTCACGAACCTCATGCGGCAACTCTCGTCGGGCGATACCGACGTGGAGATCGGTTACCGAGGCCGCTGCGATGAGATCGGGCAAATGGTCGAAGCCATCAATGTGTTTCGTAAGAACACCATTGAAATGCGTGCAATGGAGATTGAAAACCGGGAGGTCGAGGCGAGGAACCTGAGGGAAATTCGTGAAGCTCGAGCACGACTCACTGACGCCATTGAGACGATCTCCGAGGGATTCTCGCTGTACGATGCGGACGACAAGCTCATCATGTGCAACAGCCGATACAAGACTTTTTTTCCTACTCACATCGACGTTATGGAGCCGGGCACTCCTTTCGAGACGATCATCCGTACCGTGACCGAACGCGGATTGATCGATGATGTAGATGGGAGCGGCGAAGCTTGGGTAGCGGAAAGGCTCGCCAAGCATAAAGCCCTCAGCAGTTCGCATATCCAACACCGCAGCGACGGCCGGTGGATTCGGGTCAGCGAACGAAGGACCGCGGAAGGCGGCGTCGTTGCGACCTATGCGGACATCACCGAATTGAAGCAACGCGAAGCCGAGCTTGCGCAATTGGTCCAGGAGCTGCAGGAGGCCCGCGATGCCGCACAGGAAGCCAGCCGCACTAAATCGAGCTTCCTCGCCAACATGTCGCACGAGTTGCGCACACCGCTGAACGCGATCATCGGCGTCACAGAGATGCTGCAGGAGGACGCCCGCGATTTTAAGCGTGACGACGAGGTCGAGCCTCTCGACCGCGTTCAAAAGGCCGCCCGCCATCTGCTCGTCCTGATTAACGACATCCTCGATTTGTCGAAGATCGAAGCCGGACGGATGGAATTATCGCCCGAAACCTTTGCAGTGGCCCCGTTGATAGATGAGGTCGCCGCAACCTTCCAGACGCTTGCCGCGAAGAGCGCCAACCGCGTCGTCGTGGAATGCGATCCACAGGTCGGAACTATTCATGCCGATCAGATGCGGCTGCGCCAGGCCCTGTTGAATCTTGCGAGCAATGCCAATAAATTCACCGAGCGCGGTACAGTTACGATAGCGGCCGATCGCAGGCAGGAGGAAGGTCGCGAGTGGATCACAATTTCCGTATCGGACACAGGCATCGGCATGACATCCGAGCAGATTGGAAAGCTGTTCCAGGAATTTTCACAGGCCGATGCCTCCACGACGCGCAAATACGGCGGCACCGGTCTCGGGCTCGCCATCAGCCGCCGTTTCTGCCAGATGATGGGTGGCGACATCACCGTCAAAAGCGAGCCGAGCCGCGGCTCGACCTTCACCATCCGTCTGCCGGTGACTGCAGAGGAGGTCGTGGCTCAGCCGGCCGCCGCTATGCGAACGCCGTCGGCCGCCGACAAGGGTGCAGCCCCGCTCATCCTCGTCGTTGACGACGATGTTACGGTCCGCGAAGTGGTCGGGCGCTATCTGGAACGCGCCGGATTCTCCGTGGCAAGCGCGGACGGCGGCCAAGAAGGCCTCCGCTTGGCACGCGAACTTCACCCCGCTGCGATAACGCTCGACGTAATGATGCCGGGGATCGACGGCTGGACCGTGCTTGCCGCAATCAAGGGCGATCCCGAGCTGCAGGACATCCCGGTGATCCTGTTGACCATCGTGGATGAAAAGAACCGCGGCTTTTCGCTCGGTGCTTCCGAGTATTTGGTCAAGCCGATAGACCGCAAGAAGTTGACCGAAGTTTTGCGAAACATCTGTGGGTCGGCCGGCGGACACGTGCTTGTGGTCGACGACGATGACACGGTACGCCGCGGGATGAGGCTCGCACTCGAGCCGAGCGGGTGGAAGGTGACCGAGGCCGAGAACGGCCGACTCGCGTTGCACTGCCTTGCTGCGGCGCGCCCGGACGCGATCATTCTGGACCTGATGATGCCGGAGATGGACGGCTTCGAGTTCCTCGACGAGCTGCGGCGCCGTGCCGATTGGCGAGACATCCCCGTTGTCGTGGTCACCGGGCGAGACCTCACAGAAGCCGACCGCATCCGCCTCAACGGCGGCGTGGAGCGCATCATCCAAAAGACCGATCGTGATGCAATGCTGGACGAATTGCGCGGCGAACTGGCCAAATGCATCGAGGGGCGGCGCAGCGGAGCGACTGCGGAGGCCTGAATGAAAATTCTCTACGTCGAGGATAATGACGACAACGTCTACGTGCTGAAGAAACGGCTGACGCGGGCGGGCTTCACGGTTCTCGTCGCTACCGATGGCGCGCAGGGTGTCAAAATGGCGGCGACCGAACAGCCCGACATGATTTTGATGGACATGAGCCTGCCCGTGCTTGACGGCTGGGAAGCGACGCGCCGGATCAAAGCCGCGCCGGAGACACGGCACATCCCGGTCATCGCGCTGACGGCACATGCGATGACAGGCGATCGGGAGAAGGCGCTAGCGGCCGGCTGCAATGACTTCGATACCAAGCCGGTGGAGCTCAAGCGGTTGCTCGGCAAGATTCAGGCGCTTGCGGCAGAAGGTAGGACGTCGTGAATCCTGCGGAGGCCGCGCTGCTCGTCGTCGATGACAACGAGGACAATCGTTACACGCTGACGCGGCGCCTAAGCCGCGAGGGGTATACGAATCTGACGACCGCAGCCAATGGGCGTGAAGCATTGGGACTCTTGCAGGGAAAGCCCTTCGACCTCGTTCTGCTCGATATCATGATGCCCGACATGAACGGGTACGAGGTGCTCGAGCACTTGAAGGCCGATCAGCAACTGCGGCACATCCCGGTCATCATGATTTCGGCGGTCGACGAGGTCGAAAGCGTCATCCGCTGCATCGAGCTTGGTGCCGAGGATTATCTCTCAAAGCCGTTTAATCCGACGCTGTTGCGCGCACGCGTCGGCGCGAGCCTGGAAAGGAAGCATCTGCTCGACCAGGTACGTGCCCAGGCCGCCGATCTCGCCACGTGGAACCATACTCTCGAGCAACGTGTGGCCGAGCAGTTGGCCGAGATCGAGCGCGTGGGGCGCTTGAAGCGGTTTCTCTCGCCGCAGATCGTCGAGATCGTTATGGCGAAGGGGAATGAGCGGCTGCTCGAGAGCCACCGGCGCGATATCACCGTGGTGTTTTGCGATCTGCGCGGGTTCACCGCTTTTGCAGAGACGGCCGAACCTGAGGAGGTGATGGCGGTCCTGCAGGAATATCACGCCGCGCTTGGTGCGCAGATTCATAAATTCGAAGGCACCGTTGAGCACTTCGCCGGGGACGGTGTGATGGTGTTGTTCAACGATCCGCTTCCCTGTCCTGATCCGTCGCTGCGTGCAGTGCGGATGGCGGTGGAAATGCGGGCCAGGATTGCCGAGCTTTCCGCGAAATGGCGCAAGCGCGGTCATGAGCTTGGATTCGGTGTCGGGATCGCGCAGGGCTATGCCACGCTTGGCCGCATCGGATTCGAGGAGCGGTTCGAATATGCAGCGATTGGCACGGTCGTGAACGTCGCTGCCCGACTGTGCGGCGAGGCGCGCAGCGGCCAAATCCTCGTGGACGGCAAGGTGCATACCGCGATCGAGTCGCTAGGGGGCACGGAGCCGGTCGGCGAACTCGTGCTCAAGGGCATCCATCGGGCGGTTCCGACGTTTAACGTAGTCGAAATGCGTGACTTGCCGGCGGGCGTTGCGTAATCACGGGGGAGCGGCTCTCCACTTCACCTGCAACCGGTCGGGAAACCCAGTTGCGAGCCGTAAGGGGCATGCGTCGCAGCATCATCACGCGCGCGCCTTCGTGCTGGCAGCTCGTTTGCGCCGGGATCGACGCGATCGACGGGCCTTTGCGCTTGAGCTTACGCGAAGCGGACGCACTGCAATCTTCTGAGCGCGCGGTCGCACGCCCCGTATCTTCGCTTTAGCGTCCCCCGCCGAAACCTGATAGGGCTTGATCAGGCTCTCGGCCGGAATGCCCCATTCGCGACTGAGCTTCCAGATCGCCTCGATGGTGAGGTGGCGTTTCCGGTTGAGGATCTCGGAAGCGCGCGAGCGCGAGCCGATCAGCCTCGCGAAATCGGCCTGCTCGCGGCCGGTGAGCTCCATGCTGTACTTGATGGCTTCGACCGGGTCGGGCGGATCGATCGGCCAACGCTTGCGCTCGTAGTCCTCGATCACGAGCGCCAAGAGATCGAAGCGGTCTCCCTCCGGCGTACCAGGTTCCGGCTCGCGCTCGAAATAGCGCTCGATCTCCTTGAGGGCGGCGTCGTAGTCGACCTCGGACTTCAAGGGGCGAATTTCAGTCAACATCGACTGTCTCCGGGTCTATCGCGTCATAGGCGTCGTGGCGGCCGACGAACTTGACCAGCACGCGCCGGAATCTGTAGGCGACATGGACGACGAGCCGGTATTTGTTCCCGGCGATGTCGAAGATGAGCCGGTTGTCCGCGATGAAGTCGACCGTAGCACCGAATTGGGCCTTCACATCCGCCGGTTTCGTCCACTCTGCCGCCTTGACCGCCGCATACCATGCTCTCAAGGGCGTCTCGGCCTGGGGGTCATCCGCCCAGAACCGCTTGAGAGTACGGAGCGCGATGATCTGCATGGCCTTTATATAGCACGTTCCACATTTGGGAACAATGCTTTATGCCTGTAATTCCGCCGCTTGGCGGCTGCTGAACGGCCCGATGCGGCCCCGGCGGAGGGTGGCTGCCGCCCTCAAGGCGTCGGTGCCTGCTGCTTAAGTCTGCGCCCGAGATAGGCGACGGCACCATTGAGGGTCGAGAGCTGCGGGTCGTCGGCCTCGGGAATGTCGATCTTGAGGGCCTCGTGAAGGGCGATGACGTAATTGAGGAAGTCCACCGAATCGATGTCGAGCTGGTCGCGGAAGCTCTTGTCCGCAACGAGCGTCGCCTCCTCGAGCTCGGGCACGACGCTCGCGAGCGCGCTCAGCACCAGTTTTCTCAGCTCCTCGTCGGTCATAGCGTCTGGGGCTCCTGCAGCAACCGTCCGACGGCCGAGAGAAAGCGCGCGCCGCGATGTCCGTCGCTGACGCGGTGATCCGCCGCAAGCGAGGACGAGACGAGACGGCGCGCCACCACGGCGCCCGCCACGACCCACGGCCGCGCGGCAACCGTGCCGAAGCCGACGATAGCGACCTGCGGCGGATAGATCACGGGGAAAAGGCTTTCCGTGCCTTGCTCGCCGAGGCTCGTGACCGTGATCGTCGGGTCCGACAGCTCGGAGCTGCGCAAGCCCCCGCTGCGCGCGCGGCGAACGAGGTCCCTGAGCGAAGCCATCAGCTCCGGCAAGGCGAGGCGGTCGGCGTCATGGATCGCAGGCGCGATGAGGCCGCCCTGGCGCAAGGAGACGGCAACGCCGAGGTGCACGCGCGCGCTCGGCCGGAATCCGTCGTCGATCCAGAAGCCGTTGAATTCGGGATAGCCGTTGAGCGCAAGCGCCACCGCCTTGAGCAGGAGAACGCTATAGAGCATGCGCTCGGGCACCGATCGCTTGAGGTTCTCCGCCTCGAGCCACTCGAGTGCCGGCTCCAGATCGATCGTATCGCCGAGATAATAATGCGGGATCTCGCGCTTCGAGCGCGCCATCGCAGCCCCGATGACTTGGCGCATGGCTTCCCTTGGGCCCGCGCGCCCCGCTTTGGCGCTCGCCTCCACGTCGGCGAGCGTTATCGCACCAGCGGGGCCGCTGCCGCTCAGCTTCGCCAAGTCGATGCCGAGCTCCGTGGCGCGCCTGCGCGCCGCCGGAGAGGCGCGAACGGCTCCGGCCGCGGGCACGGGTTGGACGATGGGGGCTGGCTTCGCCCGCGCGGGCGCGCCGGATGAGCCGGGCGCGGGCGCGGGAAGGATGGGAGCGACCACGGGTGCCGCCGCGCGCTCGCCCTCGCCGCGGATGAACGCCATCACCGTGCCCACGGCCAGCTTCTGGCCGGGCTCGGCGAGAAAGGTCTCGATCGTGCCGGGCTCGAAGACTTCGATCTCGATGGCGCCCTTCTGGGTCTCGACCACGGCGATGATGTCGCCTCGCGCCACGCGCTCGCCGGGCTTCTTGAGCCATTCGACGAGCGTGCCGGCCTCCATGTCGGCGCCCAAGGAAGGCATGCGGAACTCAGCCATGAGCCCCGAACAACGCCTTGACGGCAGCCACGATCTTTTCCGGCTGCGGCAGGGCCGCGTCCTCGAGATGCTTGGGATAGGGGATCGGCACCTCCTCGGTGCAGACGCGCCCGACCGGCGCATCGAGGTCGTAGAAGGCCTGCTCCATGATGCGCGCGCTCAGCTCGGCGGCGAGGCTGCCGCTGCGCCAGCCCTCGTCCACCACGACGGCGCGGCGGGTCTTGCGCACCGAGGCCATGATCGTCGCGTCGTCGAGCGGTCTCAGGCTCCTGAGATCGATCACCTCCGCCTCGATCTCATCCGCGGCGAGCCGGCCTGCCGCCTCGAGCGCCTTATAGAGGCTCGCGCTGTAGGCGATCACGGTCACGTCCCGGCCCGGCCGCCGCACCGCCGCACGGTCGATATCGACGGCGCCTGCATTCTCCGGGAGCTCGCCTTCGAGACTGTAGAGCATCGCGTGCTCGAAGATCACCACGGGGTCCGGGTCCGCGAGTGCTGTCCACAGCATGCCGCGCGCGTCCGCGAGCGTCGCCGGCGCCACGACGCGGATGCCGGGCACGTGGGCGTACCAGCCCTCCAGGCTGTGGGAGTGCTGGGCCGCGACCTGGCGGCCCGCACCGGTCGCCATGCGGATCACGAGGGGAATGCTGAACTGTCCGCCGGACATGTGGCGGATCGTCGCCGCGTTGTTGACGATCTGGTCGAGGGCCAAGAGGCTGAAATTAACCGTCATGATCTCGACGATGGGCAGCATGCCGCCGAGCGCGGCACCGATGCCGGCGCCGACGAAGGCGGCCTCGGAAAGCGGCGTGTCGCGGACGCGCGCGGGACCGAATTCATCGAGCAGCCCCTTGCTGCAGGCGTAGCAGCCGCCGTAGCGGCCCACGTCCTCGCCCATGAGGAAGGCGCGCGGCTCGCGCTCGAGGACATCCCGGAGCGCCGTCCGAACGGCCTCGCGATAGGTCGTCGTGCTCATGCCGCCTCCTCCCGGCGCAGCGTACGCTGCGGCGTCATCACGTCCTTCGCCAGATCCTCGATCGGCTCCCATTCTCCGGCCTCGGAAAAGGCGACGGCGTCGTCGACTTCGGCAGCGACCGCTGCCTCGATGCGCGCAAGCTCGTCGGCATGCAAGAGCCCGGCGCTGGCGAGCCAGGCCTCGAGTGCTGGGATCGGGTCCCGCTTCTTCCACTCCTCGACCTCGGCCTTGCTGCGGTAAAGCTCGGGGTCGTACATCGAATGGGCGCGGAAGCGGTAGGTGCGGTTCTCGAGGAAGTAAGGCGCCCCCGTCTCGCGCACCAAGGCCGCAGCGCGCCGGGCCGCGACCTCGACGGCCACCACGTCCATGCCGTCGACGGCCTCGGCCGCAATCGCATGGCTCTCGGCGTATTTCGTGAGATCGGTCTGGGAATGGGCGCGCGCGATCGCCGTGCCCATGGCGTAGAGGTTGTTCTCGCAGACAAAGAGCACGGGGAGCTGCCACAGCGCCGCCAGATTGAGGGATTCGTGGAAGAGCCCCTCTGCGGCGGCGCCGTCGCCGAGAAAGCAGGCGGTGAGCAGCTTCCTGCCGCGCATCTTGTCGGCAAGCGCCAGCCCGACAGCCAACGGGATGCCGCCCGCGACGATGGCATTGCCGCCGTAAAAGCGCGTCGCCGCGTCGAAGACATGCATCGAGCCGCCCCTGCCTCGGCTGCTCCCTTCGCGCTTGCCGTACATCTCCGCCATCAAGGCGCGGGCCGATATGCCGCGCGCCAGCGCATGGCCATGCTCCCGGTAGGTCGTGACCACGGCGTCGTCCGCCGTGAGGGCCTGCATGACCCCGACGGCGTTCGCCTCCTCGCCGATATAGAGGTGGAGGAAGCCGCGGATCTTGCCTGTGCTGTAAAGCTCGACGCAGCGCTCCTCGAAGCGGCGGATGCGAAGCATCTCCTTCAGCAAGAGGAGAAGATGATCGCGATCGAGATGCGTTTTCTCGGCGTGCTTGGTCATGGGTCCCTCTCGAGCGCTGAAATGTCGCCCTCGGGCAGGCCCAGCTCGCGGGCCTTAAGCAGACGCCGCATGATCTTCCCGGAGCGGGTCTTGGGCAGATTCGGCTTGAATTCCATCTCCTTGGGGGCAATCGCAGCACCCAGCCGCTTGCGCGCATGCGCGAGGATGCTGCGCTTGAGCTCCTCGCTCGGCGAATGGCCCGACTTGAGCGTGACGAACGCCTTGATCACCTCGAAGGCCATAGGATCGGGCTTGCCGATGACGCCGGCCTCGGCCACGGCCGGGTGCTCCATGAGCACGCTCTCCACCTCGAACGGCCCGATGAGGTGGCCCGAGGTCTTGATCACGTCGTCGGCGCGGCCGACAAACCAGTAGTAGCCGTCGGCATCGCGCCTGGCGAGGTCGCCGGTCAGGTACCAGCCCCCGCTGAAGCATTTGGCATAGCGCTCGGCCTCGTTGACGTAGGCGCGGAACATCGAAGGCCAGCCGGGCCTGAGCGCAAGCTCGCCTTGCTCGTCCGGCGCGTCGATCACCTGGATGGCACCGCCCGGAGCGCGGCGCACGATCGCCGCCTCGATCCCCGGCAGCGCACGGCCCATCGAGCCCGGCTTGATATCCATGGCGAGGAAGTTGGCGATCATGATGCCGCCCGTCTCGGTCTGCCACCAGTTGTCGTGGAAGGGACGGCCCAGGGCGGTCCTTCCCCATTCGACCGCCTCGGGGTTGAGCGGCTCGCCGACGCTCGCCATGAAGCGAAGCGGCTTAAGGTCGTAGCGCCGCGCCATCTCGTCGCCCGCGCGAATCATCATGCGCACCGCCGTGGGTGCCGTGTACCAGACGCTGACGCGCTCCTCGGCAAGGACGCGGTACCAGCGCTCGGCATCGAAGTCGCCTTCATCGACGACCATGGTGACGCCGTTCGTGAGGGGGGCGATGAGCCCATAGGAGGTGCCCGTCACCCAGCCGGGATCGGCGGTGCACCAGAAGATGTCCTCCGCGTGGAGATCGAGCGCGAGTCTGCCGGTGATGTGATGGGCGACGACCGCGGCATGGACGTGGAGCGCACCCTTCGGGCGGCCCGTGGTGCCGCTGGTGAAGTGAAGAAGCGCCGGGTCTTCAGGCTCGGTCGGTGGAATGGCGAACGCGCCTGAAGAGTCGGCGAGGGCCTCCGCCAGATCGATGGCTCCGGCCGGCATTGCTTGGCGTGTCTCTTGCACCCCGGTCTCCGGGACGAGGAGCACGTGGCGGAGCCCGGGCAGCGCGAGGCGCGCCGCGGCCACCTTGCGCTGATAGAGTGCCGCATTCGTAACCAGGACGCGAGCATCGCCGATCTCGAGGCGGGCGCGTACGGGCTCGGGGCCGAAGGCGGAGAAGAGCGGGCAGAATACGCACCCCGCCTTGAAGCTGCCGAGGGCCGCCACATAGAGCTCCGGCACGCGGCCGAGGAGGGCGAAAACGCGCTCGCCCTTGCCGACGCCAAGCCGGGCCAAGAGATTGGCGAAGCGATTGCTCGCCTCGGCAAGCTCCCGGTAGGTCAATGCGCGCCGACTGCCCTCCTTGCCAAGCCAGCGCATGGCGATCTTCGAGCCGAGCCCGGCATGGAGATGACGATCGACCGCCTCATGGGCGATGTTCAAGCCGCGTCCGCCGGGGAGCCCGTCGAGCTCGCGGCGCGCGGCTTCCCAACTGAAGGCGCGCCGCGCCGCCTCGTAGTCCGGCATATTCGGTGCGACAGCAAGGCCCGAGCGGGGCTTCCTGATGATGGGCAAGCGCGTAAGGACTTCTGCTGCGCTCTCGATCGTGTCGGCCATCGCGTGTCATCCCCGCGGCGCAGGTGCCGTGCCCCAGTGGTCCTCTACGGCGCGCCTGACGCGCTCCAGGTGCCTGTCGACGGAGCGCCTGGAGAGGTCGGGCGTGATCGACGGGAAATGGACATGCTCGAGCAGCTCGATCCCGCAAAGCGCCAGGATGTGGTCCCTCTCGAGGACGCGCATGGCCTGCCATTGCTTGCTCCGCCGCAGATAGGCCATGTCCGCGGCGGAGCTCGTGAAGACGAGCGCCTTCTTTCCCGTAAGGAGCGGGATCAGGTCGTCGCCATCGAAACCGTAGGCGAATCCCAGAGAGAGAACCCGGTCGATATAGCCCTTCGTCATCGCGGGCATGAACGCCCACCAGAGGGGAAAGAAGAGTGCCAAGGCGCCGGCGGCGGCGAGATGGCGCTGCTCGCGCCGCACGGCCGCCGGCAGGACCGGCTTCTTGGCGCCTGGCAGCTCGCCTTCGCCGAGCACGGGATCGAAGCCCAGCCGGTATAGGTCGCGGACCACGGTCTCGTGGCCGAGCGCTTCGAGGGCGCCGCGGTAGGTTTGCGCCACGCTCTGGGTGAAGCTCCGGCGCTGGGGGTGAGATACGATGAGAAGGTGCTGCATCGGCCCGTCCAACCCTTGTCGAGCTGCCCGAGAGCCTCAAGAGTAAGGGGCGGCCCGGGGGGCCGGCATTGCGCTAAATCAATGGCGCGATCTCACCCCCTTACGCCCCCGACGGGGTCTCGCCGCCGGATTGCCGCCGCAGCGTGATCAAGGCCGCCTCGCCGCGGCAGTTGAAGCGCACCGGGGGAAGGCTGACGCCGAGCCCGCGCGAGGTATAGCCGGTCATTTGGCCGAATTGCCACAGGCCCGCGGCGGCGAATCTATGTCGCGTCAAGTGAGTGATGATGGGATGTCCACCGGGGAGACACACCTGGCCCCCGTGCGTATGACCGGAGAGGTAGAGGGCGTAGCCCGCCTCCGCGGCGAAGTCCGCGACCTCGGGGGAATGCACGAGTGCGATCTTGAACTCGCCGGTGCCCCGGATGAGCGCTTGGCGCGCGCTTTCAGTATAGAAGTGATGCACGTCGTCGAGCCCCGTCACGACGATGCGCTCGCGGCCCCGCTCGAGCGTGATCGAGTCGTTGGCCAGCACGGTGATGTTCAGCGCCTCGAGCGCTGCGACGATCGAGGCCGGGTCGTGGTTGCCGAGCACGGCGAGGACGCCGTCGCGCGATTTCACCGCTGCGAGGAGGGGGCCGAGGGGCTCGACGTCCCGCTCGAAGGGCCCGTGGGTGAGCGTGCGAAAGTCTCCCGTGAGCACGATGAGATCGACCTCGAGGCCATCCAGAAGGCGCCGGGCATCCAGAGCGAGCGCCGGCAGCGCCTCGAAGTGCGTGTCGCTGAGCTGGAGGATGCGGTAGCCCGAAAAGGCCGGAGGAAGGTTCGGCCAAGCGAGCTCGACGGTCGAGAGGCCGATCGCACGCGCGTTCGAGACGCCGCGAGCTTGCAGGCCGAGCCACCTCACGCACACGCCAAAAGCCTGCGTCGCCCAATGAAAGAGCAACGACTTCCAACGCGGTCTGGGGCCGCGCGGGCTCATGCGGAGGCCCGAGCGCTCCATCGCCAGGCGCGTCTCCTGCCACGCCGAGAAATTCAGGGCTCGCGCCTTACGCGCGCGCGCGGCGTCCGTGCGGGCTTGCGCGCTAAGCTCGAGCGGCGATGAGACTGCCATGGGATAAGTCGGACCTTCCGGTTCGCTTGTCGCGTCGGCGGCGATGATCAAGCCTCCTTGCCCGTGTGGCTCCCGCTCCGCTATGTGGGGTGCGAGAGTGCGGCGCTCAAGGCGGGGAGCCGGGGCCTATATACTCCTCCGGCCCGTCCGAACGGCCACGCGCGCGTCGCCGTTCTTCGCATCCTTATGCCGAACGGATTCTCTGCTATCCTGCAAGGGAGGGCGCACAGCTGAGCTCGCTCTCGGGCGGAAGGAGTCCGATGCGCGTGGTCGGCACCATTCTTTGCGGCTTGCTGCTCGCGAGCGGCGGCTTCGCGGGGGCGGGCCAATATTCGGGCGTGCTGCCCGACGACCTCACGCGTTGGACCGACGCCGAGATCTGCCGCGCCATGGCGGTGGCGCCCGACCGGGCCATTTTCGCCGAGGCGGCACGGCGCGACCTCGGCGATTGCACGGCCGAGCATCAGCGTTGCCGCGTGAACGGTTACCAGACCGGCACGGATGCGTACCGCGCCTGCCGTCAGTATCTCGCTGAAATGCAGGCGCTCAAGGAGGGCCGCAGCGTGAGCACCGTCGTGCCGGGCATGGAGACGGTGCCGAGCTCGGGCCCGGTCGGCTCCGGCAACACCATGTTCTATGCATTCCCCGATGGGCAGCGCCTGCACTGCACGACCTTGCGCAACCTCATCTCGTGCTTCTAGCCGGCCCGTCAATGGGCGCGCTGGATGCAGAAGTCGATGAGCTCGATGAGCGAGCGCTTTTCCGCCGAATCGGGGAAGATGCCGAGCGCGTCGCGCGCGATCGAGCCGTAGTGGCGCGCGCGCGAAACCGTATCGCGCAGCGAGCCGTGCTTCTCCATGAGCCGGATCGCGTGCTCGAGGTCGCCTTCCTTCTGATCGAGCTCCTCGAGCGTGCGGCGCCAGAACGCGCGCTCGCTTTCGTTGCCGCGGCGGAAGGCAAGGACGATCGGAAGCGTGATCTTGCCGTCGCGGAAGTCGTCGCCGACATTCTTGCCGAGCTTCTCGAGGCGAGCGGAGTAGTCGAGCACGTCGTCGACGAGCTGGAAGGCGATGCCGAGGTTGAGGCCGTAGCCGTCGAGCGCCTCGGCCTCGACCCGCGGCCGCTCGGCGACCACGGCGCCGATCTCGCAGGCGGCGGCGAAGAGCGTCGCGGTCTTGGCGCGGATCACCTCGAGATAGGCCGTCTCGCTCGTCGCCGTGTCGTTGGCGGTGACCAGCTGATGCACCTCGCCCTCCGCGATCACGGCGGAGGCATTGGAGAGGATGCGCAATACCTCGAGCGAGCCGTCCTCGACCATGAGCTGGAAGGCGCGGCTGAAGAGAAAATCACCCACCAGCACGCTCGCCTTGTTGCCCCATACGGCGTTCGCGGTGGCGAGGCCGCGGCGCCGGTCGCTTTCGTCCACCACGTCGTCATGGAGGAGCGTTGCCGTGTGGATGAACTCGACACAGGCCGCGAGCCGCACGTGGCGCCTGCCCTCATAGCCGCAGAGCTTGGCCGAGGCGAGCGTGAGCAGCGGACGCAGCCGCTTGCCCCCCGCGGCCACGATATGTCCGGCGAGCTGGGGAATGAGGACGACCTCGCTCGCCATGCGTTGCACGATCACGTCGTTGACCTGGCGCAAATCCTCGGCGACGAGCGCCTGCAGGCGCGCCAAGGCCGCATCCGGCGACTTTTCGCGGCCTTCTTCGAGATTGACGACGACAGCCACGTTCCCCTCTCGTCCTGCTTGACGCGGTTGGACTTGGCAGGGAGCATAGACCCCGCACGGCGCGGGTCAAGTTGCGTGTCGCACCGGCACTTGAGGGCTGCGCCACGAGAGCGAGGAGGGAGGGCACCTTGAAGGAGCTCTTCAGGACCAACGGCCCGGTGCTGCTGTCGTTCGCGACGGCGCTCCTGGCGGATGAGCGCATCGAGGCCGTGATCCTCGACGGCCATACCAGCATTCTCGAGGGGAGCATCGGAGCCATCCAACGCCGGCTCATGGTGCGGGACGAGGATCTCGCGCGCGCCAGGCGTCTGCTCAAGGAGCGGGGGGGGCCGGTGGACGG
>DASPPM010000429.1:0-22660 GCA_035625535.1 Alphaproteobacteria bacterium
CGGCGGGCGGCAGCCAAGATCGCGAGCGCGCTCAATGGCTGGATTCATTCCCAAGGCGAACACGACCCCAAGCTCGCGGGGATGGGCTGCACTTTCACCGCCCTGGTCTTGCGCGGCCGCGTCGCGCACCTGTTGCACGTCGGGGACACGCGCGCCTACCGGCTGAGCGGCAATCGCCTGACCTGCTTGACCACCGATCACGCGCGCGAAGAGGGCCCGGGTCGGCCGCCCGTTCTCTACCGCGCGCTCGGCATCGAGGCGGAAGTGCGTCTGGACTACGCCACCCAGCCGGTAGCGCTGCACGACCGCTTTCTCCTTTGCAGTGACGGCGTGCATGCGTTCCTCGGTGACGAGACCATCGCCGACATCCTGCGCGAGCGCTCCGCGCCCGCGGATACCGCCCGCGCATTGGTTGCGGCTGCGCTGCAATCCGACAGCACCGACAACTGTACCGCGCTCGTGCTGGACGTGGTTGGACTGCCGACGGCGCAGTCGGCCGATGTCGGTAGCGCCATCATGCGACTGCCGCTGATCCCGGTGCCGATCGTCGGCGAGACGATCGATGGTTTCGTGCTCAAGGCGCTTTTGTCCGAGGGCCGATACAGCCGCCTCTTCGGTGCGTTGGACGAGCTCGAGGGCGGCGAGGTGGCGCTGAAATTCCCCAAGCCCCAGGTGGCGGCCGTGGCCACTTACCGCGCGGCATTCGTCCGCGAGGCGTGGGTGGGCGCGCGCGTGAACAGTCCCTGGCTCGGCCATGTCATCGAGCTGCCGCCGGGGCGGCAGACCTGCCTTTACACGGTCATGCCGCTTTACCAAGGCGAGTTGCTGGAGACGCGGCTCGCGCGGCGCCCGATGGTCGGTCTGGAGGAGGGACGGAATATCGCGGTCAAGCTGGCCCGGGCGGCGGCAGCGCTCCACCGCGCCGGCATCATCCATCGCGACATCAAGCCGGACAATGTCATCCTCGAGGGCGACGGATCGCTCAAGCTGATCGATCTCGGGGTGGTGCGCGTGCCCGGGTTGGAGGATTTCTTGCCCGAGGGCATTCCCGGCACCCCCGCTTACATGGCGCCAGAGATGCTCGCCGGCGAGCCCGGGAACGAGGCCACCGACATCTATGCGCTCGGCATCACCATGTTCCGCGCCTTCACCGGCGAGTTCCCCTACGGCAACCTCGACGCCACGAGCCTGCCGCGCCGAGAACGGCCGATGGAGTTCTGCGCTTTGCGTCCGGATCTGCCCGCATGGCTCGAGGCCACTCTCGCGCGAGCGGTCGCGGCCAACCCGACCGAGCGCTTTCGCGACATGATCGAATTTGCGGTGGAAATGGAAGCGGGACCGGCGCGCGCGCCCGCTGCCGCCCGCCGGCCGCTGACCCTCTATGAACGTTCGCCCGTACGATTCTGGCAGGGTGTGGCCGTCCTATTGGCGCTGGCGCTCGTCCTCTCTTTGCTGCGGCATTGGGGCTGATCCAGCTTCGCCTACGAGACCGTAAGGCCCGCCAAGACGATGAGCAGAACGATGTCGGGCAGCCCGGTCGCATATCGCGCTGTCCCCGACGCCAATTTCGCGCAAACCTCGCGGGCCGCCCCGCTGGGGAGCGGCCCGCTTGTAGGATGCCGGTTGCGCCCGACGGCGTGCGCGTGCCGCTCACGCGCTGTAGTACATCTCGTACTCGACCGGATGGGGGGTGTGCTCGAAGCGGTGGACCTCCTCCCAGCGCAGCTCCATGTAGGAATCGATGGCGTCGTCGGAGAACACGTCGCCCTTCTTGAGAAAGTCGCGGTCGGCCTCGAGGTTCTGCAACGCCTCGCGCAAGGAGCCGCACACGGTCGGCACCGACTTGAGCTCCTCGGGCGGCAGGTCGTAGAGGTTCTTGTCGATCGGGTCGCCCGGATGGGTCTTGTTCTGGATGCCGTCGATGCCCGCCATCAGCATGGCCGCGAAGCCGAGATAGGGATTGCAGAGCGGGTCCGGGAAGCGCACCTCGACGCGCTTGCCCTTGGGGCTCGAGACGAAGGGGATGCGGCAGGCGGCCGAGCGGTTGCGCGCCGAATAGGCGAGCAGCACCGGCGCCTCGAAGCCGGGAATGAGGCGCTTGTAGCTGTTCGTCGTCGGGTTGGTGAAGGCGTTGATCGCGCGCGCATGCTTGATGACGCCGCCGATGTAATAGAGCGCCGTCTCCGAGAGATCGGCATAGCCCGAGCCCGCGAAGAGCGGCTTGCCGCCCTTCCATAGCGACTGGTGGGTATGCATGCCCGAGCCGTTGTCGCCATAGACGGGCTTGGGCATGAAGGTCGCGGTCTTGCCGTAGGAATGGGCGACCATCTGCACGCAATACTTATAGATCTGCATGTGGTCGGCGGTCTCGGAGAGCGTGCCGAAGAGGATGCCGAGCTCGTGCTGGGCCGGCGCCACCTCGTGGTGATGCTTCTCCACCTTGACGCCCATGGCGGCGATGGCATCGAGCATCTCGGAGCGCATGTCCTGCGCCGAGTCGACCGGCGGCACCGGGAAATAGCCGCCCTTGACCGGCGGGCGATGGCCCGAGTTGCCCTCCTCGTACTGGCGGCCCGAGTTGTAGGGGCCCTCCTCGCTATCGATATAGACGAAGTGCTCGTTCATGCTCGACTTGAAGCGCACATCGTCGAACACGAAGAACTCCGCCTCGGGGCCGAAATAGGCGGTGTCGCCGATGCCGGTCGCCTTGAGGTAGGCCTCGGCGCGCTTGGCGGTCGAGCGCGGGTCGCGGCCGTAGGCCTCGCCGGTCGTGGGCTCGACCACGTCGCAGATGAGCACGAGGGTCGGCTGCGCCATGAAGGGGTCGAGCGTCGCCGAGCCGGGGTCGGGCATGAGCGTCATGTCCGACTCGTTGATGGCCCTCCAGCCGGCGATCGAGGAGCCGTCGAACATGACGCCCTCCTCGAGGAACGACTCGTCGAAATTGCTCACCGGGTGGCTCAAGTGCTGCCACTTGCCGCGCGGATCGGTAAAACGGAAGTCGACGTACTTGACATCGTGCTCTTTGATCAAGTCGAAGACCTTCTCGAACTTCTTCGTCATCGTTGCTGATCCCTTCTTGATGATCGGGGGTGGAAACGCTTGAGGGGCGCAAGGCTCGGCAAGCCGCCCCCCATGTGGTTGTGCCCTCCCGGCAACGCCCCGGCAGCGCTCGCGCGAGGGTCTAGATGGCGTCCTTGCCGCGCTCGCCCGTGCGGATTCTAATGGCCTCCTCCACGGTGGTCACGAAGATCTTGCCGTCGCCGATGCGTCCCGTGTGCGCCGCCTGCTGGATCGCCTCGATCGCGCGGTCGACGAGCGCATCCTCGAGCACGACTTCGATCTTCACCTTGGGCAGGAAGTCGACGACGTATTCCGCCCCGCGGTAGAGCTCGGTGTGGCCCTTTTGTCGGCCGAAGCCCTTCGCTTCCGTCACGGTCAGGCCCTGGAGGCCGATCTCGTGGAGCGCCTCTTTCACTTCGTCGAGCTTGAACGGCTTGATGATGGCTTCGATTTTTTTCATAGCCTGTCTCGTCTGGCTTCAAGTCGCGTAGCGGTGGCTGCCGCGGTCGCGCCGTCGCGATGGCGTTCGTGCGAGGAGCACCGCCGTTTCTGCGGCTCCGCGTGGGCCCGCCCCTCATTAGCACGGCGCGTGCCAGTCGTCGCCTTCTCTCGGAGCGAGGCGCTCCCGCAGCTTCGTGGCCTCGATGAGGCCGACCGAGCATGAATTATCGCCCAAACCTCGTGCAAATGCTCAAAAATAGAGCATTGAAACTGGTCAATCGTCTGCCAAGGCGAGGCGGATGCGCTGGATCGCGCGCTCGATATTCTCCGTGCTATTGGCGTATGAGAAGCGAACATAGCCCTCGCCGTAGCGGCCGAAGCTGGTGCCGGCAATGATCGCGACACCAGCCTCCTCGAGGAGCTTTTGCTCAAGCCTGCGGGCATCGAACCCGGTGCCCGTGATGTTGGGAAAGGCGTAGAAGGCTCCGCCGGGCTCCACGCAACGGAAGCCGGGAAGCTGGTTGAGCGCGCGCACGATGACGCGTCGGCGCTCGTCGAAGGCCTCGACCATGCGGCCGACGCTCTCTTGCGGGCCGGTGAGGGCCGCAAGGCCCGCGTATTGTGCGGCCGCATTGACGCAGCTGTGGCAGTTGACCGCGAGCCGTTCGGCATAGGGGAAGAGAGCTGTGGGCCAGACGCCGAAGCCCATGCGCCAGCCCGTCATGGCGTAGGTCTTGCTCCAGCCGTCGAGCAGGATGACGCGCTCGCGGAGTGCTTCGTATTTCAGCAGCGAGACGTGCTGGCGGCCATCATAGAGCATCTGGCCGTAAATCTCGTCGCTCAAGACCGCGACATGCGGATGAGCAAGCAGGCCCTCAGCCAATTTGTCGAGCTCGGCCTTGGGCACCGCACCGCCCGTGGGATTGGCCGGGCTGTTGAGAATGAGGAGGCGCGACTTGGGCGTGATCCGTGCGAGCACCTCGCCCGCGTCGAAGGAGAAGCCGTTCTCCTCGTAAAGGGGAATGGGCACCGCCTTGGCGCCCGTGAAGTTGATGACTGATTCATAGATCGGGAAGCCCGGGTTGGGATAAAGGATCTCGGCGCCGGGTTCGCCGAAGATGAGAATCGCGAAGAACATGGTGACCTTGCCGCCCGGCACGATCAGCACCCGGCCGGGGTCGACCTCGACGCCATGCCGGCGATGGAGGTCGGCTGAGACGGCCGCACGCAGATCGGGGATGCCGGCCGCGGGCGTGTAGCCGTGATGGCCGTCGCGCAGCGCCTTGCAGCCCGCCTCCACGATATGCTCGGGCGTTTTGAAGTCGGGCTGGCCAATGCCGAGGTTGATGATGTCGCGGCCGGTCGCGGCAAGGGCGTTGGCGCGGGCGAGCACCTCGAAGGCGGTCTCGGTACCGAGGCGAGAGAGCCCGGCGGCAGGCTGTAGCATGGGCGATCCTTCCTTTCGAGCGGGCGCTACTATGCCGCAGGGCGCGCGCGCGGGCAAACGCGACGCGCGCCTGGGCGGCGACAGACGAATTCGCTCAGGACGTTCCCATTGCATGTGCGATGGCTTCGATGATGAAGATGATGCCCAGGCCAATGAACAAGAGGGCGGCTCCGTAGTGGATCGCTTTCATTGGCAGGCGGCCGGCATAGGCGTTGCCGAGGAAGGCCACGGGCGCATTGGCAAGCAACATTCCGCTCGTGCTCCCGATCACCACGGCGGGAAGGTTGGCGTAGCCGGCGGCGAGTGCGATCGTCGCGATCTGCGTCTTATCGCCGATCTCGGCGATGAAGAAGGCGATGAGGGTGGCGACGAAGGCTCCGCATCGGCCAGCCGTGGGGCGCTTTTCGAGCTGGCCCGACTTAAGCGTCCACGAAACCATTGCCAACAGGCCCGCACCCACCGCGGCATCGCGGACGGCAGGCGTGAGGGACGCGCCGAGCCAAGCCCCGAGGGCAGCCGCGCCGGCGTGGTTTGCCAAGCTCGCAAGGAAAATTCCCGCGAGGATGGCCCACGGCCGGCGATAAAGTGCCGCCAGCACGAGCGTTAGGAGCTGCGTGCGATCGCCCATCTCGGCCAAGGCGACGGTGACGATCGAGACGAGAGCTGCTTCCACGGAAGGGACCCTGGCCGAGCGGGAGAAAACAACGGCTGAGCCTTCCGGCCCGGCTGGCGGAAGGATCAAACCGCTGGTCTCGCCATGCTCGAAAGCCTCGCGCGCCATGGCCCTTATCGCGAACGAAAAGCGCCAGGTATGTTGACGCGCGACCCGGGTCGGCCCGGGCGGCTACTCCCCAATGGATGGCGGACTTCTTACGCCCGCGTGGCGCCCTCGTCAACTTGGGGCTTATCGAAGCCGTCTTACGCCCGGCGCGGCTTTCGTGCTAAATCGCCGCGCTTTCGACCACCGAGCCGCCATGAAGCCAGCCAACAGCATCCTCTCGAGTTCCGGCACCTCGGTATTCGAGGTCATGTCGCGGCTCGCCATCCAGCACCGCTCGATCAATCTCGGTCAGGGCTTCCCCGACGGCAACGGGCCCGCGGACGTGCGCGCCAAGGCGGCCCTCTTCCTCGAGGACAGACCCAATCAATACCCGCCCATGCTCGGCGTGCCCGAGCTGCGCCAGGCGGTGGCCGCCCACGCCAAGCGCTTCTACGGCCTCGAGGTCGATTGGGAGCGCGAGGTCATGGTCGCCTCGGGCGCCACCGAGGTTCTGGCGAGCTGCCTCTTCGGCCTCCTGGAGCCGGGCGACGAGGTGGTGCTGCTCGAGCCGCTCTACGACAGCTACCTGCCGATCGTGCGCCGGGCAGGTGCGGTCCCGCGCCTGGTGCGGCTCGCCCCGCCGCGCTGGGAGCTGCCGAGGGGCGAGCTCGCCGCCGCGTTCTCCGCCAAGACTAAGCTCATCCTCCTCAACTCCCCGATGAATCCGGCGGCCAAGCTCTTCACGCGCGAGGAGCTCGCCTTCATCGCCGAGCTCGTGCTGCGCCACGATGCCTATGCCGTGTGCGACGAGGTCTACGAGCACCTCGTGTTCGACGGCCGCAAGCACGTCCCCCTCATGACGCTTCCCAACATGCGCCGGCGCTGCCTCAAGATCGGCTCGGCAGGCAAGACCTTTGCCTTGACCGGCTGGAAGGTCGGCTATGTCACCGCGGCGCCCGAGCTTTTGCAGCCGGTCGCGAAGGCGCACCAGTTCATCACCTTCACGACCCCGCCCAATCTGCAGCGCGCCGTGGCTTACGGTCTCGGCAAGGACGACGCCTATTTCCGCTCGCTCGCCCGGGAGCTCGAGACGAAGCGCGACCTCTTCGCCAAGGGGCTCGAGGAGATCGGCTTCGACGTGCCTGCCTGTCACGGCACCTACTTCATCAGCGCCGACTTTCGTCCCTTGGGCTTCAACGGCGACGATGTCGAGTTCTGCCGCCACATCACGACGGAGGCGGGGGTCACGGCCATCCCCGTGAGCGCCTTCTATGAGGGTGCGGGGCCGAGCCACTTCGCGCGCTTCGCCTTCTGCAAGGAGGACGAGGTGCTGAGGGGAGCGCTCGAGCGCTTGAGACGCCATTTCCGCCGCGGCTGAACGAGCTCGGTTGGTGCCGGGGGCGCTTGACCGCCGCCGGGCAAAGGATTAGAGACGTGCGACCTTGGCGCCGCGCGGCTGCCCGGGGTTTCGATGGCGGGCGTAGCTCAGTTGGTAGAGCGCCAGATTGTGGTTCTGGATGTCACGGGTTCGAGCCCCGTCGCTCGCCCCAATCAAGCCAATGCTGTCACGTAACGGCACGGCGAGAACGCGGCTACGACGCCTCTTATGCGCAAGCAGAGAGCACGGGCATGAGGCCGGCCCGTCTCCGAGTAGGTGAGCGGCAGAGGGCATGCTCGACCGTAGGCCTGTGGGAAATCGATCAGCACGCGAGGTAAGATGATGAACCGCACGATCACAGCGCTCCTGGCTGCGGCCGTCGCGTCGGTGATGCTCCTCTCGACCCTGCCGGCCGCGGCGCAAGCGAATATTGCGGTCGTCGACCATGAATTCTTGGTGCAGAACTCCGAGGTCGGCAAGAGCATTCGGACGCAAATGGAGAAATTGCGCGCCAATGATGAGCGCGCACTCGCGGCCGAGCAGGAGAACCTGACGAAGCTCGAGCAGACCCTCAGTCAGCAACGCGCGACACTCGCGGCCGATGAGTACCAGAAGCGCCTGCAGGAGATCAGACAAAAATCGGCGGAGTTCCAGCGCGACGTGCAGCAGCGCGAAGGCAAATTGGAAGGCGCGTTCCGTAACGCGGGGGTGAAGGTCGAAAACGCGATGGCGCAGATCGTGGACGAGATCAGCAAGGAGCGCAACTTCGCCATGACGATCCGCCGCTTTGCGGTGATCGGGAACACGAGCTTTCCCGACATCACGCAGGAGGTGCTCAAGCGGCTCAATCAGCGTATGCCGAGCGTGGTCGTCGAGTTGCCCAAGTAGAGGCGACGGCGGCACCGCGCCGAGAGCGGAGCCCCTCGATAGATCGAAAATCCGCCGCGGGGACGCTCGCAACGGGAGGAGATGAAGGATATGGGCTCGTCGGACAAAGTCGCCGTCGTCACCGGTGCCGGCAGCGGCGTCGGCAGGAGCGTCTCGCTCGCGCTTCTCGCCGAGGGCTACGATGTGGTGCTCGCCGGCCGTCGCAAGGACGCCTTGGAGGCCACCGCCAGCCAAGGCAAAAGCTCCGGCCGCCGCACGCTCGTGGTGCCGACCGACGTGAGGGACCCCGCTGCCGTGAAGGCGCTTTTCGCCAGCACGAAGGCAGCCTTCGGCCGGCTCGACCTCCTCTTCAACAATGCGGGCACCGGAGCACCGGCCGTGCCGCTCGAGGACCTCACCTTCGAGCAATGGAAGACGGTCGTCGACATCAACCTGACCGGCAGCTTCCTCTGCACGCAGGAAGCGATCAAGATCATGAAGAGCCAAACGCCGCGCGGCGGTCGCATCATCAATAACGGCTCCATTTCGGCGCACGCGCCGCGGCCCAACTCGGCACCTTACACCTCCACCAAGCACGCCATCACCGGCCTTACCAAGTCGACCTCGCTCGACGGCCGGAAATACGACATCGCTTGCGGCCAGATCGACATCGGCAACGCGGCGACCGAGATGACGGAGCGGATGAAGGACGGGGTGGCGCAGGCGAACGGCACGATCGCGGTCGAGCCGCGAATGGACCCCAAGCATGTCGCGAGCGCCGTCGTCTACATGGCGAACCTGCCACTCGATGCCAACGTGCAATTCCTCACCGTGATGGCGACCAAGATGCCGTTCATCGGGCGGGGCTGACGCCAAGCGGGCAGGTTTACGCGGGCGCCCGCGCCACTCAAGCGTCTATCGGGCGCGCCGAGGTCAGCGGCTCAGAACAGCTTCTGCGGGCTGTTCTCCTTGTTGCCGGTGTGGCTCTGCGGCACGCGCTCACCGACGCGCCAGTCGCCCGGGGGAACGAACTGCCCCTGCCACAGCCCCTGCTTCTTAACGCGCGCCTCTTCCTCGGCCTTCTCGTAATAGAGCGTGCGGGTGCGGTCCGCGATCGCCCAGCCCGCGTCGATCATCGCCTGGGCCAAGTCGCTGGAACCGATCGAGCAGACGCCGAGCGTCTCGTCATTCTCGTTCGGTCCGCGCGGCAGGCAGCTCACGCTGCCCCCTTTGACGAGGTCGGCGAGGGCCTGCCGCGCGTCGACGCCGCATGGATACTCCTTGCCTTGCGCGTCGTTGCAGATCTCGTCGATATCGGGGGCGTCGATGCCGTAGAGCTTGAAGCGCCGGCCCCCAATCTCAAGATGGCTCGCATCGATAACGACGGCCGCTCCGCGTGCGACCGAGATGTCCGCCGCGTGGAGGTCGAGCGGCATGAGAAAAGGGGCGAGCGAGATGAGCGCTCGGCGCAGCCACCGCGCGAATGAGGGGCGAGGGGCGAAGGCGCCGCTCGTCTTCGGCAAGGCAACGGCGGTGCCGACCCTTTGCGTCATTTGAGCGGCGAGAAGGAGGCCGGTATCAGGAGGTGGTTCTCCATCTTCTCGACGAGCGGCAAGACCTTCGGGATATAGCTGAGCCAGGTCGGATGCTGCCACAGCTTGGCGCGCCGCCGCGCAGGCTCGTCGAGCGATTCGCAGGCCCAGATATGGGCCACTTGATTGAGCGTGCCGAAATCGGTCTGGAAAGAGCCCGCGAGGTTGCCGAGAATGGCTTTCTGCACCGCCAACCCCTCGGCTTCATAGGTCTTGAAGTAAGAGCCGAGCGATCCCGGCTTAAGCGTGTAGGTGCGTTCCTCGTAAGTCATGCCGCTTTTCCCCGCTGTCGCCTGCCTCCTAGCAAGGCGGGAGCCGGCGCGGGACGTCATTCCGTCTTCGCCGGGTTTTGCGGCGGGATGTCCGGCGGCGGCGGCGGCTTCTGCTCGTTTCCCGGAGTTGCCGCGGGGGCCTGTTGATCCGCAGGCGCCGCAGGTGCCGTTGCCGGCGGCTCCTGGCTTTCCGGGGCTAGGGACCCGTATTTCTCGTGCAGCTTGGCGATCGCCTCCTTGGCGTCGTAGCCGCCGGCTGCCACGTCCTTCTGGAGGTCGTAGCTGAGCAGGACGCGCGCATCGAGCAGATCATAGTGCCCGTAAGTGCCGAGACCCGCGGGCGTACCGAGCGTGGCATAGTCATGATAGGTGGGAACGCAGCCGCAATTGAGCGATTGGCAGGTCTCTTCGCATTTGTGGTACGCCGGATCGCTGTACGGATCGTTTTGCACCACGACACGAAGGAAATTGTCACGACCCGCGATGGTGAAGCCCGCATAGCCGTTGTCGAGCGCTATTTTCGCCGCCTGCAGGATCGCCATGTCGCCGGCGAAGGTCAGATAGGCCTCGGCCTCGAAATTCCGTTGCTTTTGGGTTATGGCGTACGTCGGCTTGTATTTAGCGAGGAAGAGCGTCTTGTACGAGGTCGGGCTAACCTGTTGATTGAGATAGCCGAACTTTTCGGTCCCCCGTGCCGGGGCATTGAGCAGCGCCACGAGGTCGGTCTGCGCCCCCGCCGCGGCGACGATCGCGCCGCCCCCGCCCGCGAGTGGCGGGCTTTGCTGATAGGCGGACCCGCAAGCGGCGGCCAGCAGCAGCAAAGCCGCGCTTCCGGCCCGCGGCAGCCATCCCATGCCGTTGTCTCCGAACTTTCTCATTGTGGACTCGCTTGTGGCATCGGCGCTTGCGGCATTGGGCCATGATAAGGGCTCTGCTAGCCCGCTGGCAATGCCCCGCGCAACGATCTCGGCGCAATAATTGGCCTCCGAGCCTCGACACGATAACATCAGATGGTCTTTTGTGGCTGGCATGACGATGCCGAGGACCGTTCGGCCATGCACGTGAAGCAACGCGACGCGAGGGCACTGCTGACGGTTGCCGAGATGGCGCGCGCCGATCAGGCGGCCCTCGCTCAGGGCATTGCCGGCGAACGGCTCATGGAGGCGGCCGGGCGCGCAGTGGCCGACGCGGTGCGGGCGCGAATGCCGCGGGGGGCTGTGCTCGTCCTTTGCGGGCCGGGTAACAATGGCGGCGATGGCTTCGTGGCGGCGCGCTGTTTGCGCGAGGCCGGTTGGCCGGTGCGCCTGGCGCTGCTCGGCGACAAGGCGCAGCTCAAGGGCGATGCCGCCCTCAATGCCGGCCGCTGGGGCGATGCCATCGAGCCGCTCGGCCCGGAGGGGCTCGCGGACGTTGCGGTCGTGGTCGATGCGCTCTTCGGCGCCGGCCTCGCGCGTCCGCTCGAGGGCGCCGCCCGGGCGGTGGTCGAGGCCATTGAGCCGCGCGGCATTCCCGTCGTCGCGGTGGATGTCCCGAGCGGACTCCACGGCGATACCGGCGAGGTCCTGGGTGCAGCAGCGCGGGCGGTCGTGACGGTCACCTTCTTCCGCATGAAGCCGGGCCAGCTGCTCCTGCCGGGCCGGCTCCTCTGCGGCGAGACGCTCGTCGCCGACATCGGCATTCCGGCAACCGTTCTCGCTGCCATCAACCCCCGCACCTTCGTCAACGACCCGGCGCTTTGGCTGCAGCATTATCCTTGGCCGACGCTACAAGACCACAAATACCGGCGTGGTCACGCCCTCGTGGTGGGCGGCGGGCGCATGACGGGGGCGGGCAAGCTCGCGGCGCGCGCTGCGCTGCGCGCGGGTGCCGGCCTCGTTACGGTGACCAGTCCGCCTGGCGCCGAGCCGATTTATCAAACGGCCATGGCCGGCCTCTTGACCGAGCCTTTCGAGGACATCGCCTCCTTCAAGCGCGTGCTCGAGACTCGGCGCAAGACCGTCTATCTTCTCGGCCCCGGTAACGAAGCGACGCCGGAAACGCGCGCGCGCGTGCTGGCGGCGCTGTCGACGGGCCGGCCGTGCGTGCTCGATGCCGATGCCCTGAGCTGCTTTGCCGGAGAGCCAAGCTCCTTGTTGTCTGCGATCAAGGGCCCCTGCATCATGACCCCCCACGAGGGCGAATTTGCGCGCGTCTTTGCCGCGCCCGGCGACAAGCTGACCCGGGCCCGGCGGGCTGCCAGCGAGAGCGGTGCGGTGGTGCTTCTCAAGGGCGGCGATACGGTCATTGCAAGCTCGGACGGCCGTGCTGCGATTTGCGAAAATGCGCCGCCCGAATTGGGCACGGCCGGTACCGGAGACGTGCTTGCCGGTCTCGTCCTCGGCCTCTTGGCACAGGGTATGCCCCCCTTCGAGGCCGCAGCCGCGGCCGCCTGGCTTCACGGCGAGGCCGGCACGGCGATAGGTCCCGGCCTCATCGCCGAGGATCTTTCCGAGGCGCTGCCAAGCCTGCTGCGGCGCTTGAAGGCTTGCGCCGCCGCTTTGGCAGGGAGCGGGCCCGGAGCGCTGTTGCAGAAGCCATGAAAGCGGCCGAGAAAATCGGTCTCGTCGATCGCACGCTGCGCAACCTGCGTCACGCGTGGAGCGATATCGCCCAGGCGATGTCGGGCGCGTGGTCGGGAGCGCCCGACCCCTCGCTGCCGGAGGAGGATGCCGTACTGCTCAGAGAGCAGATGCGCGTCTGCCTCGAGGGTCGCGGGGGCGAGGTGTCGGCGCGCGCGCGCGCAGCAGCGCTCGGCAGGAGCTATCTCGCCCTCAATTCCGAAGGACGCCGGCGCTTCCTCGCCATTCTGGCCAAAGATTTCGACATAGACCACGCCGCGGTCGACCGCGCCGTGAGGGCCTTGCCTCAAGGCGGCGGGGTCACGGCGGCCCGCCGCAAGGCAGAGCGCGCCCTGCGCACTGCGCTGGACGCCCCTCGTATAAGATTATTAAGGCAATTTAATGAATTGCCTGACGGCGTTAAATTCCTCGTTGAGCTGCGGGTTCAGCTTCTCCGTTCCACCGATGGCGACCCCGCGCTGGAGGCGCTCGAGGCCGATCTCAAGGCTCTCCTGGCGGCCTGGTTTGACATCGGTTTTCTCGAGCTTCGCCGCATCGGCTGGGACTCGCCGGCTGCGCTCCTCGAGAAGCTCATGGCCTATGAGGCCGTGCATGAGATCGAGGGGTGGAGCGACCTCAAGGACCGCCTGGATTCGGACCGCCGGTGCTTTGCCTACTTCCATCCCCGCATGCCCGACGAGCCGCTCATCTTCGTCGAGGTGGCGCTCCACCACGGCCTGGCCGAAAACATCCAGCGCCTTCTCGATCCTGCGGCCCCCGTGCAGAACCCGCAAACGGCGGATACGGCGATCTTTTATTCCATTTCGAATGCGCAGCGGGGGCTCGTGGGCATCAGCTTCGGCGGCTTCCTGATCAAGCGGGTGGTCGATGAGCTGGCCGCCGAGTTCCACAATCTCAAGGACTTTGCCACCCTCTCGCCGATGCCGGGCTTCCGGCCTTGGCTCGAGGAACAACTCAAGACGGCGGAGGCGACGCTTTTCCTGCCAGCCGAGCGCAAGGCGCTCGCGGCGTTTCCGTCGGGGGCCGGCGATGCCGGCACTTTCGCTACCCTTCTCTCGCTTCCCGGCTGGTACGAGACCCCCCCTTTGGCCAAGGCGTTGCGGGGACCCCTTACCCGGCTCGCGGCACGCTACTTGGCCGAGGAGCGACGTGAGAGCGGCCGCGCCCGCGACCCCGTCGCTCACTTCCACCTCTCGAACGGCGCGCGCATCGAGCAGATCGATTGGCTCGCCGACCGCTCGGAAAAGGGCCTGGCTCAGGCGTACGGCATGATGGTCAACTACAGTTACCGCCAGAGCGAGATCGAAGCCAACCACGAGGCCTACACCGGCGAGGGGAAGGTGGCCGCAGCAGCGGCCGTCAAGGCGCTGCTCAGGAGCCAGGCTGCGGCCGATCGCCCGAAAGGGAGATACTAAATTGCAAAATACTCGAATCGCGAGTACGCCAAAACACCGCGGCGAAATATTAGTTGCGAGCGCGTGAAACTTGTTCCAATTCTGTGATTTGCGCTTGTGGTTTGAAAAATTACATAATAAAAATAGCGAAGGCAAGGACACCCCGCTGAGAAGGGTGTTCGGGTGCGGGTGAGGCGGGCGATGGGCGAGCGGGCGCAACGGCTCAGCAGCGTCTTCTTCAGACGCGGGAACCTCTTGGAGTTCATCAAGGCAGGGGCGAGCTTTCGGCGCGAGCTTGCGGACGATACGATCGAGGTCGCCGAAGTCCTCGACGTGTTCACCGATCTTTACAGCATTCCCCACGTCCGCTTCGAGTTCACCGTCTCGCGGCCCGGCCGCGAACCCTACGGCAGCGGACCGCGCACCATGGCGCTCAAGAAGTTCTGCCAGAATTACGTGGAGCGGCTGCGGCGCTGAGGGCTAGGCGGCTCGCGGTCCTGGCTTCTCCGGCCATGCGCCGCTTGGTATGATGGCGTCATGCCCGATACGGCCGCCCTCGCCACAGTCGCCAAAGAGATCGCGCCCGGTACCGTCCTCTGCTTGAAGGCACTCGAGCGCAAGGTGCTGTGGCTTTCCTCATGGATGATCCATAACGCCAATCACCTCCGCGGAAGCCGCGACGGGCTCAAGGTCGGCGGCCATCAGGCCTCTTCGGCCTCGGTGGTGACGCTCATGTCGGCGCTCTATTTCCACACCTTGAGGCCCGAGGACCGGGTTGCGGTCAAGCCGCACGCGAGCCCGGTATTCCACGCCATCCAATATCTCCTGGGCCACCAAAGCCGGGACAAGCTCGCGGCCTTCCGCGCGCTCGGCGGCGCCCAGTCCTACCCCTCACGCAGCAAGGACAGCGACGACGTCGACTTCTCGACGGGATCGGTCGGGCTCGGGGTGGCGATGACGAGTTTCGCCTCGCTCGTGCAGGACTACGTCCATCTCAAGCGCATGGCGCCGGGAGCGCTTGCCCCCGGCCGCATGGTCGCGGTGGTGGGCGACGCTGAGCTCGACGAGGGCAATGTCTATGAGGCCTTGCTCGAGGGCTGGAAGCACGACATCCGCAATCTCTGGTGGATCATCGACTACAACCGCCAGAGCCTCGACAACGTCATCACCGACCGCCTCTACACCCGCTTCGACAGCTTGTTCCATGCCATGAAATGGCGCGTCGTGACGCTCAAGTACGGCAAGCGCCTGCAGGCCGCTTTCGCCCGGCCGGGCGGAGAGGCGCTGCGCGACTGGATCGACGATTGCCCGAACTCGCTCTATTCGGCGCTCTGCTTCAAGGGCGGCGCGGGTTGGCGCAGACATCTCGAGAGCGAGCTCGGCAAGAACCGTGCGATACGGGCCATCCTCGACGGCCACGACGATGACCAGCTTCACGCTCTCATGACGAATCTCGCGGGCCACGATATGGCGTCGGTGCTCGAGGCCTTCGACGCCGCGGCGGGCGACGAGCCGACCTGCTTCATCGCTTACACCATCAAAGGCTTCGGGCTGCCGTTCGCGGGCCACAAGGACAACCATGCGGGGCTCATGAACCGCGAGCAGATGGGGCGTTTCAAGTCGATGATGCGCATTCCCGACGGCGATGAATGGGACCGCTTCGCCGGCCTCGACGTCCCGGCGGACGAGTTGCAGCGCTTCCTCGACCAGGTGCCCTTCGCGCGGCAATACCCGCGCCGGCACGAGGCCGCGCCGGTCGCGGTTCCGCCCTCCCTTGCGGCCCCGCGCGCGGCGGAGGCCTCCACCCAGGAAGGCTTCGGGCGCATCCTCAACGAGATCGCGCGCGGAGAAAGCGAGCTCGCGCGACGCATCGTCACCCTCTCGCCGGACGTGACGGTGTCAACCAACCTCGGGCCGTGGGTGAACCGCCGCGGCGTGTTCTCGCGCGTGCGCCAAGAGGACGTGTTCAAGGAAGAGGACGTGGTCTCGAGCCAACGCTGGCTGCAGTCGCCCGAGGGCCAGCACATCGAGCTCGGCATCGCCGAGAACAATCTCTTCATCCTGCTGGCGGCCCTCGGCATCTCCGGGCCCTTATTCGGCGTGCGCCTCTTGCCCATTGGCACGCTTTACGACCCCTTCATCATGCGCGGGCTGGATGCCTTCAACTACGCGCTATACCAGGATGCGCGCTTCATGTTGGTGGCAACGCCGTCTGGGCTAACGTTGGCGCCCGAAGGCGGGGCGCACCAATCGATTGCGACGCCGCTTATCGGCCTCGGTCTGCCCAACCTCGACTTTTTCGAGCCGGCCTACGTCGACGAGCTCGCCGAGATCATGCGTTGGGGCTTCGAGTTCATGCAGGCGCCCGACGGCCGTTCGCTCTATCTCCGTCTATCGACACGGACGCTCGCCCAGCCGGAGCGGACACTCGGGCCGGAGTTGCGGGCCGCCCTCATCGCGGGCGCCTACTGGATGGTGCCGCCCGCAGCTGGCGCCGAGCTCGCCATCGTCTATAGCGGTGCGGTCGCGCCCGAGGCCGCGGAGGCCCATCGCCAGCTGCTCGAGGATGTTCCGGGGGCGGGGCTGCTCGCCGTCACCTCGGCGAGCCGGCTGCATGTCGACTGGCTCGCGCGCCGGGAAACGAGCCACATTCGGCGTCTCCTTGCCCAGCTCTCGCCGGACGGGCTCCTCGTGACGGTGGTCGATGGGCATGCGGCGACGCTGTCTTGGCTGGGTGCCGTTGGTCATCACCCCGTGCATCCGCTCGGCGTCGAGCATTTCGGCCAGTCGGGGGACATTCGAGACCTCTACCACGCCTACAGGCTCGACACGGACGCCATCCTTGACGCGGCTGCCGCGGCACTCGTGGAGCAGCGCGGCCGGCGGCCCGGCGGTTCCCCTTGAACCCCGGGTGCCGAGGGCTTAATAGAACCCCCCGGCGCGTTTGGCGTTGACGCTGCCCCCAGGAGCAGGTAGCCAACGAGCTTCGCGCAGCGGGCGTGGCGAAACTGGTAGACGCGCCAGGTTTAGGTCCTGGTGACCGCGAGGTCGTGGGGGTTCAAATCCCTCCGCCCGCACCAGGAGCGGGAGCGGCTCAGCCCTCTTGGGCGCAGAGGCACCCGATCGCCAGGCGCTTTAGCCAGCCGGTAATTGTCGGGATACTCTATGCAAGTAACGCAAACGGCGGTCGACGGCCTGAAGCATGAGTTCAAGGTCGTGCTTTCCGCCAAGGATATCGAGGCGAAGGTCACCGACCGCTTGACCGAGCTCGGCAGCCAGGTCCGCGTGCCGGGCTTCCGGCCCGGCAAGGTGCCGCTCGCCATTCTCAAGAAGCGCTACGCCGAGTCCGTGCTCGGCGAGGTGGTCGAGCGCGCGCTCGCTGACAGCTCGCAGCAGGCCATCACCTCCCAGGGGCTGCGGCCGGCCCTGCGCCCCAAGATCGAGGTCACCTCGTTCGAGAAGGGACGCGACCTCGAGTACAAGCTGGCCATCGAGGTGCTGCCCAAGATCGAGCCGATGGATTTTTCCACCCTCGTGCTCGAGCGGCTGGTGGCCGAGGTGACCGCGATGGAGGAGGAGGATGCGCTTCTGCGCCTCGCCGGCCAATACAAGAGGAGCGAGCCCGCTCCCGCCGGCCATAAGGCCGGCAAGGGCGACATCGCGGTGATCGATTTCAAGGGCACGATCGAGGGCAAGGAATTCCCCGGCGGCTCGGGCGAGGGCCACTACCTCGAGCTCGGCTCAAGCCAGTTCGTTCCCGGCTTCGAGGAGCAGCTCGAGGGCTTGGAGGCGGGGACGACGAAGGCGGTCACGGTGACCTTCCCCGCGGACTATGGCGCCGAGGCCCTGCGGGGCAAGCAGGCGAGCTTCGCGATCACCCTCAAGGAGGTGCGCCGGCGGGTCGAGACCAAAGTGGACGAGCAGCTCGCCAAGGATCTGGGCTTCGAGAGCCTCGAGGCGTTGCGCAAGAGCGTGCGCGAGCGCCTCGAGCGGGAGTATGGCGAGCTCTCGAAGGCGCGGCTCAAGCGCGCCCTCCTCGATGCTCTCGCCGAGGCCCATCACTTTGCCGTTCCGGAGGGCATGGTGGAAATGGAGTTCGCGCAGATTTGGCAGCAGGTCGAGGAGAGCAAGAAGCGCGGCGAGCTCGATCCCGACGAGGCGGCGAAGAGCGAGGACGAGCTCAAGGCCGATTACCGCTCGATCGCCGAGCGCCGGGTGCGGCTCGGGCTGCTCCTTTCGGAAGTGGGGCAGGGACACAATATAACGATCGCGGCCGAGGAGCTGAACCGCGCGATGTTCGAGGAGGCACGGCGGTTCCCCGGACAGGAGCGAAAGGTGCTCGAGTATTTCAAGAATTCGCCTGAAGCCGTAGCACAGCTGCGCGCGCCGCTCTTCGAGGGCAAGGTGGTAGACTTCATCCTGGAGCTCGCCAAGCCCAAGGAGCGCAAGGTCTCGGTGGCCGAGCTCGTTCGCGAGCCGGCGGAGGAGGCGGCTCAAGCTCAGGCCGCGACGGGCAAGCCCGGGAAGAAGGCGTCCGGGCGCAAGAAGCCCGCGGCCAAGGACGCCAAGACGACGGATTAGGGACTAGGGCGGGAGAGGCCCCGCAACAAGGAACTTGGAAGGACGGAATGCTCGATGGTTGAACGCAGCGACCCCCAAATGAACTACCTCGTCCCGATGGTGGTCGAACAGACCAGCCGCGGCGAGCGCTCCTACGATATCTATTCGCGCCTCCTCAAGGAGCGCATCATTTTCATGACCGGGCCGATCAATGACGCGGTCGCGAGTCTGATCTGCGCCCAGCTGCTCTTTCTCGAGTCGGAGAATCCCAGCAAGGACATTGCCTTCTACATCAATTCGCCCGGCGGGGTCGTAACCTCCGGGCTGGCGATTTACGACACCATGCAATACGTGCGGCCGCAGATCATGACGGTATGCATCGGACAGGCCGCGAGCATGGGCTCGCTGCTGCTTGCTTCCGGCACCAAGGGTAAGCGTTATGCGCTTCCCAACGCGCGGATCATGATCCACCAGCCCTCGGGAGGGGCCCAGGGCCAGGCCACCGACATCGAGATCCAGGCGCGCGAGATCTTGAGCCTGCGCTCGCGGCTCAATCAGATCTACGTAAAGCACACCGGCCAGCCGCTTGCCGTGATCGAGCAGGCGGTCGAGCGCGACAAGTTCCTTTCGCCCGACGAAGCCAAAGACTTCGGCCTGGTCGACCAGGTGGTGGTGAGCCGCCCGGTGCCCGCGGACGCCGACAGCACCGCACCCGCAAAATCCTGAGCCCCGCCTACCGGCACCGCCTCGAGGCGGGCGTTCTTTCGCCGGCAAGCTGGTATAATTCTTGCTACGGAAAGGCCGATCGCGCGGAACCCGTGGTCGCGGCCGGCTGCTTCGATTCGGCCATTTTTAGCCATTGTCCCCGGGTAGCGGCCGCGGTTAACATGAAGACGGTGCAGACGGGCGCACCCCCTTGACGGTGTGGGTATGAACAAGTCCTCCAGCGGCGATTCCAAGAATACCTTGTACTGCTCCTTCTGCGGGAAGAGCCAACACGAGGTGCGCAAGCTCATTGCCGGGCCGACGGTCTTCATCTGCGACGAATGCGTCGAGCTCTGCATGGACATCATCCGGGAGGAACACAAGACCACGCTGGTCCGCTCGCGCGACGGGGTGCCTACGCCGCGTGATATCCGCCTCGTGCTCGACGACTATGTGATCGGGCAGACCCACGCGAAGAAGGTGCTGTCGGTTGCCGTGCACAATCACTACAAGCGCCTCGCCCACGGCGCCAAGAACAACGACGTCGAGCTCGCCAAATCGAACATTCTGCTGGTCGGCCCCACGGGCTCGGGCAAGACGCTGTTGGCCCAGACGCTCGCCCGCATCATCGACGTTCCCTTCACCATGGCGGACGCCACGACGCTGACCGAGGCGGGGTATGTCGGCGAGGACGTCGAGAACATCATCCTCAAGCTCCTGCAGGCGGCGGACTACAATGTCGAGCGCGCCCAGCGCGGCATCGTCTACATCGACGAGGTCGACAAGATCAGCCGCAAGTCGGACAATCCCTCGATCACCCGCGACGTGTCGGGCGAAGGCGTCCAGCAGGCCCTCCTCAAGATCATGGAAGGCACCATCGCGAGCGTGCCGCCCCAGGGCGGGCGCAAGCACCCGCAGCAGGAGTTCCTCCAGGTCGACACCACGAACATTCTCTTCATCTGCGGCGGCGCCTTCGCCGGGCTCGAGAAGATCATCGCCCAGCGCCAGCGCGGCTCCTCGATCGGCTTCGGCGCCGACGTACGTGGACCGGAGGAGCGCCAGACCGGCGAGGTCCTGCGCGACGTCGAGCCCGAGGATCTCCTCAAGTTCGGCCTCATCCCCGAGTTCATCGGCCGGCTCCCCGTGGTTGCCACGCTTGACGATCTCGACGAGGAGTCGCTCGTCGAGATTCTGATCAAGCCGAAGAACGCGCTCATCAAGCAATACCAGCGGCTCTTTGAAATGGAAGGCGTCAAGCTCGGCTTCACGGAGGAGGCCATGCGCTCGATTGCCAAGAAGGCGATTCTGCGCAAGACGGGCGCGCGCGGCCTGCGCTCGATCATGGAAGGCATTCTGCTCGATACCATGTTCGATCTGCCGAGCCTCGACGGCGTGGAGGAGGTGATCATCAACCGCGAGGTGGTGGACGGGCGCGCCAAGCCGCTCCACATCTACGCGGACCGGCAAAGCGACCTGGGTACCAGCGCCTAGACGTTCGTTCGGTCGCAGCTCGCCGCCGGCGAATCACGGGCCGCGAAATTGGCCCATTGGTTAATGGCTTGTTCCCGTGCCCAGCGGCACGCGGCTGGAGCGGGGAGCGGCGCCGGCCGCGACAAGGCCGAGCGCTCGTGGCGGGGTGGCGGAGAGGGCGGGGTGGACCACTTGATCGCCGCACCCGCCGACGCCACTTAATGGGTCGCTTGCCACGACCTTTCGAGGTCACCAGCCAGGACCGGTCTTGAACGCCGGTCGATGAGGAAGAATGCTAGAGGCCCAGCGAGGCGCTGTTTATCCCGTCCTGCCGTTGCGGGACATCGTCGTCTTCCCGCACATGATCGTGCCGCTCTTCGTGGGCCGGGAAAAGTCCGTGCGGGCGCTTGAGGACGTGATGAAGGACGACAAGCAGATCTTGCTTGTCGCCCAGAAGAACGCGGCACAGGACGATCCCACGACCGCTGATATCTTTTCCGTCGGCACGGTCGGAACCGTGCTGCAGCTGCTCAAGCTGCCTGACGGCACGGTCAAGGTTCTGGTCGAGGGCACCCATCGCGCGCGCATCGTCCGCTTCACGGAGAACGAGGAGTTCTTCCAGTGCTTAGCGGAGGTGCTGCCCGACGCCGACAGCGAGAACAAGGAGATCGAGGCGCTCTCGCGTTCCGTGGTCACGCAGTTCGAGCAATACATCAAGCTTAACCGGAAGATCCCGCCTGAGGTCCTCGTCTCGATCAATCAGATCGATAATCCGAGCAAGCTCGCCGACACGGTCGCCTCCCACCTCTCGCTGAGGATTCCTGAAAAGCAGGAGCTCCTTGAGGCGCCGACCGTAGCGGTGCGCCTCGAGAAGATCTACGCCTTCATGGAGGGCGAGATCGGTGTGCTCCAGGTCGAGAAGCGCATCCGCAACCGGGTCAAGCGCCAGATGGAGAAGACCCAGCGGGAGTATTACCTCAACGAGCAGCTCAAGGCGATCCAGAAGGAGCTCGGCGAGATCGAGGAGGGCAGGGACGAGGCCTCCGAGCTCGAGGAGCGCATCAAGAAGACCAAGTTCTCGAAGGAGGCGCGCGAGAAGGCGCTCGGTGAGCTCAAGAAGCTCCGCACCATGAGCCCGATGTCGGCGGAAGCCACCGTCGTGCGCAATTACCTCGACTGGCTGCTCTCGATTCCGTGGAAGAAGCCGACCAAGATCAAGAAGGACCTCAAGCTCGCCGAGAAGATCCTGAACGAGGACCATTACGGCCTCGAGAAGGTGAAGGAGCGCATCGTCGAGTACCTCGCGGTCCAGGCGCGCATGAACAAGGTCAAGGGCCCGATCCTCTGCCTCGTGGGCGCGCCCGGCGTGGGCAAGACCTCGCTCGGCCGCTCGATCGCGCGCGCGACGGGCCGCAACTTCGTGCGCATGTCCTTGGGCGGCGTGCGCGACGAGGCCGAGATCCGCGGCCACCGGCGCACCTACATCGGCTCGATGCCCGGCAAGATCATCCAGGGCATGAAGAAGGCGAAGTTCTCGAACCCGCTCTTCCTGCTCGACGAGGTCGACAAGCTGGGTGCCGACTGGCGCGGCGATCCCTCCTCGGCACTTCTCGAGGTGCTCGACCCCGAGCAGAACCATACCTTCAACGACCATTATCTCGAGGTCGATTACGATCTCTCGGACGTGATGTTCGTGACGACCGCGAACACGCTGCGTATGCCGCAGCCGCTGCTCGACCGCATGGAGCTCATCCGCCTTCCCGGCTACACCGAGGACGAGAAGGTGGCGATCGCCCAGCGACACCTCATCCCGAAGCAGATGAAGGAGCACGGGCTCAAGGCCGAGGAATGGTCGATCTCGGAGACGGCCCTGCGCGACATCATCCGTTACTACACGCGAGAGGCGGGCGTGCGCAATCTCGAGCGCGAGATCGCCAATCTTGCGCGCAAGTCGATCAAGAAGATCCTATCCAACGAGTGCAAGAGGGTCGAGATCACGGCGCGCAACATCGGGAAGTTCTCGGGCGTGCGTCGTTTCCGCTACGGCGAGGTGGAGACCGAGGACCTCGTCGGCATCACCACGGGCCTTGCTT
>DASPPM010000430.1:0-4195 GCA_035625535.1 Alphaproteobacteria bacterium
CTTTCGCGGCGAGGTCACCATCGGAAGCGAGGCCTATCAGGCGGTACGGGACAGGATGGCGAGCCATGATTTCCAGCCGAAGTAGCCCGGATGCCGGCAAGCCGCCGTGTGCGAGGCGCCGGGCCGCGGGGGTGCCCCTTAAGGGGCATATTCCGACCCGAGTTCGCGACCTTCGGCTGTCACGAGCGTGGTGGGGTCCGCTCCTTGCCCGCGAGGGAGCGGCCGCGCTTGCCGGCCGGTCGCGCTGCGCCTAGGATCGCGGGTGCCGGACGAGTGGGACGGCGCAAAAGAACGCGAGGGAGGAGATCACATGCCTATCCGCATCTTTATCATCGCCTTGCTGGCCGCCGCCTTGCTTGCCGTCGGCGAGAGCCGCGCGCAGCAGACGCCGGCCCAGCCCAATCCGCTCGACGTCGTGCCGGAGAAGATGCCCTTCGACATCCCCTACGGCCCGGGCATCTCCGCCGAGGAGGCCAACGCCGTCATTCAGGCGGCCGCGGCCGAAGCCAAGAAGCACGATTGGAAGTTGAACATCGCCGTCGTCGATTCCGGCGGCAATCTCGTCGCCTTCGAGCGCATGGATGGCGCGCAGCTCGCCTCGATCGCGATCTCCGAGCACAAGGCGCGCGCCGCGGCCATGTTTCGCCGCGAGACCAAGGTATTCGAGAACGGCATCCAGAGCGGCCTCAATTATGTGCTGAGCCTCGATGGGGTCATCGGCTCGCGCGGCGGCATCCCGCTCGTCGCGGGCGGCAAGCTCATCGGCGCCATCGGCTGCTCCGGCGGCACCGGCTCCCAGGACGAGGTGGCCGCCAAGGCGGGTGCCGCGCTCGTCAACAAATAGGCGGCGGCGGACAAGAGCGGGGGGCGCTTGCGCGGCGCAGCGCACGCGCCTTCGCCGCGGCCTCGTTGCGGGACGAGGGGGCGCCTGCCGGCCGCGAGGCTTTGAGGGATCGGCCGCGAGTAGGGCCGCCGGGAAGGTCGACTATTGCGTCGGGACGGCTTTGCCCGGCGCGGCCGACCCGGGCGGCGCATTGACCGCCGCCGCGCCCGCGCCCTTTGTCACGTTGATGACGGCGATGCCGCCGCGAACCGTGACCACGCCCGACGGCGTGTAGAAATTGACGCCCTTCTGCTTGCTGACCTTGCCCCCAACATAGCGAAGCAGGCCGGCGGTTACGGTTGCGGTCATGCTGCCGATTTGCTTCTTGGGGTCGTACACGAACTCGTCGATGACGATTTCCGAGTTCGGGCCCAAGGTGAGCGTCGAGCCGTCGACGAAGAGGAGCTGGACTTGGCCCGAGTCCTGCGTGGTGATCCGCTCGTTGCGGATCACGTTCTGACCGATGCGCAGCACCTCGGTCTTGGCGTTGGGCGGCTGGGCCGTCGCCTGCGGATTGACCGCGGCGGCGACACCGGCCTTGTCGTCCTGTGCGCCGGCGGGCGAGGCCGCGCACGCGAGCCCTGCGAGAGCGATGACGCTGCCGAAGAATATCCGTTTCATGGCGCAAGCCCTATTTGGTGGTGTCGCCAAGACGGGGAGCAATGCACTCTCGCGAGACGAAAGGAGGACGCGTGCATTCCTCTCCACGCCGGGCTCATTCACGTCGTCGAACCGACATCCCGCGAATGACCCGAGTTCCGCGCGGCAGGATGCGCCTCTTCGGCATTGGCGGCAAGGCAAATTGGCGCGCGGGCGCCATTTGGCCGCCGGGCTCCAGGGCGGCGTCCATGGCGCCTCACGCGTCCCTTCGGGGCCGCCGAGCCTGGACAAAGCCGCAAGGCGCCCTAGAATCGGAGAAGGCCGCTCGGTGCCCCGGCGCCTCAAGGCGCCTTCCGAGGCGCCGGCCGAGAGGACAGCGCGATGTATGAAGAGACCACGCGCTCGATCAAGGTGACGGTCGAGCCCATCTTCCTCGAGGACCAGTCGAACCCCGGGCAGAACCACTTCGTCTGGGCCTACCACGTCCGCATCGAGAACCGGGGCGCCGTGACCGTGCAGCTGCGCAACCGCTATTGGCACATCACCGACGGCATCGGTCGGGTGCAGGAGGTGCGCGGCGCCGGCGTGGTCGGCGAGCAGCCGATTCTGCGCCCGGGCGAGTCCTACGAGTACACCAGCGGCACGCCGCTGCCCACCCCCTCGGGCATCATGCGCGGCAGCTACGAGATGGAGAGCGAGCGCGGCGAGCGCTTCGAGATCGTGGTACCCGCCTTCTCGCTCGACAGCCCCTATCACACCGCCCGCCTCAATTGAACGGGGCGGGGTCGAGACGCGGTTGACGGAGAGTGCCACGATGGGGGAGCGGCGCCAGGCCTAAGCTTCCGCTTGACTTGCGCGGACAAAGGCTCAAATTCACGGCGCCGGGGTGCCGCTCATCTCCCATCGCTCCCTCGAATGCCGAAGCGTCGTTGAGAAGGAGGCCGTCGTGGCCATGAAAACCGTGACATTCCCGAGCTCCGTGGCGGAGGCCGGCGAGCCGGGCCGCGCCGAGGCGGAGGGTGCGGTGCGCACGCTCATCGCCTGGGCCGGCGACAACCCCGACCGCGAGGGCCTGCGCGAGACGCCGGCCCGCGTGGCGCGCGCCTTCAAGGAGTGGTTCTCGGGCTACAGCGAGGATCCCTATACCTTCCTCAAGGCCACCTTCGAGGAGACCGACGGCTACGACGAGATGGTGGTCCTGCGCGATATCCGCTTCGAGTCGCACTGCGAGCACCATCTGGCCCCCATCATCGGCAAGGTGCATATCGCCTATCTGCCGCGCCACCGCGTGGTCGGCATCAGCAAGCTCGCCCGCCTCGTCGAGGTCTACTCCCGCCGCCTGCAGATCCAGGAGAAGCTCACGGCGCAGATCGCCAACACGATCGAGGAGGTGCTCGAGCCGCTCGGCGTCGCGGTGTGCGTCGAGGCCTCGCACCAATGCATGACCACGCGCGGCATCCACAAGGCGGGCGTGACCATGGTGACGAGCCGCATGCTCGGCCAGTTCCGCAGCGACCCCACCACGCGGCGCGAGTTCCTCGCCATGATCGGCAATCCGCGCACGACGACGCAGCCGGATATGTGAGCGCCAAGAACGGCGCCCTCGCATGCCGCCCGAGAGGCTCACTCCCGTCGAGATGATCAGGCGCCTGGTCGCCTTCGACACCACCTCAGAGAGGTCGAACCTGGCGCTCATCGAGAGCGTGGCGCAATACCTGGCCGGCCATGGCATCGCCTCGCGCCTGACCCGCAACGACGACGGGACCAAGGCCAACCTCTTCGCCACCATCGGGCCGGCGCGCGGGAATGGAATCGTGCTCTCGGGCCATACCGACGTGGTGCCGGCCGCGGGCCAAGCGTGGGAGAGCGATCCCTTCGCCCTTTCCGAGCGCGGCGGCAGGCTCTACGGGCGCGGCACCGCCGACATGAAGAGCTTCATCGCGACCGCCTTGGCGCTCGTGCCGGAGATGTTGGAGCGCCGTCTCGCGATTCCCATACACTTGGCGCTCTCCTACGACGAGGAGGTCGGCTGCCTCGGCGTCGGCCGCCTGATCAGCGAGCTCGGCGCGGCACCGGAGCGCCCGCGCCTCGCCATCGTGGGCGAGCCGACCCTCATGAAGGTGGTGCACGCGCACAAGGGCGCCGTCATCTGCGAGACGCGCGTCGTCGGGCGCGAGGCGCACTCGAGCGCCACCCACCGCGGGGCGTCCGCCATCATGGCGGCCGCCGAGCTGATCCGCTTCCTCTCCGAGCTCGCCGCCGAATTCGCCGCCCGCGCGCCGCGAGCGGGCTCGAGCGACGCGGAGTTCGACCCGCCCTCTACCACCATCAGCGTCGGCACCATCGCGGGCGGGACGGCGCTCAACATCATCCCCAAGGAGTGCTCGTTCGGTTGGGAGTGCCGCCCGCTTCCCGGAAGCGGGGACGGCGAGGAGATCCTGCGCCGCTTCAACGAATTCGCGGCCGCGCGCGTGACGCCCGCACTCAAGGCCAAGACGGCCGCGGGGGGCGTTGCCACGGAGGTGCGGGTCACGGTGCCGCCGCTCGCCCCCGACGGCGCCGCCGCCGAGGCGCTCGTGCTCGCGCTCAGCGGCGAGAACAGGGCGGGGGTCGTGAGCTACGGCTCGGAGGCGGGGCTCTTCCAGGAAGCCGGCATCCCGGCCGTGCTCTGCGGGCCGGGCGACATCGCCCAAGCGCACCAACCGAACGAGT
>DASPPM010000431.1:0-13351 GCA_035625535.1 Alphaproteobacteria bacterium
GACGATCGGCATGGCGTCGAGGCCGGTGCGCTCCATGTGGCTCACCACGGAAACGAAGCGGATGCGCGCCGGCTTCACCATGCTGCGCGCGATCGAGAGCCAAAGCAGCCCGAAGAAGTTGAGCAGGCCGGCCGCGATGTCGCGCAGGGCGTAGGCCCCTTTGCCCAGGCGGAGGAGCAGATTGATGAAGGGATGGCCGGCGGGCTCTGCGGGGGGGTGCGCGCGGTCGGCGTGCGCCGCCTGCTCGAGGAGTGTCGCGTATTCCGGCCGCGTACGCGCGAAGCTGGCGGCAATCCCCGCGCGGGTGAGCTGCTTGAGCGTGCGGTGGAGCAGCCAAGCGCCGGCCGTATCGAGAGCCTCGATCTCGCCAAGGTCGATCGCGACCGCATGCGCGGCCCCGGCTTCGAGCGCCCGCAGCGGCGCGTCGAGTGCTGCCAGCGTGGCTGTCGTCCAGCGGCCGCCGGCCGCCACCAGGAAGCGGTCGTCCTCGCGTTTTGCCCTGAACCAGCCGCCCCCTTCCGCCATGGCGGCCTCCGTCAGCGGCCGAAACGCCGGCGGCTCGGCCGGCAATCGGCGAGCAAGCAGAGCATCTCGAACATCATGGTCGCGCCGACGATCGGCTGGTTGTAACTCGCATCGTCGCCCATCGGGCTCCCCCGGCCGCCTATCCGCGCTTCTATTATAGCATGTCTCCTTCCGCCGATGGAAAACCGGGCGCTCCTCGCTAGCGCTCTTCCAGCATCGGCAGGTCGAGCCCGGCCTCGCGCGCGCAGGCGATGGCCTCCTCGTAGCCCGCGTCCGCGTGACGCATGACGCCCGAGGCGGGATCGTTGGTGAGCACGCGCTGGAGGCGCCGCGCCGCGGCGGGGGTGCCGTCGCACACGATCACCATGCCGGCGTGCTGCGAGTAACCGATCCCGGTACCGCCGCCATTGTGGATCGAGACCCAGGTGGCCCCGCTCGCGCAATTGAGCAGCGCATTCAGGAGCGGCCAATCGGCGACCGCGTCCGAGCCGTCGCGCATCGCCTCGGTCTCCCGGTTGGGGCTGGCGACCGAGCCCGAGTCGAGATGGTCGCGCCCGATCACGATGGGGGCCTTGAGCTCGCCCTTCGCCACCATCTCGTTGAAGGCGAGGCCGACCTTGGCGCGCGCGCCGAGGCCGAGCCAGCAGATGCGCGCCGGCAGCCCTTGAAAACGCACCCGCGAGGCCGCCATGTCGAGCCAATTGCCGAGATGGCGGTCGTCTGGGAGGAGCTCCTTCACCTTGGCATCGGTCCTGAAGATGTCCTCGGCCTCGCCCGAGAGGGCGGCCCAGCGGAAGGGGCCCACCCCCCGGCAGAAGAGCGGCCTGATGAAGGCCGGCACGAAGCCCGGATAGTCGAAGGCTTGGGCGACCCCTTCCTCCTTCGCCATCTGGCGCAGATTGTTGCCGTAGTCGAAGGTGGGGACGCCCATGCGGTGGAACTCGAGCATGCCGCGCACGTGCACGGCCATCGAGCGGCGCGCCGCCTGCTCGACCGCCGCGGGGTCGCTTTTGCGCTTCTCCTCCCATTCGGCGAGCGTCCAGCCGAGCGGGAGATAGCCGTTGCGCGGATCATGGGCGCTCGTCTGGTCGGTGACCGCGGCGGGCCGGGCGCGCGCGTCGCCTGCGGCCGCCCGGCGTGCAAGTGCCGGGATGACTTCGGCGGCGTTGCCGAGAAGGCCGACCGAGACGGCTTTGCCTCGCGCCGAGGCGTCGGCCATGATGGCGAGCGCCTCGTCGAGGTCCTTGGTCCAGCGGTCGAGATAGCGGGTCTCGATGCGCTTCTCGATGCGGCTCGGCTGGCACTCGACGGCGAGGAGCGAGGCGCCGGCCATGGTGGCGGCGAGCGGCTGCGCGCCGCCCATGCCGCCGAGCCCGGCGGTGAGGAGCCATTTCCCCGCGAGCTCGCCGCCGTAGTGCTGGCGCGCGAGCGCCACGAAGGTCTCGTAAGTGCCCTGAACGATCCCTTGGCTGCCGATATAGATCCACGAGCCCGCGGTCATCTGGCCGTACATCATGAGCCCGGAGCGGTCGAGCTCGTTGAAATGCGCCCAGTCGTTCCAATGGCCGACGAGATTTGAGTTCGCGATCAGCACGCGGGGCGCATCGGGATGCGTGGCGAACACGCCCACGGGCTTGCCCGACTGCACGAGGAGCGTCTCGTCATCCTTGAGCGACTTGAGCACCTCGACGATGCGATCGAAGGAGCGCCAATCGCGCGCCGCGCGGCCGATGCCGCCATAGACGACGAGCTCCTCGGGCTTCTCGGCCACCTCGGGATCGAGGTTGTTCATCAGCATGCGCAGAGCGGCCTCGGTCTGCCACGACCGCGCGGTGAGCAGCGGGCCGCGCGGGGCGCGGATGCGGCGGGTATTGTCGACGCGGGCGGTTTCACTCATCGCTCTCTCCACCGAAGAGAAGGTTCAGCGCGGAGGACGCGGGGGATGCGCAGAGGACACAAGGGAATATTATCCTCAGCGTTCTCTCTGAGACCACTGCGTCCTTTGCGTTGACAACTTGCTTGCCTCGAATCTTCGTGCCAAATCACGATCAGGTGCTCATCAGGCGCGCGCGAGCGCCTCGGCACTGCGGCGATAGGCGCGCGCGATGCGCTGCTCCTCCGCATGGCGTCTCTCGCGCACCAGCCAGCGCCCGCCGACCATGACGTCGCGTACGGCTCCCTTGGCACTCGCGAAGACGAAGCTGTCGAGAGCCGCGGCGTCGCGGCGGCCGACGAGTGCCGGGTTGTTCTCGTCGAGCACGATGAGGTCGGCCGCTCGCCCGACCGCGATGGCTCCCGTCGCCTGCGCGAGCGCCTGAGCGCCGCCCGAAAGCGCCTGGCGCCATAGCCGCGTGCCGAGCGAGGTGCCGGGCTCGTCGAGCTCGAGGCTGCGCCGCTCGCGCAGAAGGCGCTGGCCGTAATGAAGCCAGCGCAGCTCCTCGCTCGGATCGACCGCGATGTTGCTGTCGGTGCCGATGCCGAAGCGGCCGCCCGCGGCGAGATAGTCGCGCAAGGGGAAGAGCCCGTCGCCGAGATTGCCCTCGGTCGAGGGACAAAGGCCGGCGACGGCACCCGAGCGCGCCAGACGCGCGGTCTCGTCCGCCTCCATGTGGGTCGCGTGCACGAGCGTCCAGCGCTCGCCTATGGGCATGTTGTCGAGGAGCCAGCGCACCGGGCGCGTGTTGGCCCAAGCGAGGCAGTCGCGCACCTCGCGCTCTTGCTCAGCGGCATGGATGTGGATGGGGGCGCCGGCATCGAGGCGATCGAGCGCACGCACGGCTTCCGCGAGCGCTGCCGGGGGGACGGCGCGCAGCGAGTGCGGGGCCAGGCCGAGGCGGAAGCTGCCGCGCGCCGTTGCATGACGATGGAGCCGCTCGAGGAGGGCTGCGAACTCCTCGTTCGTGGTGACAAAGCGCCGTTGCCCCTCGCTCGGCGGGACGCCGCCGAAATTGCCGCTCTGGTAAAGCACGGGAAGAAGGGTGAGCCGGATGCCGGTCGCCTCCGCCGCCGCGACGATGCGCTCGGCGAGCTCGGCCAAGTTGGCATAGGGCCTGCCGGCCGCATCCTTGTGCAGGTAATGGAACTCGACCACGGCCGTGTAGCCGGCCTTCAGCATCTCGAGATAGAGCTCGGCCGCGATCGCCTCGACGTCGTCGGGCGCGAGCCGGGCCAAGAAGCCGTACATGACCTCGCGCCAGCTCCAGAAATCGTCGCCCTCGGGTCCGGCGCGCTCGGCGAGGCCCGCGAGCGCGCGCTGGAAGGCGTGGCAATGAAGGTTGGGCATGCCGGGGAGGACGAGGCCGTCGATCCGTTCGGCGCCGTCAGCCGCAGCGCGCTCGCCGAGGGCTGCGATGCGCCCGCTTGCATCGATCTCGATCACGAGCTCGGCGGACCAGCCCGTCGGCAGGAGGGCGCTCTTGGCGAGGATACGCTTGGCTGCGGCCATCGCGGAATGGGCTCATCCCTTTAGGGCACGCGTTCTTGGGGCTAACTTATCCGCTCGCCCCAGGACGGGAAAGTGCCGCCTGCCCAAAACGAGGGCAGCCTTGCGGGCGAGCGCTCGCGGCCCCGCGGCTTGTCCCGGGCGCGAGGGTACAATAGTATGCGGCTGATTGCGGCACCAAGGTCTCGAGCGCAAGCCAGCCATCTTCCGCGGGGGATGAGCGGGCCTGCGTAGCGAGAGGGTCTCTGCGGAGGAGAGCCGGGGGTGCTGCTCACATCCCGAAACTCCGCGACAGGCGCCGCCGGCGCAACGAACGGCTTCGTCCGCCGGGCGGCAGTTCAAGCTCAGGGAGGCATCGAGAATGGCTAAATTTCTAAGCGCTTTGCTGACGCTCGCAGCCGGCATCGTCATCACCAGCTTGGCGGGGCCAGCGCCCGCCGCCGCCGAGACGGTCAAGATCGCGCACTCGACGTGGGTCGGCTACGGCCCCCTCTACATCGCGCGCGACAAGGGCATCTTCAAGAAGAACGGCGTCGACGTCGAGCTCGTGCTGATGGAGGATCCGAAGGAGCGCTTTCCGACCCTCATGGCGGACAAGATCCAGATGATCTCCAGCACGGTCGATACGGCGCTCCTCTACCTCAAGAAGCGCGACGATTTCCAATACGTGGTCGCGATCGACGATTCGAACGGCGGCGACGGCATCGTCGCCAACAAGGACATCACGTCGATCAAGGACCTCAAGGGCAAGAAGGTCGCCGTCAACGAGGGCTCGGTCTCGGAATTCTATTTGAACGTGCTGCTCGACCGCGCCGGGCTCAAGGAGTCCGACCTCAACATCGTCAACATGACCGCGATGGACGCCGGTACCGCCTTCGTCACCAAGCGGGTGGATGCGGCGGTCACCTGGGAGCCCGCGCTCACGAAGGGCAAGACCGCCCCCCATGGCCATCTCCTCGTCGACAGCTCGTCGACGCCCGGGCTCATCACCGACGTCATCATCGTCAAGTCGAGCTGGGTCAAGGCCCATCCGAAGGAGGTCGCGGCGATCGTCAAGTCATGGGAGGAGGCGGTCGCGTACTACCAGGCGCACCCCGACGAATCCATCGAGATCATGGCCAAGGGTGTGGGTGGCTGGCTCAAGGACCCCAAGGAGTTCAAGGAGACGCTCTCCGGCATCAAGTTCTACGACGAGCCCGCGAATAAGAAGTTCTTCGGCACCGCCAGCAAGCCCGGCCCGCTCTTCCAGACCACCGAGGATGCGATCAAGATCTGGACGGGCCACGGTAAGCTGCAGGTCAAGGTCACGCCGAGCGACCTGATCAATTACAGCTTCGTCAACGGTTGATGTTGCCGTTCGTCGAAGCCTACTTCGCACCGAAGACGGACATCCCACGGCGTGTTTACCTCTCGGTAAGCACGCTCGTGGGCGTCCTGGGCCTGGCATTGTGGTGCGCGCTCGCCTATGGCGGGCTGGTACGGCCCGATTTCCTGCCGACCCCGGTGGCCGTGGTCAAGGCGGGGATCGCGGGGATCGAGGATGGCTCGCTCCTGGTGAACACGGCGGCGAGCGTCACCGAGATCATGACGGGCTTCGTCCTCGCCTCGATCTTCGCGGTGCCGATCGGCATCCTGATGGGCAGCTTCAAGATCGTCGAGGCCTCGGTCGAGCCCGTCACCAACTTCGTGCGCTATCTGCCGGTGAGCGCCCTCATCCCGCTCCTCATCCTCTGGGTCGGCATCGACATCGAGGAGAAGGTCGCGGTCATCTTCATCGGAACCTTCTTCCAGCAGCTCATCCTCATCGCCGACGTCTCGCGCGGCGTCTCCCACGACCTCCTCGACGTCTCCTACACCTTGGGGGCGGACCGGCGCACGGTGGTCACCCGCGTGTTGATACCTGCGACCATGCCGGGCGTCATGGACACGCTCAGGGTGACGCTCGGCTGGGCCTGGACCTATCTCGTGGTGGCCGAGCTCGTGGCCGCGAACAAGGGGCTCGGCTACTTCATCCTCAACTCGATGCGCGGCCTCTTCACCGACCAGATTTTCCTCGGCATCATGGTGATCGGCCTCTTGGGCCTGATCGCCGACCAGATCTTCAAGCTCGCGCGCAACTGGCTGCTCCCCTGGGCCGCGAACCCTTGAGCTAGGGTATCGCGATCATGGCGAAGTTGCACATCGACAACGTGGCCCTTCGTTTCCTGCCCAAGGGCGGCAGTCCGCTCACCGCACTCGAGAACATCTCGCTCGATGTCGGGGAGAAGGAATTCTCGGTCATCGTCGGGCCGTCCGGCTGCGGCAAGACGAGCCTCCTGCGTCTCGTGGCCGGCCTCATCCGGCCGAGCGAGGGGGCGATCTATCTCGACGGCCATGCGGTCACCAGGCCCGGCAAGGACCGCGGCATGGTGTTCCAGTCCTATACGCTCTTTCCCTGGCTCAGGGTCGAGGAGAACGTCGAGTTTGGTCTCAAGATCGCCGGCATCGAGCAGGCGGAGCGCAAGCGGATCGCGCAGCGCTACATCGCCGAGGTGGGCCTCGAGGGCTTCGAGCGCGCCTATCCCAAACAGCTCTCCGGCGGCATGATGCAGCGCGTGGCGCTCGCGCGGGCGCTCGCCAATGATCCCGAGATCCTCCTCATGGACGAGCCCTTCGGCGCGCTCGACAGCCAGACCCGCTCGCTCATGCAGGAGCTTCTCCTCAAGATCTGGGAGCACGCCCACAAGACCGTGCTCTTCATCACCCACGACATCGACGAGGCCATCCTGCTCGGCGACCGGGTCTACGTGATGACGGCGCGGCCCGGGCGCATCAAGGAGAAGATCGAGGTCGACATCGCGCGGCCGCGCTCGGTCGAGGTGCTCACCTCCGACCGCTTCATCGCCATCAAGCGCCGCATCATGGCACTCATCCACGAGGAGGCCGTGCGCGCCATGGCCTGAAGCGGCCCCCGCTGGCCCTTTATGGTGCGCTGCGGCGGCTGAGGCCTGGCGGACCCATGCGCGGCGTGGTTTCTTAGGAAAAATGCCGTCATGCCAGGGACTTAAAATTTTCGTTTGAATTGCCTTCGGATATCTGATTTGTTGTGCATTGCGGCATGGCGCTCTGCCGCCTCGGCAGGGCGCGTCGCATGCCCTTATTGGGCGTTTCCTCCCTACACTTGGGCCGCGCCTCGGCGCGGCCCCTTTTTTGCCCGCTTTTTGGCCGGGCGGCCGGCGCGCCCGCGCGGCTCCACGCTCACGCGCGCTCGGGCAGCGTGCGGCTGCCGGGGCCGAGCGCGCGCTGCATGATCACGCAGTCGACCCAGCGCCCCAGCTTGTAGCCGACCGCGGGAAGCAGCCCCACCTGGCTGAAGCCGAGCGCCTGGTGGGCGCCGATCGAGCTCTCGTTGCCCGAGTCGCCGATGACCGCCACCATCTGGCGGTAACCGAGTGCGGTGCAGCGCTCGACCAGGGCGGCGAGCAGCGCGCGCCCGATGCCCTGGCGCAGCGCGCGGTGGTCGACATAGACGGAGTCCTCGACCGTGTGGCGATAGGCCGTGCGCGTGCGGTAGGGCGCGGCATAGGCGAAGCCGACGATGCGGCCGCGGCGCTCGGCGATGAGATAGGGCAGCCCGCGCTTCAGCGCCTCGCCGCGACGTCGCATGAGCTCGTCCACGTCCGGCGCCACCTCCTCGAAGGAGGCGAGCCCGCGCCTCACGTGGTAGCCGTAGATTTGCTCGACGGCCGTCATGTCCTCCTCGCGCGCCTCGCGCACAAGGATATCGGGCGCCGGCTGAGGGAGCGGCGGGGAGGGGCGCATTCCTCTTTCCTCAGCCCTCGGGCAACAGCGCCGGCAAGCGCTCGCGCAAATGAGCGGCGAGGGCGGTCATGTGCGCGCCCACTTGGGCGAGCCCCCGGCCGCGCTCGATCGTCGCCTCGTTCATGTACAGCGCGCGGTTGATCTCGATCTGCAAGGCATGCACATGCGCCTCGGGAGCTCCGTAGCGGCGCGTGGTGAAGCCTCCCGCGTAAGGATTGTTAAGCACGACCTGATAGCCGCGCTCGGCGAGGAAGCTCTCGACGAGCCCGGTGAGTGCCGGTGCGCACGAGGTCCCGTGGCAGTCACCGAGCACGATGTCGAGGCGACGGCGGCCGGCGTCTTCGTCCATGGGTCCGCCGATCGACGGCATGGAGTGGCAATCGATCAGGACCGCGAGGCCGAACCGGCGCTCGGTCGCCTTGACGAGGCCCTCGAGCGCCTCGTGATAGGGCCGATAGAGGCGCGTGACGCGCTCGAGCACCTCGGCGAAGCGGAGCTTCTCTCGGTAGATCTCCTCGCCGTTGGCGACCACCCGCGCGATGGTGCCAAGCCCGGCGGCGATCCGCGGCGAGCGGGTATTGGCGTAATCCGGCAGCGGGTCGGCGAACATGGTGGGATCGAGCTCGAAGGGCTCCCGGTTGGGGTCGACGTAGGCGCGCGGAAAGAGGGCTCGGATGAGCGGCGCGCCTTCTGCGATCACGCCTGCGAAAATCTCGTCGACGAAGGAGTCCTCGGATTTGCGCAGCGCCACCGCATCGAGGCGGGAGCGCGCGACAAAATCGGCGGGATAGTTGCTGCCGCTGTGGGGCGAGGCAAAGACGACGGGCATGGTCTGCTGGCGCGGCGCCTGCAGATCGCAGGCGCCGTCGAGGTCGACGACCGGGACGGCAAGGCTGTCCATGGCTTTGTAACTAGCCTATTCGCGCCTGCCTGTCACGAGCGCGCGCTCACGGCCGAGGACGGCCGAGAGGCGGGCTTCGGGCGCGAGCGCAGGCTTGCAAAGCGCCGCCTTCGGCGATATAGGACGCATTCCCGACGAGATCGACCTTGCCGGACGGGCGCGTAGCTCAGTGGGAGAGCACTACGTTGACATCGTAGGGGTCGCAAGTTCAATCCTTGCCGCGCCCACCATCCCCCGCTTGGCGATTTGAGCGCGCTGCTCGAAGCCCCGCCGTCGCGGAGCGCCGCAAGTCCCATGCGCTCACGGTCTTCTCGGAGCGAGGTCCGCGTCCGCGACCGCGCGCAGCCTCGTGCGCAATACGTTCGGCCGCGTTTTCCTGGTGACGTTGCCGGCCTTGCTTTGGGCGCGACCGCGCACGCTGGCCCTTTTTCTGTCGGGCTCCTTCGCCCTGATGTTGGGCGCTTATGCGGTCGGATTCGGCTACAGCATGCGCTTCGAGCACGTGATCCTGCCGCTCATGCTGATGCTCTCCGCCATCGCGATCGAGACGCTTGTTCGAGGGATCGCGGGGCGATTGCGCCGGCGGCGGCAGAGCGCCTCTTATGCGGGCCGGTTAAGCTACGTGCCGACGAACCGCGGCAGCCGTTAGCCGGCTCGGACCGGGGCATATCCGGCATGGCATGATCTGGATCAATGCGCCGGGCCTCAGGCAGGCCTGCACTAGCATGAGGAATGTTGCGCCGGGATGAGAGAGCATGGATTACGCTGACCCTGCCTGCGCCTATTGCCCAAGCACCGTTCGCGCCTGCCGCCAGGGGGAAGCGGTAACGAAGGGGCCGGGATACTGTCCGTCGAAGGTCGACCCTGAGACGCAGCGGGCCGCTCGCGCGCTCTACGACGATCCCGAGACCCTGCAAGTCGCGCGCGAGTCCGCCATCGTCGAGGCCGAGGGCTACTGCAAGTGGACGCGCGTCGAGGAGATTGTGCAGTTCGCCAAGCGGATGGGCTTCCGCAAGATCGGTATCGCCAACTGCATCACATTTGTCGACCACGCCTATGTGCTGACCGGCATCCTCGAGAGCCACGGCTTCGAGGTCGTATCGGTCGCCTGCAAGAACGGCAGCATCCCGAAGGAGGAGATCGGTCTCGTGGACCGGCAGAAGGTCCGCCCCGGCAGTTTCGAGCCGTTGTGCAATCCTATCGCCCAGGCGGAGCTTCTCGCGGCGCATGGCTGCGAATTCAATGTGGTCATGGGCCTGTGCGTCGGCCACGACAGCCTCTTCTTCAAGCATGCGAAGGGGCTGTCGACGGTGCTGGTGGCAAAGGATCGCGTGCTGGGCCACAACCCGCTCGCGGCGCTTCAGCTTGCCGACACCTACTATGCCAGGCTGTGGGGACCGGACCGGCCGGCAAAGCCGCCGAAGATACCGCCGGCCGGACGCCGCCGGACGAAGTAGCGACCGCGTCCCCGGATCCTGCTCTTCTTGACGGCTCGGCACCTCCCCTAGATTGCGTAAGGAGGCACCGACCTCGGCATTTCCGCTTCGAATGCGACGTTTCCGGTTGCGCGAGCGACCGCGCAGGCGAGGATGAGACCCTGTTTTAATATCCGCTCCAGGCGCTAGACTGGGCGCGCTGGGGTGATGAGGGGGAGACGACTGTGAAGACACATGCGCGCGTGGCGGTGATCGGCGGCGGCAACGTCGGCTGCTCGATCCTCTATCACCTGACGGCCGCGGGCTGGAGCGACGCGGTGCTGCTCGAGCGTTATGAGCTGACCTCGGGCTCGACCTGGCACGCCGCGGGACTTTTGCCGCTCTTCAACATGTCCTATGCGACCGGCCAGATGCACAAGTACTCGATCGAGCTCTACGAGCGCCTCGCGGCCGAGTGGCGGCGCGACGTCGGCTTCAAGCGCGTCGGCAATCTGCGCATGGCGCGCACGCGCGAGCGCATGGAGGAGTTCGAGACCTATGCCTCGACCGCCGATTCGATCGGCGTGGCCTACGAATGGTGGCGGCCCGCGGATATCAAGGAGCGCTTCCCGCTCGTCAACGTGGAGGGGCTGATAGGCGCGCTCTTTCACCCGACCGACGGCTATATCAACCCGGCCGACATCACCATGCTGCTGGCGGACGCCGCGCGCAAGGGCGGTGCCGAGATCTACCGCGAGACCGAGGTGCGCGCGATCGAGCGCACGGCGGGCGGCGAGTGGCGTCTTCGCACGGACAAGGGCGACATCCTCTGCGAGACGGTGGTGGCGGCCACGGGCAATCACGCCCAGCGCACGGCGGCCATGGTCGGACGCACCATCCCGGCGATCCCGGTCGAGCACCAGTACATCGTGACCGGCGAGATCCCCGAGATCGTCGAATGGCGCAAGGCGGGCCGGCCCGAGCACCCCATCCTGCGCGACGCGGACGCGCGCTGGTACATGCGCGAGGAGCGCGGCGGCCTCATCCTCGGTCCTTACGAGAAGGGGGCGCCCTCCTGGGCCGTCCGCGGCGTGCCCGAGGGGTTCAAGGCCGAGCTCCTCCCCCCCGACCTCGATCGCCTCGAATGGCACATCGAGGAGGCCTTCTTCCGCATGCCCTGCTTCGCCAAGGGTGGCGTGAAGACGGTCTACAACGGACCGATCTGCTACACCCCCGACGGCAATCCCCTCCTCGGCCCGGCCCCCGGGCTCGCCAATTTCTACTTCGCCGAGGGCTTCTCCTTCGGCATCACGGCCGCGGGCGGGGCGGGGAAGTATCTCGTGCAGATGATCAGCGAAGGCGAAGCCGAGATCGACATGCTCGCCCTCGATCCGCGCCGCTTCGGCGCCTACGCGACGCGGCCCTACGCGGTCAAGAAGAACGAGGAGGCCTACGACCACGTCTTCGTGCTGCATTTCCCCGACGAGGAGCGTCCCGCCTGCCGCCCCTTGCGCACCACACCGGCCTATGAGCGCCTGAAAGCTCGGGGTGCCGTCTTCGGCCAGCGCTTCGGCTGGGAGCGCGCCAACTTCTTCGGACCCAAGCCGTCCGAGGACGCGGATTTCACGGAGCGCTGGTCGTTCCGGCGCGGCAACTGGTGGCCCTACGTGAAGGCGGAAGCGGAGGCGACCCGTACCGGCGTCGGCCTCATCGAGGCCTCCACCTTCGCGAAATACAGCGCGCGCGGCGCGGGCGCCGAGGGGTGGCTCGAAGGCCTCGTCGCCAATCGGCTGCCGCAGAAGGTGGGGCGCATCCACTTGACCCACGCCTGCACGAAGAAGGGCGGAGTGCGCTCGGAGTTCACGATCATGCGCGATGGCGTGGATGCGTTCTACCTGGTCGGCGCGGGGGCGGCCGAGACCTACGACTGGGATTACCTTTGCCGCACCGTGCCGAAGGACGGCTCGGTCGCCCTCGAGCGGATCACCACGCAAGGAGGCGTCTTCGTGCTCGCGGGGCCCCGGAGCCGCGACGTGCTCGCGAAGCTCGTCGACGGTGTCGATCTCGGCAATGACGCCTTCCCCTGGCTCACCGGCCGGACGGCGACGGTCGGCATGGCGCCGGTGCGGCTCATGCGCGTCAATTACGTGGGCGAGCTCGGCTGGGAGATCCATCACGGCATCGAGTACCAGAACCACCTTTTCGACGTTCTCGAGGAGGCGAGCCGCGAGTTCGACATGCGGCTCGTCGGCATGCGCGCGATGAACTGGCTCAGGCTCGAGAAGAGCTACCGCGCCTGGGGCGCGGAGCTCTCCAAGGAGGTGACGGCGCTTGAGAGCGGCCTCGAGCGCTTCGTGCGCCTCGACAAGAACAGCGACTTCGTCGGCCGCGCGGCGCTCGAGAAGCAGAAGGCATCGGGCGGGCTGCGCTGGGCGCTCGTGACCCTTCTGATCGACGGGCCGGGGGATGCCGACCCGTGGGGAGTGGAGTCGATCTGGGTCGACGGCAAGGTGGTGGGCCGCGCCACGGGTGGCGGCTACTCCGTCCACTTCAAGAAGCAGATCGCACTCGCCTTCGTGCGGCCGGAGTTCGCCTCGGAAGGCCGGGCGCTCGAGATCAAGATGCTGAACGAGCGCTATCCCGCGCGCGTGGTGCGCGACAGCCCCTACGACCCGGCGAACGCGCGCGCGCGGATGTAACGGACGCGGCCATCGGTGCGGATTATTGACGCCGGAACTGGAGCCGGCTATATGACCGGTTAAGAGGAGCGCCCGCGATGACGAAAGCATCTCAACGCCGCGCGGTCGCCGCGCATCGCCGCCGGCTCGCGGAACGCGGCCTGAGCCGCTACGAGGTACGCGGCCTGGAAGCGGACAAGGGGCTCATCCGCGCTCTCGCCAAGCGCTTGGGCACCGGCGATGAAAAGGCTGCGCGCTTGCGAGCGGAGCTGGCAGAGAAGGCGATTGCCGAGCCGCCGCGGCGGGGCGGAATTCTTGCGGCACTGCGCCGCTCGCCTCTCGTCGGCGCCGAGCTCAACCTCGAGCGCGAGACCGGCCACGGGCGCGACAGCGGACTGTGACACGCTACCTCCTCGACACCGCCATCATCAGCGACGCGACCCGGGTCGAACCGTCGGCGGGCTTGGTGCGCTGGCTCGGTCGTCAAGCGGACACGGACCTCTTCATCTCGGCCCTCACGGTCGCCGAGATCAGGCGCGGCATTCTGGAAAAGGCCGCAAGGCGCAAACGGCGCGAGCTGGAAGCCTGG
>DASPPM010000432.1:0-8423 GCA_035625535.1 Alphaproteobacteria bacterium
ACGCTCGAGAGCGACGCCGAGCGGCAGAAATTCATCGCCCAGCTCAAGAGCCTCATCGCCGCGCGCGAGGCGACCGCGGCCGCGCCGCCAAGGGCTGCGGGAAACGCCGGCACCGCGCTCATGTCCCGGCTCTCGGAGGCGGTGGCAAGCTCGACTGCCGCCCTCGCGGACGCCGCCGCGACGCTCTTCGACCTGCCCGGCCTCATCGGCTGGGTCGAGCGCCAGGCGAGCGATCCGGCGGCGCGCGGCCAATGGATCGAGACGCTCGTCAAGCTCGCGTTCACGCTGGCGCTCGCGGCGCTCGGCGGCCGCCTCGCCAGCGCGGCCCTCGGCCATGCGCGCCGCGCGCTCGATGCCCGCGGAAGGGGCGACGCGTGGCTGGGTGCTGCGATCCTCCTTGCGCGCGTCATCGTCGACCTCGTGCCGATCGCGGTCTTCGCGGCGCTTGCCTACGCCGTGCTTCCCTTCACCAAGCCGAGCCTCTATGCGCGCCTGCTGACGCTCGTGATCGTCAACGCGAGCGTCGCCGTGCGCGCGTTCCTCTCGCTCGCGCGCAACCTCTTGACGCCGCCTGCCGCCGTCCCGCGCGTCTTCGCGATGAGCGAGGAGACGGCGAGCTACTGGCTCGTCTGGCTGCGCCGGCTGGCGAGTCTCTCGATCTACGGCTATTTCGCGACCGAGGCGGCACTCCTCCTCGGCCTGCCGCGCGCGGGCTATGAGGCGATCGGCAGGGCCATCGGGCTCGCCGTCTCGGCCCTCGTCATCGTCCTCGTGCTGCAGAACCGGCAGGCGGCCGCGCGCCGCATCCGGGGCACGCGCCAAGGAGAGGGCGATGGCAGCGCGCTTCAGCTGCTGCGCGCGCGGCTTGCCGACATTTGGCACGTGCTCGCCATCCTCTATGTCGGCGCGGTCTATGTCGTCTGGGCGCTCAACGTCGCGGACGGCTTCGAGTTCATCCTGCGCGCCTCGCTGCTCTCGCTTCTCGTGCTGGTCCTCGCGCGCGTCCTTGCCGGCGGCGGCGAGAGCCTGCTCAAGCGCTTCTTCGCGATCGGGGAGGACTTGAAGCGCCGCTTTCCCACGCTCGAGGCGCGCGCGGACCGCTATCTCCCGATTCTCGTCCATCTCTTACGCGCGCTCGTCTGGCTGGCAGCGCTTCTGGCCTTACTCGAGGTCTGGGGCCTCGCCTCCTTCGGCTGGCTCGCCTCTGACTTCGGCCGCCGCGTGCTCGGCAGCCTCGCCAGCGTGGCACTGACCGTCGTCATCGCCCTTGCGGTATGGGAGGCGATCACGCTCCTGATGGAGACCTATCTCGACCGGCACGCGGCCGAGGGCTCAGAGGCCCAGCGGCGCGCGCGGGCGCATACGCTGCTGCCACTCCTGCACAAGACGCTCTCGATCCTCATCGCCGGCATTGCGGCACTCATCGCGCTCTCGGCCCTCGGCATCAATATCGCACCGCTCCTTGCGGGCGTCGGCGTGGCCGGCCTCGCGGTCGGCTTCGGCGCGCAGAGTCTGGTCAAGGACCTGATCACGGGAGTCTTCATCGTGATCGAGGACACCATCGCGGTCGGCGACAGGGTGACGATCGGCGGCGACACCGGCGATGTCGAGGCGATCTCGCTGCGCTCGCTGCGCCTGCGCGACGAGACCGGCGGGGTGCACACCATCCCGTTCAGCGAAGTCAGCAAGATCCTCAACATGACCAAGGACTTCGGTTACGCCGTATTCCGCATCGGCATCGCCTATCGCGAGGATGTGGATCGCGTCATCGAGGCGGTAAAGGCGCTCGGCGCCGAGCTCGCGGCGGACGAGGCCTACGCCTCTGCCATCCTCGCTCCCCTCGAGATGGAGGGCCTCGACCGCTTCGGCGAGTCCGCCGTGATCGTCAGCGCGCGGCTCAAGACGCGCCCGGGACAGCAATGGGCGGTGACGCGCGAGTTCAACCGCCGCCTCAAGCGCCGCTTCCAAGAGCTCGGCATCGAGATGCCCTTCCCGACGCGCACGCTTTTCCTCGAGAACACCAAGGGGGCCGCAGGCCCGCCCGGGCCGCTCGCTCAGGAGGCGCAGGGCGAGCAATGAAGCCGTCCGTGAGCGCCACGCACCGGTCATGACCTTGGCCCCGCCACCTGAGCCGCGCCGCTTCGGCGCCGTCAACTGGATCGGCCTCTTGACGCTCTGCCTCAAGGAGATCCGCCGCTTCGGCAAGGTGCTCTCCCAGACGATCGTGGCCCCGGTGGTGACGACGCTGCTCTTCCTTGCCATCTTCTCGCTGGCGTTCGGCGGGGCGCAGCGGACGGTGGGAGGCATTCCCTTCAGCGAATTCCTCGTCCCCGGCCTCGTCATGATGGCGATCATGCAGAACGCCTTCGCCAATACCTCCTCCTCGATCATCATCTCCAAGATGCAGGGCAACATCGTGGACGTGCTGATGCCGCCCTTGAGCGCGGGCGAGCTCACCCTCGGCTTCGCCGTGGGCGGCATTGCGCGCGGCCTCGTGGTCGGCGTCGCCGTCGCGGCGGCGACCGCGCTCTTCGTGCCGCTCCACCTGCAGCACTGGGGCTTCGTGCTCTATCACGCGCTCGCGGCGGCGACGCTTCTCTCGCTCCTCGGCATGATCGCCGGCATCTGGGCCGACCGCTTCGACCACATCGCCGCCGTCACCAACTTCGTGGTGACCCCGCTCGCCTTCCTCTCGGGCACCTTCTACTCGATCGAGCGGCTGCCCGCGCTGTGGCAGACCGTGGCCCGCCTCAACCCCTTCTTCTACATGATCGACGGCTTCCGCTACGGCTTCATCGGCAGCGCCGAGGGCTCGCTCGCGGGCGGCATCGCCGTCCTCCTCGGCGCCGATGTGGCGCTGGCCTGGGCGTGCCACCGCATGATTTCGACCGGCTACAAGCTCAAGGCCTAGCCTGTTGCCGCTGCGGCAGGGTGCTACGGCTCCTTGAGATGATCGAGCGGCAAGGGCGCCGAAGCCTTCAAGGTCTGAATCGCGATATTGCTTCTCACCTCGCGGACAATCGACAGCTCGAGAAGTTTGCCCACCAGAAAACTTTGATAGCGCGCGAGATCGGGAACGACCACTTCGAGGAGGTAGTCCGCCTCCCCTGCAACCATATGGCAGGCGACTACCTCGGGCATGGCAAGCACGGCCTCTTCGAAGCCCGTCGCGCGGTCATCGGCGTGAGCGTCGATCTTCACGCTGACGAAGGCGGTGAAGCCGAGGCCTATCTTGTTGCGATCCAAATTCGCCCGATAGGAGACGATGTAGCCTCGGCGCTCCAGGCGCTTGACCCGGCGCAAGCACGGCGAGGCTGAAAGTCCGATCCGCTCCGCCAGCTCGACGTTCGCAAGCCTGCCGTCCCCCTGCAGGGCGGCCAGGATACGATGGTCGAGCGCATCCAAGGGCGATTGCGCCATACTCTGCCAACCAGTGATTAAATCAAGTCATATTCTGCTAATATTATCAAAATTTTTGGCAATTTCGCAAGGAAATGCCTCGTCTGGCCGTGCGATAGTCGGCCGCGCCGGCACGCGAGTCGGATGCGGAGGAGCGAATGGCCATGACAAGGAGCGAGGAAGCCGCGAGCTTCGCCCCCTATGAGGCGATCGCCGCGACGCTGCAGCACTATATCGAGGGCGCGCTTCGCGGGGACGCTGGCCCGATGCGGCGCGCCTTCATCACGGACGCGAGCATTCGCGGCAGTTACGGAGGAAAGCCGGTCGACTGGACGCTCGAGGCTTTCTGCGAGCTGATCGAAAAAGGCGGCCCGGCTTCCGGCCTCAATGCACGGGTCGTCGCCATCGAGTTTGCCGGCACGGCGGCGATGGCCCGCCTGGAAGCGGAAAATTGGCGCGGGAGCCGATACACGGACTTCTTCGTGCTGACGGCACGCGACGGCGTCTGGAAGATCGTTAGCAAGGTCTTCTTCGCGCACTCGCGCGCATGAGAGGCGCGCCCTAGGACGGGGCGCTCCGCCGCCGCCGTGCTGATTGACAGCGGGCGGGGTCATGCCAATACTCGCAACCCTTCCGCGCGCCTCGGCGCGCCCGCCCTGTCGTCCCAGTGCCGTGGAGGGTAGCGTGATCCCAGCCCTTATGCCGACCTATGCCCGAGCCAACGTCGCCTTCGAGCGCGGCGAGGGGGCTTATCTCTACGCGAGCGACGGGCGGCGCTTCCTCGATTTCGCCTGCGGCATCGGGGTGACCGGGCTCGGCCATGCGCACCCGCATCTCGTCAAGGCGCTCACCGAGCAGGGCAAGAAGCTTTGGCACTGCTCGAACATCTTCCAGATTCCGGGCCAGCAGCGCCTGGCCGAGCGCCTGGTGGCGCGGAGCTTCGCGGAGACGGTGTTCTTCTGCAACTCGGGCGCCGAGGCGATCGAGGGCGGCATCAAGCTCGTGCGCAAGTATCACGATGACAGCGGCCATCCCGAGCGCTACCGCATCATCACCTTCCACAACGGCTTTCACGGCCGCACGCTCGCCACCATCGCGGCCGGCGGTCAGGAGAAGCACCTCAAGGGCTTCGCCCCCGTGGTCGACGGCTTCGATCACGTCGCCTACGAGAACCTGAACGAGGTCCGCGCCGCGGTCACCGCCGAGACGGCCGCCATCCTCGTCGAGCCGGTGCAGGGCGAGGGCGGGCTGCGCGCGGCACGGCCGGAGTTCCTCAAGAGCCTGCGCCAGGTGTGCGACGAGTTCGGCCTGCTGCTCTTCCTCGACGAGGTGCAATGCGGCATGGGCCGCACCGGCAAGCTCTTCGCCCATGAGTGGGCGGGGATCAGGCCGGACGTGCTCTCGACCGCGAAGGCGCTCGGCGGCGGCTTCCCCATCGGCGCGCTCTTGGCCACCGAGAAGGCGGCCGTCGGCATGACCGCCGGCACGCACGGCTCGACCTTCGGCGGCAATCCGCTCGCCATGGCGGTGGCGAACGCCGTCCTCGACGTCATGTTCGCCGACGGCTTCCTCGACCAGGTGGCGGAGAAGGGAGAGCGCCTCGCCCGGCGACTCGCCGCCCTCGTGAACGCGCGGCCGCGCGTCTTCAGCGAGCTGCGCGGTATGGGCCTCATGCGCGGCCTAAAGTGCGTCGACGGCGTCACCGCGGCCGACATCGTGGCGAAGCTGCGCGACCGCGGCCTCCTGACCGTCGGCTCCGGCGACAATGTGGTGCGCATCATGCCGCCGCTCATCGTCGAGGATCGTCATATGGAGGAGGCCTTCGCCATCCTCGAGGGTGCCACCGAGGGGATCGAGCCGGCCAAGGCGGCCAAAGCATGAAGAGTGCGCGATGAGCGGCTCGAACGAACCGCGGCACTTCCTCGATCTCGACCGTTTCGATGGGGCGACGCTGCGCCGGATGCTCGAGATGGGCAGGGCGTTCAAGCGCGGCGAGGGGCTCCAGCGCCGGCCGCTCCAGGGGAAGACCCTGGCCATGCTGTTCGAGAAGCCCTCGACCCGCACGCGCGTCTCCTTCGAGGTCGGCATGCGCAAGCTCGGCGGCGAGGTGGTGGTGCTCGAGCGCGACGGCATGCAGCTCGGCCACGGCGAGAGCGTCGCCGATACCGCGCGCGTGCTCTCGCGCTACGTCGACGTCATCATGCTGCGCACGACCAAGGAGGAGAAGCTCCTCGACCTTGCCGAGCACGCCAGCGTGCCGGTCATCAACGGCCTCACCGACCGTACGCACCCTTGCCAGCTCATGGCCGACGTGATGACCTTCGAGGAGCACCGCGGGCCGATCGCGGGCAAGGTGGTGGCCTGGTCCGGCGACGGCAACAACATGGCGACCTCGTGGATCCATGCCGCGGTGCGCTTCGGCTTCACCCTCAAGCTCGCCTGCCCGAAGGAGCTCGGGCCGCCGCGCCAGGTCGTCGAGTGGGCGAGGAAGGAGGGTGGGGCGATCTTCGTCACCGACAAGCTCGAGGAGGCGGTGAGCGGGGCCGACTGCGTCGTCACCGATACCTGGGTTTCGATGGGCGAGCGGGAGATCGCGACGCGCAAGGCGCTCTTGCCGCCCTATCGGGTCGACGACCGCGTCATGAAGCTCGCCAAGCCCGACGCGATCTTCATGCATTGCCTGCCGGCCCACCGCGGCGAGGAGGTGACGCCGTCGGTGATCGACGGGCCCCAGTCGGTGGTGTGGGACGAGGCCGGCAACCGCTTGCCGGCGCAGCAGGGTATACTCGTCTGGTGCCTGACCTAGCCCAAAGCCGGCCCGTGGGGCCCAACCTCGCCGACGATCTCGTCCAGCCCTTCCAGCTCGAGGCGCAAACCATCCGCGGGCGGCTGGTGCGGCTCGGTCCGCTGGTCGACGAGGTGCTCTCGCGCCACCGCTATCCCGAGGAGATCGCCCTCCTCCTGGGCCAGAGCCTGGCGCTCACCGCCACCCTTGCCGGCGCCTTCAAATACCACGGCGTCTTCACCTTGCAGACCAAAGGCGACGGCCCCGTCGGCCTCTTGGTGGCGGACGTCACCAGCGAGGGCGAGGTGCGCGGCTACGCCCGCTTCGACGAGGGCCGCCTCGGCGAGGCCGAGCGCGGGCGCAGTCGCGGGCACGGCGCGCAAGGCATCGTGCCGCGCCTCTTGGGCTCGGGCTACCTCGCCTTCACGGTCGACCAGGGGCCGAACACCGAGCGCTACCAGGGTATCGTCGAGCTCGAGGGTGCCGAGCTCGTCGACTGCGTGCACCATTACTTCCGCCAATCCGAGCAGCTCGGCGCCGCCTTCAAGCTCGCCGTCGGCCGCGTTCCCGGCGCGGACGGCAAGGGCGCATGGCGCGCCGCGGGTCTCATGCTGCAGCGCCTGCCGCTTGCCGGCGGCGAGCGCCCCCTGGCGCTCGCGCAAGGAGATCGGCTGCGGGCGGAGGAGAGCAGCTCCGTGGCCGAGGAGGCGCGGCGCGAGGCCTTGGAGGAGGGTTGGCGCCGCGCCCTCATCATGATGGGCAGTGCCACGACCGCCGAGCTTCTCGATCCCGCCCTCGGCGCCCACGACCTCCTTTATCGCCTCTTCCACGAGGACGGGGTACGCGTCTTCCGCCAGCGCCCCTTGCGCTCCGGCTGCCGCTGCTCGGAGGAGCGCGTGATCCGGGTGCTGCGGGCGCTTTCCGCTGGCGAGCTCGAAGACATGGTGGTGGACGGCCGCGTCAGCGTCGTCTGTCAGTTCTGCATGCGGGAATATGCCTACGACCGCGACGCGCTCGCGGCATTGCGCGCGGAGGGTGCTGCTGTGCGCGACTGAGCAACCCTTGAGTGGCAACGCTCTCGCGGCGTATAAGGCCGCATTGGCTCGAAGAGAGTGCCCATGGCCCGGCCCTCGCCTCTCCGCCTCGTCGCCGCTTCGCTCCTGCTGGCACTCCTCGCCGGCTGCGGCAGCGAGCCGCCGCCGGAGAAATATCCCGAGCTCACCTGGAAGCACCTGCCGCCGATCAAGCTCAAGGTGGAGAAGATCGCGGTGGTGAGCGAGTACGTGCCGCGCGTGGTCTCGCCGCACGTGGAGACCTTGGCGCCACGCTCGCTGCTCGCCTCGGCCGAGCGCTGGGCAAGCGACCGCCTGAAAGCGGACGGCGACGAGGGCTACGCCCGCTTCGTCGTCACCGACGCGAGCATCGTCGAGGAGCGCATGCCGGCGCAGCAGAGCCTCGCCTCCGGCTTGAGCGACCAGCGCGACCGGCGCTACGTCGGCCACGTCGCGGCGCGGCTCGAGATCCACGACCGGCGCGGTCAGCTCGTCGGCCAGACCGCCGCCGAAGCCACCAAGACGCGCACGCTGCCGCAGGAGGTGAGCGACCAAGCCGTCCACGAGGCCTGGTACCTCGTCGTGCAGGGCGCCATGCTCGACCTCAACGCAGAGCTCGACCGCAACATCCAATTCTATTTGCCGCGCTTCGTCGAGCAGTAGCGTCCGCGCGCGGAGCGCCTTGAAGGGTTGGTCGCCGGCCTTGGCCGCGCTTCCGTCGTACGCGGAGGATGGCCGAGCGTCAGCTAAAGCATGTTCCGATGGCGCGGAATCACCCCCTCACCCAGCTCCGGCTAAGCTCGTCTTCGTCTCGCTAAGCCTACGCAACCCTCCCCCCCTTCGAGGGGGAGAGGGTAGGGTGAGGGGGCTGCTTCCAAATCAACGGGACATACTCTAGAGGGTTGCTCCACCGCCATCATGGGGAGAGCGTGAACACGCACGCTCTCGCGCACCTCGGGCTGCGCCAGCTCGCGCTCACGCGGCGCAGTGGTCGATCAAGCGGCGGAGGAAGGCCTCGCAGGCCGCGACCTGCGTTGCGAGGATGAACTCGTTCGGTTGGTGCGCTTGGGCGATGTCGCCCGGCCCGCAGAGCACGGCCGGGATGCCGGCTTCCTGGAAGAGCCCCGCCTCCGAGCCGTAGCTCACGACCCCCGCCCTGTTCTCGCCGCTGAGCGCGAGCACGAGCG
>DASPPM010000433.1:0-4172 GCA_035625535.1 Alphaproteobacteria bacterium
ACCTCCATCTCATTCAGGACAAATATCATTGCCTGAGTGCCGCCCATCTTGCCGCACTCGCCGAGGAGATGGGTCTGGCCCAGGCGGAGGTCTACGAGGTCGCCACCTTCTACGCGCACTTCGATGTGGTGCTCGAGGGCGACTCTCCGCCGCCGCCGATCACCGTGCGCGTGTGCGACAGCTTGAGCTGCGCGCTCATGGGCTCCGAGACGCTCCTCGCCGAGCTCAAAAAGCGCCACGGCCGCGAGGTGCGGGTCGTGCGCGCGCCCTGCATGGGCCGTTGCGACACGGCACCCGCCGTCGCGGTGGGGCATTACCAGCTCGACCGCGCGAGCCGCGCGAGTGTCGAGGCCGCGCTCGCGGCGGGCAAAACCGAGCCCGTCGTGCCGAGCTACCTCGATCTCGAGGCCTACCGCAACCAAGGCGGCTATCGGCTCCTTGCGGCGTGCCGGAGCGGCGAGCGCAATGTCGAGGAGATCGTCAAGCTGATCGACGCGGCGGGCTTGCGCGGGCTCGGCGGCGCCGGTTTCCCCGCCGGCCGCAAATGGGGCTTCGTGCGCGCCAACCCGGGGCCGCGCCTGCTTGCCGCGAATGCGGACGAGGGCGAGCCCGGCACCTTCAAGGACCGCTGGTACCTCGAGCGCGATCCCCATCGCTTCCTCGAGGGCACGCTGATCGCGGCCTGGGGCATCGAGGCTGCCGAGGTCTACATCTATCTCCGCGATGAGTATCCGGCGGTCCGCAAGCTGCTCGCCAAGGAGTTGGCACGGCTCGAGGCCGCAGGACTCGCGGGCGGCGTCAAGCTCCATCTGCGTCGGGGTGCCGGTGCCTACATCTGCGGCGAAGAGTCGGCGATGCTCGAGAGCCTCGAGGGCAAACGCGGGCTGCCGCGCCACAAGCCGCCCTATCCGGCCGAGGTGGGTCTCTTCGGCCGCCCCACGCTCATTCACAACGTCGAGACGCTTTACTGGATTCGCGACATCGTGGAGAAGGGCCCGGTCTGGTTCACCAGCCAAGGCCGTCACGGACGCAAGGGCCTGCGCAGCTTCTCGGTCTCGGGCCGTGTTGCGGAGCCGGGCATGAAGCTCGCTCCCGCCGGCATCACCGCGCACGAGCTGATCGAGGAATATTGCGGCGGCATGGCGGCGGGCCACGTCTTCAAGGGCTATCTGCCCGGCGGGGCGTCGGGCGGCATCCTTCCCGCCACGCTGGCGGACATCCCGCTCGACTTCGGCACGCTCGAGCCCCACGGCTGTTTGATCGGCTCGGCCGCGGTCGTGGTCGTCTCGGACAAGGACGACATGCGTAAGGTCGCCCTCAACCTCATGCGCTTCTTCGAGGACGAGAGCTGCGGCCAATGCACGCCCTGCCGGGTCGGCACCGAGAAGGCGGTCAAATTGATGGAGCGCGCCCGTTGGGACGAGAAGCTGCTCGGGGAGCTTTCGGCCGCGATGCGCGATGCCTCGATCTGCGGCCTCGGCCAGGCCGCTCCCAATCCGCTCGAGAGCGTGTTCAAGTATTTCCGCGAGGACTTGGCATGAGCGAGACGATCAAGTTCACGATGGATGGGAGGGAGGTTGAAGCCGCTCCCGGCGAGACCATCTGGCAGGTTGCCGACCGCCTCGGCAACGAGATCCCGCACCTCTGCTGGCAGCCCTATCCGGACTACCGCGCCGACGGCAATTGCCGCGCCTGCATGGTGGAGATAAAGGGCGAGCGCGTGCTTGCCGCCTCCTGCATCCGCAAGCCCGCAGCGGGGATGGTGGTCGCGACCGGCTCCGAGCGCGCCAAGGCGGCGCGCAAGATGGTGATGGAGCTGCTTTTGGCCGACCAGCCGGCGCGCGCGGCCGCGCACGACCCCAAGTCCGAGTTCTGGCGCTGGGCCGACGCCTTCTCCATCGAGCTCTCGCGCTTCCCCGTGCGCGCCCCACCCGCCAAGGACGACAGCCATCCCGCGATGCGCGTCAATCTCGACGCCTGCATCCACTGCAATCTCTGCGTCCGCGCCTGCCGCGAGGTCCAGGTCAACGACGTGATCGGCATGGCCGGGCGCGGCCATCATGCGAAGATCGTCTTCGACTTCGACGATCCGATGGGCCAAAGCACCTGCGTTGCCTGCGGCGAATGCGTGCAGGCCTGCCCCACCGGGGCGCTCATGCCCGCGGCGCTGCTCGACTCGCACGAGCGCCTGGCCAAGGAGGCGGACCGTGAGGTCGACAGCGTCTGTCCCTATTGCGGAGTGGGCTGCCAGATCGCCTTCAAGATCAAGGACGACAAGCTGCTCTATGCCGAGGGCAAGCCGGGGCCGGCAAATCATGCGCGGCTCTGCGTCAAGGGCCGCTTCGGCTTCGACTATGTGCATCACCCGCACCGGCTCACCAAGCCGCTCGTGCGCAAGCCGGGGGTGGCCAAGCGCGCGGACGACCAGGTCGATCCCGCGAACCCGTGGACGCATTTCCGCGAGGCCGGTTGGGAGGAGGCGCTCGGGCTCGCCGCGGCCGGCCTGAAGCGCATCCGCGACAGCCACGGCAAGCGCGCGCTTGCCGGCTTCGGCTCGGCCAAGGGCTCGAACGAGGAGGCTTATCTCTTCCAGAAGCTCGTGCGCACCGGCTTCGGCTCGAACAACGTCGACCATTGCACGCGCCTCTGCCACGCCTCCTCGGTCGCGGCGCTGATGGAAGGCATCGGCTCGGGTGCGGTGACGGCGACCTTCAACGAGTGCATGAACTCCGACGTCATCATCGTGATCGGCGCCAATCCGACCGAGAACCACCCGGTCGCGGCGACCTTCTTCAAGCAGGCGGCGAAGCGCGGCGCCAAGCTCATCGTCATGGACCCGCGCGGCCAGGCGCTCAAGCGCCACGCCACCCATATGCTGCAGTTCAAGCCGGGCAGCGACGTGGCGATGCTCAACGGCATCCTCCACACCATCGTCTACGAGGGCCTTTACGACCGGCAATATGTCGCGACCTACACCGAGAATTTCGAAGCCCTCAAGCAGCACCTCAAGGACTACGCGCCGGAGAAGATGGCCGAGATCTGCGGCATCGACGCGGGCCTGCTGCGAACCGTCGCGCGCACCTTTGCCCGCGCCGAAGCCGGCATCATCTTCTGGGGCATGGGTATCTCCCAGCATATCCACGGCACCGACAACGCGCGCTGCCTGATCGCGCTCGCCATGATCTCGGGCCAGGTCGGCCGCCCTGGAAGCGGGCTCCATCCCCTGCGCGGCCAGAACAACGTGCAAGGGGCGTCGGACGCCGGCCTCATCCCCATGGTCTATCCCGACTACCGCTCGGTCGAGGACGCCGCGGTGCGCAAGGAGTACGAGGCGTTCTGGGGCACCGCGCTCGAGCCCAAGCGCGGGCTGACCGTGGTCGAGATCCTGCACGCCATCCTCGACGGCGAGATCCGCGGCATGTACATCATGGGCGAGAACCCGGCCATGTCGGACCCGGACGCGCAGCACGCGCGCGAGGCGCTCGCCAAGCTCGAGCATCTCGTGGTGCAGGACATCTTCCTGACCGAGACCGCCTTCCACGCGGACGTGGTCCTGCCCGCCTCGGCCTGGCCGGAAAAGGACGGTACGGTCACCAATACCAACCGCCAAGTGCAGATGGGGCGCGCCGCCTTGCCGCTCCCGGGGGAGGCGCGCCAGGACTGGTGGATCATCCAGGAATTGGCCCGGCGCATCGGGCTCGACTGGCATTACACGCACCCGCGCGACGTCTTCGCCGAGATGACGCAGGTGATGCCGTCGCTCAGGAACATCAGCTGGGACCGCCTCCTGCGCCAGAACGCGGTAACCTATCCCTCCGACGGGCCCGATCATCCGGGCCACAGCGTCGTCTTCTCCGACGGCTATCCCACGGCGAGCGGGCGGGCCAAGCTGGTACCCGCGGCGATCATTCCGCCGGGCGAGACGCCCGACGAGAGCTATCCCCTCGTGCTCACCACGGGCCGCCAGCTCGAGCACTGGCACACGGGTGCCATGACCCGGCGCGCCGCCGTGCTCGACGCGCTCGAGCCCGAGGCAGTGGCCTCGCTCTCGCCCGCCTGGCTGCGCAAGAACGGCATCCGGCCGGGCGATCTCGTGCGCGTCTCCACGCGGCGAGGTGCGATCGAGCTCAAGGCGCGCGCGGACGGTGCCGTGCCCGAGGGCATGGTGTTCA
>DASPPM010000434.1:0-2129 GCA_035625535.1 Alphaproteobacteria bacterium
CATCCTGAGGAGCGCAGCACTTGCGACGCGTCTCGAAGGATGAGGATTGAGCCGAAGATGCCCACTACCGGCATCAGTGCCGCGCCGCGGCACCTCAGCCGCCGAGGAACGTCGACAGCTTCATGGCGACCCCCATCTTGCCCTCGACCTTGAGCTTGCCGAGCATGAAGGCCACGCTCGGGTCGAGCGTGCCGTTCATGAGCTGCTCGAAGTCCTCGGCCGAGAGGCGGATGACGGTCTCGGCGTCGGCGTCCGCGTTGCTGACCGCGGCGGCCTCGCCGGTGCCGTCCCAATGGATGATGCCCTCCTCGCCGAGGTCGAACTTGATCGTGTGGCCGAGCGGCGGGCTCTTGGCGGTGCGGCGGCGCAGCTCGTCGGTCAGGCTGGCGAGGCTCATGGTCCGCTCCTTTACGCGCGATCCTACGCTAGGGAGATGCTCTTCTTCGTGACAGGCTTAGGCGGCGCGCCGGCTCGAGACGGCGGCTGTGATCCAGCCCCCACCCAGGACCCGCGTGCCCTCGTAGAGCACCGCGGCCTGGCCGGGTGCGATACCCTCGTAAGGCTGATCGAGCCTCACCTCTGCGCGTCCTCCGGACTCGGGGAAGACCGTCGCCGCGAGCGGCGCCTGCGCCGAGCGCAGCTTGACCGTGACGCGCCGGCCCTCGCTCCCCAAAGCTATCGGCGCGAGCCAATTGAGCTCTCTCACCTCGACGATGTCGCGCGCGAGCGCTGCGCGCGGGCCGACGACGACGCGGCGCGCTTGGGCGTCGAGGCGCACCACAAAGAGCGGCTCCGGCGTGCCGCCGAGCTCGAGGCCGCGGCGCTGCCCCACGGTGAAATGGATGATGCCCGGGTGCCGGCCAAGCACGCGGCCCGCGAGATCGACGATCTCGCCGGGCTCGGCGGCACCGGGCCGCAGGCGCTCCACCACGCGCGCGTAGGAGCCTTGCGGCACGAAGCAGATGTCCTGACTGTCGGGCTTGTCGGCGACGGCGAGGCCGAAGCGCTCGGCGAGCGCGCGGGTCTCGGCCTTGCGCCGCCCGCCCAATGGAAAGCGCAGATGCTCGAGCTGCTCGCGCGTTGTGGCGAAGAGGAAATAGCTCTGGTCGCGCGCTTCTTCGGCGGCAGCGTGGAGCTCGGGGCCCTTCGGCCCCAAGAGCCTCCGAGCGTAATGGCCGGTCGCGAGCGCATCAGCGCCCAACTCGCGCGCGAGGTTGAGCAGGTCGCGGAACTTGACCCGCTCGTTGCAGCTGACGCAGGGGATGGGCGTCTCGCCCGCGAGATAGGCGGCGGCGAAGGGCTCCATCACCTCGCTTCGGAAGCGGCCCTCGTAGTCGAGGACGTAATGGGGGATGCCGAGGCGCGCGGCCACGCGGCGGGCATCGTGGATGTCCTGGCCCGCGCAGCAGGCGCCCTTGCGTCCGATCGCGGCACCGTGGTCGTAAAGCTGGAGCGTGACGCCGATCGTCTCGTAGCCTTCGGCCGCGAGGAGTGCCGCCACGGTCGAGCTGTCGACGCCCCCCGACATGGCGACGACGACGCGCGTCTTAGAAGGCGCCTTGGCGATGTCGAGCGAGTTGACCATGGCCGGGACTATAGGCATTTGGCGGCGAAGCGCAATCGCGGCCGTCAATCGCCCAAGAGAAGGTTGCGGCTGCCGGGCGGCAGGCGCACGGTCAAGCCGTCGAGCTCCTCGGTGATCCTGATCTGGCAGCCTAGCCGCGAGGTCTCGGTCAGGCCGAAGGCGAGATCGAGCATGTCCTCCTCGTCCTCGCGCGCCTCGGGCAAGAGATCGTACCATTCGGGCTCGACGATGACATGGCAGGTCGAGCACGAGAGCGAGCCTTCGCAGGCGCCCTCGAGGTCGACCTTGTTGCGATGCGCGATCTCGAGGAGCGACAGCCCGAGCGGCGCCTCCACCTCCTTGCGCTTGCCGTCTCGCTCGATGAAAACCATTCTCGGCATCGGACTCCTCTCCGGCCCTTCTTCAGGGAAACACTCGTGCGCTGCTATGGAAGGAAGGATCATCAGCCCCTTTGCAGGGCGGCGGGGCGATCGGCCCGCGGTGCCTCGCGGCGAAGCTGATCCACCGCAGCGGCGATCGCCTCCACCGCATAATCGATTTCGGC
>DASPPM010000435.1:0-8327 GCA_035625535.1 Alphaproteobacteria bacterium
AGCCGGCCATGGTCGCGGTTGTCAAGCGCTTGATCGACCTTGGCTTTTCGCTCATCGCCACGCGCGGGACCGCGGCCCATCTGCGCCGGCACGGCCTCAAGGTGGAGGACGTGAAGAAGGTGATGGAGGGCCGCCCCCACATCGTCGATGCGATGATGGACGGCGGCGTGCAGCTCGTCTTCAATACCACCGACGGCGCCCAGGCGATTGCCGACAGCTTCAGCCTGCGACGCACCGCGCTCATGAACAAAATCCCTTATTACACCACCGTCGCCGGCGCGCGCGCAGCGGTCGCCGCGATCGCGGCGCTCAAGTCGGGCAAGCTTGAAGTTGCGCCGCTCCAGTTCTATCTTGAGGGGTCGTTTTAGGATCCACCGCATAGCCCGGGCGAACGCAGGCCTGTCCGGCTATGAGAGCTATTGTCTGCTCAGGACCAGGTTGGACGCGGCCATGGAGAAAATGCCGATCACCCCGAAGGGATTGGCCCGCCTTCAGGAGGAGCTGCGCCGTCTCAAGACGGTCGAGCGGCCGACGGTCATTCGCGCGCTCGAGGAGGCGCGCACCCACGGCGATCTTTCGGAGAACGCCGAATACCATGCGGCGCGCGATCGTCAGAGCTTCATCGAGGGCAGGGTCGCCCAGCTCGAGGACAAGATCCGACGCGCCGAGGTGATCGACGTGACCAAGCTGAAGGGCAAGGCCGTCAAGTTCGGGGCCACCGTCGACCTCGTCGATGTCGATACGGACGAGGAGGTAACGTTCCAGATCGTCGGCGCGGAGGAGTCCGACATCACCTCGGGCAAGCTTTCCATCATCTCGCCGCTTGCTCGCGCGCTCATCGGCAAGGAGGTCGGCGAGAGCGTGGAAGTCTCCACGCCGCGCGGCTCCAAGGTCTACGAGATTCAGAAAGTCAGATTCTGAAGGCCGGAGCGCACCTCAGTTGCTCGTTGCGCGGAGGCGAAGCCGACCTGCCTGCGCGAAGCCGCAGCGGCTTCGCTTCGGCGGAGGCAGGCGAAGCAACCCGGGCGTGCCCGATGAAACCTGGATTGCTTCGCCTGCGGCTCGCGATGTCGCCGGTGAAGCTTCAGAAGCAGGCGTTAAAAGCGGCAAGGCACTAAGGCCTCTCCGTCGTCACCCCTCCGTCATCCGGTTCGACCGGAATCCCAGGCACGGCCTTCGAGGTGCGGATGACCTGGATCGTGCGGACGTGCACGACATGAGCGGAAGAGGTGAGCTTAGTCGTGAGCTCGTTCTCGTGAGCCGTGTTGCGGGCGACGAGCTTGAGCACGAAATCGTCGGCGCCGCGCGCCATGAAGCACTCGCGCACCTCCGGCCACGCTCTCACCCTCTCCTCGAATGCCGTGAGCACCGCCTCCGACTGGCTGTCCAAGCCGACGAGGGCAAAAAACATCACCTCGAAACCGAGCCGCTCGGGATCGAGCTCGGCGTGATAGCCGCGAATGAAACCGGCTTCCTCGAGCGCGCGGACGCGGCGCAGGCATGGCGGCGCCGAAATGCCGGCCCGTTTGGCGAGTGCCACATTGGTGATACGCCCGTCATCCTGAAGATCATGCAGGATTCGGTGATCGATTCGGTCGAGCTTCACGTGTCGCATGACCAATCGCCCCTCTTGGCGCAGGTGCCGTCGGCTCGCATGCGCAACAAAATTACGGCTTTAGACCTATGCGTATTGTAATAATATTTCAAGACCCCTAGTGCGGAAATTTAATTGCATTTGCCAAGCGGCCCCCTTGCCGACGTCAGGGCGGGGTTGCCATAGTGCGGCGCCGTTTTCCGGGGTTCCATGACAAAGCCAAGCTGCTGGATCGTCACCGAGGGCGCTACCGGCATGGAGAACCAGTGCCGCGGGCTAAGCGAGGCGCTCGGGCTCGAGGCGGTGATCAAGCGCGTCAACCCGCGCCTTCCGTGGCTGGCACTGCCGTCCAATTGGTGGCCCTGCCCTTTCCGCTCGCTCGGCTCCGGCAGCGATCGCTTCGATCCGCCGTGGCCGGACATCCTGATCAGCTGCGGGCGCAAGAGCGTCGCCATAGCGCTCGCGGTGAAGCGGGCGAGCGGAGGACGCAGCTTCCTCGTGCATGTTCAGGATCCGCTCATGAACAGCGCCGCCTTCGACCTGGTGGCAGCCCCACGGCACGACCGGGTCAAAGGCGCCAACGTGATCGCGACGCGCGGGGCGCTTCATCCGGTGACACCGGAGAAGCTCGGAGAAGCCGCCCGGCATTTCCGACCGCTCCTCGCGGCACTCCCACGCCCCCTCGTCGCGGTATTGGTCGGCGGCGCCAACGGCCGCGACCGATTCACGCCCGCGGATGCCGCGCGCATCGCGGACCAGCTCGTCGAGCTCGCGCGCAGCACCGGCGCCGGCCTCGCCGTGACGCCCTCGCGTCGTACCGGTGCGGAGTACGAGCGCATCTTGCGCGAGCGTCTCAAGGAGGTTGCCGCCTACCTGTGGGACGGCAATGGCGAGAACCCCTATCTCGGCCTGCTCGCGCTCGGCGACTACATCCTGGTGACGTCCGATTCCGTATCGATGGCATCCGAGGCCTGCGCCACCGGAAAGCCGGTCTACATCCTCGAGCTCCCCGGCGGCTCCAAGCGCCACCGGAAATTTCACGACGAGCTGCGCGAGGCGGGCCTGACGCGCCCCTTCGAGGGACGGCTCGAGCGCTGGAGCTACGCCCCGCTCCTCGATGCCGAGGTGGTGGCATCCGAGGTGCGGCGGCGCCTCGCCCGCCGAGCGCGCGCGAAAATAGAGGCGGAGCCAGCGCAAAATCGGCTATAAGCGCCCGGTCATAGAGCAAGGCGGCCCATGGCGCTCGAAATCGAGACCTTCAACAACCTGAGCGGCGGCAACGCCTTTTTCAAGGCGATCGGCCATCCGCTCGCCGCCGCAAAGGCACCCGGCCTGATCGAACGTCTCGCAAGGCGCGGTCCCGTCGCCGTCTACGACCCGCTCGGACTGGCCCAGGGCTTCGCGGCGCTGCATCCCTTGGCCCGGCTCGAGCTCGCCGGCGCCTTCGTGCAGAACGTCGAGCACGTGGGTGCTGTAAGGCTGGGCCAGCGCGCTCAGCCCGTGACCGAGCTTTCGGCGAGTGCCGCCAAGAGCCTTCTGGTCATGGCCTTCGATGCCGGCCGGCTCATCGATCACATTCGCCATCTGCTGCCGCCCGGCATCGCGATCGAGAGCCTCGACGAGATGAAGCTGCCGCCGGACATGCTCGGGAGGGCGCGGCGCTACCTCGACCCGCTCAACTTCGCAACAAACTTCGTCTTCTTCCGCGACGCCGACGGTCTTCACACGCGGCTCGTCAGCGCCAACTACTGGTCGGGCTACGGTGCCACCGAGGTCGCGATTTGGCTCTGTCTTTTCGATGAGCATGGCAAGCAACTGGCGGAGTGGCGCGAGGAGCTCCCGCCGGGGCCCGCGTCCATCGTCGTCGACAGCGCCGAGGTGCGCCGGCGCTTCTCGCTCCCCCCCTTCACGGGCCAGCTCTTCGTGCACGTGATCGGCGCCGTCGGGCACGACGTGGTCAAATACGCGCTCGATACTTACGGCCAATCGGGCGCTGAGCTTTCCGCGACGCATGACGCCAATTCCTGGCCGGCCGAGCTCTACGCGGGCCTCCCCGCACCCCGAGAAGGCGAGCGCGTGACACTTTGGGTGCAGAACAGCCACCCGGCCCCGATCCCGGCAAAAGCCGTGGGGCTCAATCTGATGGGCAGCCACGAGATCGCCTGGCTCGAGCGCGAGATTCCCCCCTTCGGCACCTTGGCGCTCGATGTGGCGTCGCTCTTGCCGGCCGCGCGCTGGCCCCAGCAGCTCGAGGTGCAGGCCGGCAAGTATTTCGTCCGTCCGCGCTACGAGGTGAGGTCGCGCGACGGCAGGCGGCGCATCGCGCACGTGAACGTGGAGCGCAGCGATCTCAAGTGCGATCCGCGCATTGCCGAGCTCGGCAATCTGATGGGCAAGGGCTTTCTCCTCCCCGCACCCCTGCTGCCGCCCCGCGAGTTCCGCACGATGGTGCTGCCAACCCCCATGGCGACTTGCCAGGACGAGCTGCCCATAGCCCTTCTCGTCTACGACTCGAGCGGGAGGGAGTGCGCCCGCCACCTCTTCGGCTGCCTCAAGCGCAACCAGAGCGTGGCACTCGACCTGGCCCAGCTCGTCGATGGCGGCAGCATGCTCGCGGGCGGCTACGGCCACGTCGAGCTGGTCTACGATTTCTCCCAAGGGGGAGCGGCCGACGGTTGGCTTCACGGCATCTTCCGCTATGAGGACAAGGTGAGCGGACACGCGGCCGAGACGAGCTTCGGCGCCCACATCTTCAACACCGTGCTCACCTACCTGAGCGAGCCCCAGTCTTACGCCGGTGCGGCACCCGGCCTCAGCACCCGACTCTTCCTGCGTCTCGGCGAGGCTCCGCTCGACACCCTCTGCCACCTGATCTACCCAGCATCGGCTCCCTGGCACGCCCGCTCTGCGACCGACCTCATCCTCTGCGACGGGGCGGGCACGGAAGTGGCGCGCACGCGCATCGCGATTCCGTGCGGCGGCTCGCGCTTGTGGCGCTACGGCGAGACCTTCGCGGCCGAGGCGCGCGCGCGCGCCGGTGAGCGCGCTTATATCATCGTGCGCGACACCACTTGCCGGCTCTTCGGCTACCACGGCCTCGTGTCCGATAATCGAAGCTTCAGTCTCGACCACATGTTCGGCTTTTGAGGCCCGGCCTTTCGCGCGGGAGCCGATTTTCGCGAGGTGGCGCCAGTCGCACGCAGCCGCCGTCCTTGACCCTTTTGCGAGCGCTCAGCGGCAGAATTGCGGTCGCGACGCAAACCATGGCTTGCCTGCCGCGCATGGGCCTCTTATCTTCTATGCTCATTTGGCGGGGCTTCGATACCTCCCTCACAAGGTCTTGGACCGCGCATCATGGCCAATTCCCGTCGCACAAAGACCGTCATCATCGGATCGGGGCCGGCAGGCTACACGGCGGCCATATACGCCGCGCGCGCCAACCTGAAGCCGATACTCGTCGCCGGACTCGAGCCGGGGGGCCAGCTCACGATCACCACGGACGTGGAGAATTACCCGGGCTTTGCCGAGGTGATTCAAGGGCCCTGGCTCATGGAGCAGATGAAGGGTCAAGCCGAGCAGGTCGGCACCGAGATCGTCAACGACTTGATCGTGGAGGTGGATTTCGGCAGCCGGCCCTTTCGGCTGGCGGGCGACTCGGGCGATCTCTACTTCGGCGAGAGCGTGATCATCGCGACGGGGGCGCAGGCGCGCTGGCTCGGCATCCCGAGCGAGGACGCCTTTCGCGGGCACGGCGTCTCGGCTTGCGCCACCTGCGACGGATTCTTCTATCGCGGCAAGTCGGTCGCGGTCATCGGCGGCGGTAACACGGCCGTCGAGGAGGCGCTCTTTCTCACCAATTTCGCGAGCCAGGTCACCCTCGTTCACCGGCGCGACAAGCTGCGCGCCGAGAAGATTCTGCAAGACCGCCTCTTCAAGAACCCGAAGGTGGCGGTTATTTGGGACCATGTGGTGGAGGAGATCGTCGGAACCGGCGCGCCCTACGCGGTGACGGGCGTCGAACTCAAGCCCGTCAAGGGAGGAGCCTCGCGCAGGCTCGCCGTCGACGGCGTCTTCGTCGCCATCGGCCACGAGCCCGCGACCGCGATCTTCAGGGGCCAGGTCGCGATGGACGCCGCCGGCTACATCTTGACCGCACCCGACAGCACCGCGACCAGCGTCCCGGGCGTGTTCGCGGCAGGCGACGTCAAGGACAAGGTGTTCCGTCAAGCCGTGACCGCGGCCGGAATGGGGTGCATGGCGGCACTCGAAGCCGAGCGCTATCTCGCCGCCCACGAGCGCGTCTCCGAGCGCAGCGCCGCGGAGTGAGGCGCGGATGAACCGCGAGGGCCTCGGCCAGGTCAGGCTGCCGCGAGATCGGGGCAGGGGAATGGATTGGGACAAGCTCAGAGTGTTTCACGCCGTCGCCGAGGCGGGCAGCTTCACCCATGCAGGCGAAGTCCTCAAGCTCAGCCAGTCGGCGGTGAGCCGCCAGATCAGCGCGCTCGAAGAGAGCCTCTCCACCACGCTCTTCCACCGCCACGCCCGCGGCCTCATCCTGACCGAGCAGGGCGAGCTTTTGAACCAGACGGTCAAGGAGGTGTTCGGCAAGCTCGCCATGACCGAGGCGATGCTGAGCGAGAGCAAGGAGCGCCCGAAGGGTCCGCTCAAGGTCACCACGACGGTCGCCTTCGGCTCGACCTGGCTGACGCCGCGCATTCGGGAGTTCCTCGATCTCTATCCCGAGATCGAAATGACGCTGCTGCTCGAGGACGGCGAGCTCGACCTCTCCATGCGCCAAGCCGATGTGGCGATCCGCATGGCACCGCCGCGCCAGCCGGATCTGATTCAGCGCCAGCTCATGAAGGTGCATGTACACCTCTTCAGCACCAAGCAATATCTCGAGGCCGCGGGTACGCCCAAGACGCCGGAAGACCTCGAAGCGCACAAGATCGTCATCTTCGGCGAGGAGGCGCGACTGCCGGCGACCAGCGTCAATTGGCTCTTGGATCTGTGCAAGGCGCACAAGCACATGCCCAGGCAGGTCTTGCGCGTCAATAACATCTACGGCATCTACCGCGCCGTGCGCGGCGGCATGGGCATCGCCTCCCTCCCCGACTACATGGTCGGCGACACGACGGAGCTGGTCCGCGTGCTGCCCGATCTCCAGGGCCCGGAGATCGACGCCTACTTCGTCTACCCGGAAGTGTTGCGGCACTCCAAGCGCATCGCCGTATTCCGCGATTTTCTCGTCAAGCGCATCGCCGAATTCCGCTTCTGAGCGCGACCAGCGCGGGCCTAAGACATGCGAAATATGCATGGCTCAATTGACTATTTTGGTGTAGTATTCCCCGCGAAAAGGCCTATTTCTTCAGCAGGCGATGATGCTGCGTTGCAGCAACGCCGCAGGATTCGAGGAGTTTCGGGGCATGGCCCCGACCGGGTTCCAGGCGCAAGGCCTGGAAGGGGTCTTCGGACCCTACGTCTCCCAGACGTGAAGCCTCCCTGTTCAACTCACCGGGCCTTCGGGCCCGGTTTTTTTTGCCCGCAATACCTTAACTCGGCCCTGCCCTCCCTTGCGCACGTCCTCACGCCTCTGAGAGCGTCCTCCGCGCCCTCGTTGACAGGCCTTTGCGGCTCTCGCTCCGCTCGCCCGTGCCAGAGCCTCAGGTCACGACCCCCGCTCAACGAACGCGCGGCGCAGCATGAAAAAGGGGGCTTTCCCACCGAGTCGGGAGCGGCGAGCGTTCATTCAAATCGGGCGAGTGCGGGCAAGCCGATATCCGACATCAGGAAGTTCTGGGCATCTCCGGCAAGGGAGTGAAATGGCGATACCAACCGTGAGATTGACGCTTGTCGTCTTCGCCACCGCTGCCTACATCGGCTTGGCCGTGCTCGGCTGGCGCGGGCTTGCAGCCTTCTTCTCCCACCCGGCGCTGATCGCGCTCGCGGCCGCGCTCGCGGCATTGGCTGGCGCATCGCTGTTCGCGGACGGCAATCTGAGCCCGGGCGTGCGCGAGGATCGTGGCAACCGCTGGGTCATCTTAGCCTTTGCGCTGATCGGGCTGCTGGATGCCTATCTGCCGGCCTATGCGGACCGGAAGGAGTTCTGGACCATCGACGGCGATGCCATTCGCTGGCTTGGCGTCACTCTCTTCGCTGCCGGCGGTGCGCTGCGCATCTGGCCGGTCTTTGTGCTCGGCCGTCGCTTCAGCGGGCTGGTCGCCATCCAGCCCGGGCACAGGTTGGTCACCAGCGGCGTCTACGGCGTCATCCGCCACCCGAGCTATCTGGGGCTGCTCGTCAACGGGCTGGGGTGGGGGCTAGCCTTTCGTTCGGGGGTCGGCGTGCTGCTGACGGCGCTCATTGTACCGCCGCTCCTCGCACGCATCCGCGCGGAGGAGGCGCTGCTGCGCTCCCACTTTGGCGGCGAATACGATAGCTACTGCGCCCGCACGCCGCGGCTGATACCCCGGCTCTATTAGCGCAGTGAGAGCCGATCGTAGACTGTTGCAAAGTCATGCAGGATATGTCGGGGCCGTCATCATCACGTCCGCGCTCGCGCCTACGCTACACCTACGAGTACCGATTAAGTCCCGGTTATTCTGGCCCGACGAACTTCGCCTCTATAAGATGCAGTCGGTGCGAAGTTTGATCCGGTCGCCGGGCTCGTAGCTGCCGCTTTTGCCGATGCGCCCCGTGCGATCGGAGTGCACGCGTTTGCCGCCCCTCTTCC
>DASPPM010000436.1:0-3864 GCA_035625535.1 Alphaproteobacteria bacterium
CATCGCGGTGGACCAGCGCCATCGCCTTGCCCTGCAGGTCCTTCTTCCGGTGTGCGTAATCGAGGGCCGCGGCCAGACGCGAGCCGATGAACAGCGCGAGGCCGAGGGGAATGCGGGCCTGCTTCTCTTCGAGCGTGCGCAGGATCGAGCGCAGGTCCTTGCCCTCGATGTACTCCATCGCGATGTAGTAGGAGCGATCGATCTTGCCGAGATCGTAGATATGGATGATGTTGGGCTGCTGGAGCTGGGCCGCGAGCTTGGCCTCGTCGATGAACATGGTGACGAACTCGTCGTTGTCCGTCAGGTGAGGGAGAATGCGCTTGATCGCGACGATCTTCTGGAATCCCTCCAGGCCGCGCATGCGCGCCTTGTAGACCTCGGCCATGCCGCCGGTCGCGATCAGCTCCATGAGCTCGTACTGACCGAACGGCGTGCCGCCGGGGAGGGGACCGGCGCTCGGCTCGGCCTTCCCCTTGGCCGGTTTCGCGACCGCCGGCGGGCGCTCGGGCGCGGGCGCCGCGACGCGTTCCGGTGCCGGTGCGGGCTTTGGCTTCGGCGCCGCCGCCGGCCCCATCTTCACCTCGAGCCCGGAGAGCGTCTGTGAGAGGAGCTTGTCGACTGAGGCGCCGTGGGTGTCCTCGCGCGGCCGCGGCGCCTTGGGCTGCTCGCGGAGGTCGGCGAGCGTAGTCTCGAGGACCTTCTCGACCGCGGTGTCCGGCTCGATCGGGGGACGCGCCGACTTCGCCTTCGCCTCGGTTACGCTCGCCTTGGCGGCGAGCGGCGGCGACCCTGGTGAGGGCGTCACTGCGATCGGCTTGACAGGGATGCGCTGGGTGTCGGCAACGCCGGCCTCGCCCTCTTCTCCGATGAGGTCGCCGAAGAGATCCTGGGAGGTAACTGTACCTCCGTGCTTGGCACCGCCCGGGGCGCGGCGCAGCGCCTCGAGCATCTCGGCGCGCGTGTCGGAGCCGACGGTCGCCTCAGGCCGCGGTTTGGCGACCAGCGCCCGCACCCGCTCGAGCAACTGTTCGTTGGAGAACGGCTTCGTGATGATGTCTTGCGCCCCGAGGCGAATCGCGTCCGCACTCGGGTCGGAGCCGGTGTAGCCGCTCATCAGGATGAGGAACGGCGTGTTGCGCAGGCCGGCCCGGGCGCGCAGTTGCGTGATGGCGTCCTCGACCTTGAGACGGGGCAGGATCGACGTGATGAGCACCACACGGGGCTCGACCTTGGCGCACGCATTGACGGCGGCGTCGACGTCCTTGGTCGCGACGATCTCGCACCCCAGGGGCGTGAGAGCCTCGGTGACCCGCACGATAGTACGTGGCTCGTAGTCGAGAAGAAGGATGATTTGGCTCATACCTCCGCCGCACCGCGCGCAGACTTCGAAGGCCATTGTGCGTGGCGCACCACCCGCAAGTCAATAGGCGCACTGCGCGAATTGAGAGGTCTGCGCGAGACGCTGCGGTGTACAATCTGCTCGCGGAGGCCGAGAGGGTCGAAGCGGAGGGCGCCATGTCGGGCCACAACAAATGGAGCACGATCAAACATAAGAAGGGCAAGGCCGACGCCAAGCGCGGCAAGATCTTCACGAAGATCATCCGCGAGCTCACCACCGCGGCGCGCGAGGGCGGCGGCGATGCCGACGGCAACCCTCGTCTGCGCACCGCGATCACGGCCGCCAAGGCCGCCAACATGCCCGGCGACACGATGAAGAAGGCGATCCAGCGCGGCACCGGGGAGCTGCCCGGCGTCGCCTACGAGGAGGTGATGTACGAGGGGTACGGGCCGGGCGGCGTGGCGGTGATGCTCCAGGTGCTCACCGACAACCGCAACCGCACCACCGCGGAGATCCGGCACCTGTTCGGCAAGCACGGCGGCAACCTCGGCGAGTCAGGGTGCGTCGCGTACCTGTTCAAGAAGCAGGGCTACCTCATCGTCCCCAAGAGCTCCGGGAGCGAGGACGCCGCCATGGAGGCGGCGCTCGAGGCCGGCGCGGAGGACTTCTTCGCCGAGGACCCGGAGCTGTACGAGATCTACACCGCGCCGGAGGACCTTCACAAGGTCAAGCACGCGCTCGAGGCGAAGGGACTCGCCGTCGAGCAGGCCAAGGTCGAAATGGTGCCGACGGCGCAGGTCCGCCTCGAGGACAAGAGGGCCGAGCAGATGGTGCGCCTGATGGACGCTTTCGAGGATCACGACGACGTGCAGAACGTGTGGGCGAACGCCGACATCGACGTGAAACTCCTCGAGGTGAGCTGACGCCCCGCGTCCTCGGCCTCGACCCCGGAACGCGCGTCACCGGCTGGGGGATGATCGAGGGAGACGCTCGCCGCGTCGTGGCAACGGAGTTCGGCTGCATCCGGCCCGTCCGCGGGCCGTCCCGCGCCGCGATCCTCGGGTCGCTCGCGGACCAGCTCGTCCTCCTCCTCGCGCGGCTGGAGCCGGACGTTGTCGCGGTGGAGACGCCGTTCGCGGGCCGGCACCCGCGCTCCGCGCTGGCGCTCGCGGAGGCGCGCGGCGCGATCCTCGCCGCGCTGGGTCGCTGGGGCGGCGCGGTGGTCGAGTACGAGCCCGCGCGGGTCAAGGCCGCGGTGGTGGGGCATGGCCGAGCCGAGAAGCAGCAGGTCGGCTTCGTGATGCGGCACGCGCTCCGGCTCGCGGCGTCGCCGCCTGCGGACGCCGCGGACGCGCTTGCGGTTGCCCTGTGCCATTTGCGATGCGCGTTGTCTTGACGCTGCCGAACGGCGTGTGTTAGTTTTCATTGCGGCGAGTCATGGCTAACCTGTCACGCTTCCAGCCGGAAGAAGGCTGCGCCGGGGAGGTGGCCACGCGGGTGCGCGGCCCTTGGCGTCTCCGGCCCTGCCGCGGTTCCCGCCTGCGCGCGGCCGCGCCCGCCGGCATGCCGACCGGCGGCGTCGAGGATCGGGAAGGCTGAGCCGGCATGGCGCTCCAGGGCTCGCTCGCCGACATCGCGCTGCCCGACGTGATCCAGCTCGTGAGCGTCTCGGGCAAGACCGGTGTGTTCACCCTCACCGGAGAGGGCGCGGACGGCAAGATCTTCCTCAAGGACGGCCAGATCACCGACGCGGTCGCGGGCGAGCTGCGAGGCGAGTACGCGGTGTACGAGATGGCAACCTGGCGCCACGGTCAGTTCATCTTCACCGCGAGCGTCGAGTCGGACCGCGTCACCGTCAACAAGTCGAACACGATTCTGATGATGGAGGCGGCGCGCCGCCTCGACGAGTGGCGCGTGCTGCAGCGCAAGATCCCGTCGCTCGATCACGTTCCGTACTTCCTGCCGCGCGAACCCGGCCACGATCAGATCACGCTCTCGCCGCAGGAGTGGGCGGTGGTCACGAAGATCGACGGCCAGGTGAGCATCAAGAAGCTCGAGCAGGCGACCGGCCTCCCCACGTTCGACGTGTGCAAGGTGCTGTTCGGCCTCGTGACCACCGGCCTGCTCGGCCTGCGCGGACCGGAGGAGAAGGCCGCTCCTCAGGGCGCCCCGACCGGGCCCTCGCTCCGCACGCTCATGGCGCTCGCGGACAACGTGCGCAAGGTCGCCGACGAGTGCGTCGGGCTGTCGGGTTCGATCGCGGTCGAGAAGCAGTACCGCACCGCCCGGGTGGACCTCGAGGCGGGCAAGGGCATGGCCGCGGTGCAAGGGCTGGTGGACCGCCTTGCGCGGGCGATCTCGCTGCTCGAGGGCGGCGACAAGGCGGGCGAGTTCCTGCGCCGCGTCAATCCGCTCATCCAGCCGTAACAACAGGCAAAAGGCGACAGGCGAAAGGCGAGAGGGAACGACCTCCGCGCGAGGTCGGGTCTTCCTTCCCTTTCGCCTCTCGCCTCTCGCCTCTTGCC
>DASPPM010000437.1:0-3679 GCA_035625535.1 Alphaproteobacteria bacterium
GTGGCCCGGCACACCGCGAAGGATGAAGAGATCGGATAAGAGGTCGATGACATCGACCGCCTTGAGCCGCCGGGCGACGCGGATCGCCAGGCTTTCATGGGTGAACTCGTCGACCATAGTGAGCACGCGGTACTCCCGTCCGTCATGAGTGCGATCCTCGACAAAGTCGTAGGACCAGACATGGTTGCGATGCTCCGCCCGTAGCCGGATGCAGGAGCCATCCGTCAGCCAGAGCCGCCCGCGCTTGGGCTGTTTGCTGGGAACCTTGAGCCCCTCACGCCACCAGATGCGCTCGACCCGCTTGTCGTTCACCAACCAGCCGGCCTGGCGCAGCAGAGCGGCGATCTTGCGATAGCCGTAGCGCCCGTATTGCCGCGCCAACTCGACGATATCGGCGGTCAGCCGCTCCTCGTCGTCCCGACCGCACGGAACCTTCCGCTGGGTCGAGCGGTGCTGCCCGAGCGTCGCACAGGTACGACGCTCGGACACCGACAGAACCGCCCGAACATGCTCAATGCAGGCCCGGCGGCGTGCGGGGCTTAGAAGTTTCCCTTTGCCTCCTCGGTCAAGATCAGCTTGTCCAGCGTCAGATCGGACACCACCCGTCGCAGACGGCTATTCTCTTGTTCCAGCACCTTTAGCCGCCGCACCTGGTCACCGCGCAAGCCGCCGTACTCCCGGCGCCAGCGATAATAGGTCACCTCCGTAACCCCGATCTGGCGGATCGCGTCGGCGGTGCTCTGGCCCTGCGAGGTCAGAACATCGACCTGGCGCAGCTTCGCAACAATCTCCTCAGGCTTGTAGCTCTTCCTCGGCATAGCAGTCCTCCTCGATCCCTAAGACATACCTCAAGTCGGACCACTTCAGTGGGGGTGGATCACTGGCTTTGATCGACATGGTGGACCGCGTGGAGCTTCAGGAGGGAGGTATATTCGTTACGCTCTCTCTTGAGCGCCTCCTGCCCCATGAGCGAGTTCCAGAACTGGCGACCCGACCAACCATCATGCGACTTGTCCCGACCCGACTGAAGCACCGCGGCATCGAGATGCGTCTGGTCATCGAGGGCCCGAACGACCCTCGCTCAAGGTCGATCAAATCCTATTGAGAGCGGTCGCGCGCGCCTGCGTCTGGTTCGAGGAACTGTGCTCTGGCCGTCCAAGGTCTATTCGCGAGATTGCGGCACGTGAAGGCGTCACGGATCCTTTTGTCAGTCGACTCCTTCCGCTAGCTTTTCTCGCACCGGAAATCGTCACCGCGATCGTCGAAGGACGTCAGCCCATCGACCTTACGACCGAGAAGCTCATCAAAAAGATCGATCTCCCCCTCGACTGGACGGACCAGAAGCGAGCGCTCGGATTCGCCTAAAGAGCGATCCTGCTCCTAATCGTCTGCCCTTCGGCTACGTTCGGCTGTGCATCTACGCTGATGCGTCCGACAATAAAAACAAACCGAAGGAATCGCGCACAGAGAATGTCGGGTCATGATGCTCCTGAAGCCGCCTCAAGCGGGGTTTCTCCGGTTTAGTTTGCATGCCAAAACCGCCGGAATCGCGCGCCTCACGGCGCGGGTCTGCTCAATATTCTCTGACACGGAGACGCGCTGGCGGAGGGAGTGGGATTCGAACCCACGTTAGGGTTTCCCCTAAACACGCTTTCCAAGCGTGCGCCTTAAGCCACTCGGCCATCCCTCCCAAAAGGGCGCCACCATAGCAGGCGCATAGCGCTCAGCCAAGAAACCGGGCTCTGCCCCCCCGGGGCGCCGCGCGGCCCGGTGATCGGCAGGAGGCCCGGATTTTCGATTGCCACTCCTCTTGGCAGGGGTCAGATTATGGGCCGGTCGCCCGCACGAGCGGGCGACGCCCCGCCTCTCAGATGGACGGGCCGCGTGGTATTGCGACGCATCCTTGGCATCCTCGGCTGGGTCCTGATCCTCTCGGCCCTCCTCGTCGCCGCGGACGAGACCTATCGTTGGCTCGATAAGGGCAGCTATCACATCATCGCCACGGGCGAACTTTGGTACCGCTTGAGCCCGAGCAGCCTCAACCTCGTCCAGGCCGTCGTGCAGCGTCACATCCTGCCGGCGCTGTGGGACGACCTCGTCCGGCCCTTGCTTCTCCTCCCGGCATGGCTCGTGCTCGGCCTGTCGGGTCTCCTCATCGTCGTCCTGCGCCGCAAGCGCCGGCGGAGGAAGCGCACGCTCGCCAGATGAGGGACGTCGTCCGCGCTCAGTCCCCCATCTTGAGGGCGGCGAGGAAGGCGGATTGCGGGATCTCGACCTTGCCGAACTGGCGCATGCGCTTCTTGCCCTCCTTCTGCTTGTCCAGGAGCTTGCGCTTGCGCGTGATGTCGCCGCCGTAGCACTTGGCGGTCACGTCCTTGCGCAAGGCCGAGACGGTCTCGCGCGCGATGATGCGACCCCCGATCGCCGCCTGGATCGCGATCTTGAAGAGCTGGCGCGGGATAAGCTCCTTGAGGCGCTCGCAGAGGAGCCGCCCGCGCTGCTCGGCGCGGCTCCTGTGCACGATGATGGCGAGCGCGTCGACGGGATCGCCGTTCACCAGGATGGCGAGCTTGACGAGATCGCCTTCGCGGTAGCCCTCGATGTGGTAGTCGAAGCTGGCATAGCCGCGGGAGAGCGACTTCAGGCGGTCGTAGAAGTCGTAGACCACCTCATTCAAGGGCAGGCGATAGACCAGCATGGCGCGGCTGCCCGCATAGGTGAGGTCGACCTGCTCGCCGCGCCGCTCGGTGCAGAGGCTGAGCACGGTGCCGAGATACTCGTCGGGCAAGAGGACGGTCGCGCGAATCCACGGCTCCTCGATATGGTCGATGCGCACCGGGTCCGGCATGTCGGCGGGATTGTGCAGCTCGAGCGTCTCGCCGTTGGTGAGGCGGATGCGGTACACGACGCTCGGCGCGGTGGCGATGAGCTCGAGGTCGAACTCGCGATGGAGGCGCTCCTCGATGATCTCCATGTGAAGAAGGCCCAGGAAGCCGCAGCGGAAGCCGAAGCCGAGCGCCGCCGAGGTCTCGGGCTCGTAATGGAAGCTCGCATCATTGAGGCGCAGCTTGGCAAGGCTGTCGCGCAGCTGCTCGAAGTCCGCCGTATCGAGGGGGAAGAGGCCGCAGAAGACGACGGGCACGCTCGGCTTGAAGCCGGGCAGGGGCAGCGCGCAAGGCCGGCGGTCCTCGGTCAGCGTGTCGCCGATGCGGCAGTCGGCGACCGACTTGATGCCCGCCGTGATGAAGCCGATCTCGCCGGGACCGAGCTCGGCCGCCGTCTCCATCTTGGGCGTGAAGATGCCGACGCGGTCGACCTCATGGACGGCCCCCGTCGCCCACATCCTGAGCCTCTGGGCCTTGCGCAAGACCCCGTCCTTGATGCGCACGAGGATGACGACGCCGAGATAGGCGTCGTACCAGCTGTCGACGAGGAGCGCCTTGAGCGGCGCCTTGCCGTCGCCCTCGGGCGCCGGCAGGCGCTCGACGAGCGCCTCGAGCACGTCATCGATGCCCTCTCCGGTCTTGGCCGAAGCCAGCACGGCGCGCGAGGCATCGAGGCCGATCACCTCCTCGATCTGCTGGCGCACCCGCTCGGGCTCGGCGGCCGGCAGGTCGATCTTGTTGAGCACGGGCACGATCTCGTGGCCGGCATCGACCGCGAGATAGGCGTTCGCCAG
>DASPPM010000438.1:0-7710 GCA_035625535.1 Alphaproteobacteria bacterium
GGTCGAGCCGGCGTAGACCGCATCGAAGCCCTCGATGGGAGAGGCCTGGGCGATGTCGAGGGCCTTGCCCTGGGGCATGCCCTCGACTTGGGGGATGTCCACCAGCACCACGTCGCCGAGCTCCTTCAAGCCGGCCAAGAGAGCCAAGGTGCCGCCGATCTGGCCAGCGCCGACGAGGGCGATCCTGTTCCTTGCCATCGGATTTGTCTCCTGAAAGGCCCGGCCGCGACCGTTCCGGCGCTGCCGCCGCTTCCCGCCCGGGCCGGCACTAGGGGCGGTCTAGGTAGCGCGATTCGCGGGCAAGAGCAAGGCCGGGCGTGCGCTGCAGCATGCAGCAAGGGCGTGGCTCTGGAATACTCGATCTATCCCTTATCGCGGCGGCTGCGTGTGACCGCGCCCCCCCAACGGTGGCATCCGCCGTCATGTCATAATGTCCGCCAGGTGGTGACGATTGCAAGAGCGCGCTCGCGAAGTTCGCGCGCGCAGTAGTGATCCAGGCACATGGCCTCAAAGCGCCAGGCAAATCTTCCCGAAATGCGCGCCCGCCTCCATGTGGCGGAGTGCGGCTTGGAGCTCGGCAAAGGGGAAGGTGCGGTCGATCACCGGATGGAGGCTATGCGCGATGATGGTGCGGTTCATCGCCTCGAACATCTCCTTGGAGCCGACGCTGATGCCGTAAAGCCTGGCGCTCTTCATGATGATGGGCATGGGATCGAAGGAGGCGCCCTTGCCCGACAGCACGCCGATCACGGCAACGAGGCCGCCCGGCCGCAGGGCGCGGAGCGAGCGCTCGAGCGTGCCGGCGCCGCCGACCTCGACGATGCGGTCACAACCGAGACCCTCTGTGAGCTTGAGCACGCGCTGGTCCCATTCGGGCGTAGTGCGGTAGTTGATGGTCGCATCGGCGCCGAGGGCCTCGAGGCGCCGGCAGCGCTCGTCGCGGCTCGAGGTCGCGATCACACGGCAGCCCCTCAGCTTGGCGAGCTGAAGGGCGAAAATCGACACTCCGCCCGTGCCTTGCGTGAGCACGGTCGCGCCGGGTCCTGCCGGCTCGTCCGCCTCGAGCGCGTGCCAGGCGGTGACGCCGGCGCAGGGTAAGCAGGCAGCCTCGGCGAAGGAGAGGTGGGCGGGCACGGGCAGGAGTCCCGCCTCGTCGAGCACCACATATTCGGCGAGCATGCCGCGATAGCCCGCACCGAGTGCCGACGCCCGCGCCTCGGGGCCGATCGGTCCCTTGAGCCAGCGCTGGAAGAAGGCTGCAACCACGCGGTCGCCGGGAGCGAAGCGGCTCACCCCAGGGCCGACCGCCGCCACCTCGCCGGCGCCGTCCGAGCCCGGAACGAGCGGCAGCTTGAGGCGGCGGCTGTAGTCGCCCTTGACGATGAGGAGGTCGCGATAATTGAGCGAGACCGCGCGCACGCGCACCAGCACCTCGCCCGGCCCCGGCTCGGGGCGGGCGAGCTCGACCGGCCGCAAGGCGGCGAAACCATAGGGCTCGAGAAGGTGATAGGCCTGCATGAGATACCTCAGGTCAAATGCTCGAGGTCGATGTACTCGGCGGTCTGCATTTCGATGAGCCGCGAGGCGGCGCGGCGGAAGAGCTCGGCTACGTCGCCCACGGGGCAGATGAGATCGGGCTCGGCTGCGGCCGCTGCGACGAGATGGACCCTGTGCTCGTAGAGCTCGTCGATGAGGGTGACGAAGCGGCGCGCCTCGTCGCGCCGCGCGGGTCCAAGTCGCGGGATGCCGTCGAGCACGACGGCGCGATAATGCTGGGCGATCGCGAGGTAATCGGCGGGCCCGAGCGGCGCCTCACAAAGCTCGGCGAAGCTCGTGTGCAGCACGCCGTTAGCCGCGCGCGCAAGGGTGAGCGTGCGGCCTTGCACGATGATTGTGTCGGGGCCCGCCTCGGCACCGTCGCTCAGGGCCTTGAAGGATTGGCTCAAGGCGGCACTCGCCGCCGCACCGAGCGGGGTCAGGTAGGTGCGCATGCCGCGCAGCCGCTGCCGGCGCCAATCGACGCCGCCTCCAAGATGCAGCACGTCGAGCTTCTCCTTGATGAGTGCGATGAAAGGCAGGAAGAGCTCGCGCTTGAGGCCTCCCCTGTAGAGCTCGTCGGGCGCGAAGTTGGAGGTGGCGACGACCACGACGCCCGCTGCGAAGAGCGCCTCGAAGAGGCGTCCGAGAATCATGGCGTCCGCGATGTCGGTGACGTGGAACTCGTCGAAGCAGAGGAGCCAGGCCTCCTCTGCGAGCGCGTGCGAGAGAGGGGCGATGGTCTCACCCTTGCCCCTTTGGCGCAGGCGGTGGATGCGCTCATGCACCTCGAGCATGAAGGCGTGGAAGTGGACGCGCCGCTTGCGGGGGGTCGCCGCGTGCGCGAAGAAAAGATCCATCAGCATGGATTTTCCCCGCCCCGCGTCGCCGCAAAGGTAGAGGCCCTGCGGCGCTGCATCGCTGCGGCTCAAGCGCCCGAGCCGGGCCTTCCAGCCGTTGCCGTTCCGTGCCGGGCGATAGCGCTTGAGCGCGTTCGCGAGCGCCTGCAGCTTCTCGGCGGCAAGGAGCTGGGCGGGATCGGGGTTGAGTTGGCCCGCCTCGCGCAAGGCGCGATAGGCGCCGAGCACTCCCGGCAGGCTTGCGGTCTTGGCCATCAGCGGGCGAGCGGCATCGCGGGGTCCCCGCCTCAGCGCCCGCCCGAGACGCGGAGCGTAGTGCCGCTCACGTAGGAGGAGGCGTCCGAGAGGAGCCAGAGAATCGCCTCGGCAACCTCGTCTGCCGTGCCGCCCCGGCCCATCGGGACCATGGGGCCTAACTTCTCGACACGGTCAGGCATTCCCGCCGAGGCATGGATCTCGGTGTCGATGAGGCCGGGGGCGACCGCGTTCACCCTGATGCCCTCGCGCGCGACCTCGCGGCTCAAGCCGATGGTGAGCGTCTCGATGGCGCCCTTGGAGGCGGCGTAATGCACGAACTCGCCGGCTCCGCCCAAGAAGGCCGCCATGGAGGAGAGATTGACGATTGAGCCCCCCGCGCCGCCACGCGCGGTCGACATCCGCCGCACCGCCTCGCGCGCCGCGAGGAAGGCGCCGAGGACGTTGACCTCGAAGAGCTCGCGCAAGGCGGCAAGCGGCACATCGGCGGCCGGGCTCGAGGGACCGACGATGCCGGCGTTGTTGACGAGGCCGCGAATCCTGCCGAAGGCCTGCTCCGCCGCATCGAAGAGACCCACGACATCGGCCTCCTCGGCCACATTGCCTTGCACGGCCAAGGCACGGCCGCCGGACTGCTCGATCGCGGCCACGACCTTGTCCGCGGCCTCGCGCTTGGCGCGATAGTTGAAACAGACGTCGTAGCCGCGCCGCGCCGCGAGGCGCGCGGTCGCCGCACCGATGCCGCGGCTGCCGCCGGTGATGACGAGCGCGCTACTCATGGAGACTCCTTGCTGATCCCTCGCGCAACAATCGCGGACCCCTTCCGCCTATCAGGGCAGGACAATTGCATATGGTGAATCCGCACGTTACCGGCTCCGTCATTACCGGCGAAAGCCGGTATCCATTGTCCCGCATCACCATTGTTGCGAAGAGGAAAGGCGACGCGCCTGCTCTTTAATGGGTCCCGGCTTTCGCCGGGACGGCGGATTATCGCATTCTCGCCGCAAACAGCGCGCCTACTGCGCCGCCTGCGGGCGGTCGCTGCGCGCGAAGGCGGCCTCCATCTCCCGGCGCAGGCGGACGGCGATGTCGTTCGCATCAACCGCCACGTCCGACCAGCGCAAGACACTGCCGGCCTTCACCGCAGCCGTGAGCTTGACCTTGTGCGCGAGCCCGATCGGAAGGCAGCCGAGCTCGAGCGATTTCTCGGCGGGCATCAGCTTGCCGTAGACCATGTAGCCGCCCTCGCCGTCGAGCACTTCGCCCGGAGCGAGGTCGCGCTTCGCCGTCGCGACCGCGTCGCCCATGAAGGCCCGGGCCGAGCCCGTCGCCTCGCCGCGCAGCGCCGCCGAGGCGACGCTGATGCCGAGCTCGAGCCCGATCAGATGATAGGGGCGATAGAGTGCCGCGTAGCGTCCACTTTCATCGGTATGCAGGCCGTATTCGGCGAAGCAGCGCTTCACATAGTCGCTCGGCGCCTCGAAGGTGACATAGACGCCCCAGCGCAGGTCGCGGAAGACGGGGCTGCCGTCGCGCTTCAAGCTCGACACCACCTCGACGGTGCCCTTGTGCGCGAGCGTGCCGCCGTCCCCGCGCGGCCGGCACACGCCCGGCAGATCGTCGACGCCCGCGGGCGGAAAGCCGAGCCCGTCCGCCTGCGGCGCCAGCCCCGTCGCGTTCGCCACCGCCGCCATCTCGATCGCCGACTTGGTGCCATCGAGGAAGGAATTGAACATCTGGGGATTCATCCCGCCGGCGGCGGCCGCCTCTGGCGTCAGGCCGTAATAAGGCCACACGGTCTCGGGCGTCGATTGGTGGTACTCGGGGAGATATTTGGTGCCCTTGCCCGCGGCCACGACGTCAAGCCCGATGGTGCGCGCCCAATCGACCTGCTCGGCGATGAGCGCGGGCTGGTCGCCGTAGGCCATGCTGTAGACCACCCCCGCCGCCTGCGCCCTCTTTGCCAGGAGGGGGCCCGCGAGCACGTCGGCCTCGACGGTCACCATCACCACATGGCGCCCGCGGCGGATCGCGGAGATGGCGTGACGCAGGCCGGCCGCGGGCACGCCCGTCGCCTCGATCACCACCTCGAGCCCGTCGGCCGCGACGAGCGCCTCGGCGTCATCGCTGAGACACACCGAGCCATGCGCTACCGCCTCGGCGAAGCTTGCGGCACCGATCTGGGCCGCGGGCCAGCCGGTGCGCTCGAGGGCCGCCCTGGCCCGCGCGGGCGAGAGATCGGCGATGCCGACAAGCTGCAGGCCCGCCGTGCGCCGCACCTGCGCCAGGAACATGGTGCCGAACTTGCCGGCGCCGACGAGCGCCACGCGGACGGGCCGGCCCTCCTCCGCGCGCTTTCCGAGCAAGGCGTTGAGATTCATGGGCCGCCGTCCTCCGCGCTCTCCCTTGGCAAAGCGCGACGCTAGCACGGCGGGCCGCGGCGATCCAGGTTCCGGCGGCAACTCATGACACGGACCCCTCTAATTGCTATCCTTCCTGCCTCAAGCCGGCATTGTCGGAGCCCGCGCCCAATGGCCGTCTCCATCCGCCCACTCCATCCCACGATCTGAGGCGAGGTCTCGGGATGCGACCTCACCAAGTCCTTGGCGCGCGAGGAGCTGGCGGCACTCGAGGCGGGGATGGACCGTTACGCCGTGCTCGTCTTCCACGAGCAGCGGATCAGCGACGAGCAGCCGCTCGCCTTCACGCGCAACTTCGGCGAGATCGAGAACGAAGCCGCCCTCGCCCTTCGAGACGGCGGCTCAGCCGCCTCCTCAGGACGAGGGCAACAGCTTGCAACGTAAATGTCCTCATGGTGAGGAGCGCGGCTGGAGGCCGCGCGGCTCGGACCATGAGAATCTTCGCATGGGTTCTTGCGCAGACTAGAAGGACCCAACCAGGCCTTCGACGGCGGAGCCTGCCGTGCGATCGAGCGAAGGGAAGGGAGCCATGAACGAGGACATCTTCAACATGGACGTGCGCAAGTTCCTGAAGACGGTCGGCGTCACCTCCCAGCGCGAGATCGAGGCGGCGGTGCGGCAAGCGCTCGCCGCCGGAAAGCTCTCCGATCGGGAGACGCTCCAGGCGAGGATGGTGCTCACCATCGACAGGCTCGGCCTCGCCCACGAGATCGCGGGCAGCATCAAGCTCAGCTGAGCTGGCGCACCCCTCAGGGCTCCCGCGCCAGCATGAGTGCCGCGATCTCGCGAGACATTGCATCGCCGGTCGCCTCGAGCCCGGCGATGGTGCCGCGGCGGTCGGCCTCGCTCTTGATCTGGTTGAGCTTGAACTTGCCCTCGATGCGCTCGATCGGCATCTCGAAGGCGATGATCGCCTTCTGCATGCCCTCGAGATAGGCCTCGCGCTGGCTCGCGAGCTGCCAGGGCCGCGGCGAGCCGCTCTCGAAGAGCCGCACCATGCGCTCGAGAAGGGCGCGCACTTGGGCGGGATCAGCGCTCACCCGGGGCCGCCCGTAGGCGTGGACGACGGTATAGAGCCAGGTCGGCACCACGTCCTTGGAGGCGTACCAGCTCGGCGAGACGTAGGCGTGCGGGCCGCTGAAGATGGCAAGCGCCGGGGTCTTGCCGTCGAGGATTTTCCCGTGGGAATTGGCGCGCGCGATGTGGCCCACGATGGTGCCCTTCTCGCCGCGCTCGCGGTCGATGAGCAAGGGCAGATGCGTGGCGAACGGGGCGCCGTCGAGGGCACCGGTCAGGATGGCGAAGCTGTGCTCCTCCATGAAGCCGTGGAGGGTCGCGAGATCCTCGACCTCGAAGCCCTTGGGGATATACATGCCTTTGTCCTCTTCTCGCCGCACCTAAGCGCGCGGCCGAGGGCTGAGCGTAGCGGAGAAAGTGGCATCCCCGAAAGAGCCACTTTACGGGCTTTTCGGGACCACTCTACGTCTCAGCGCCGCCCGAGAATGAGCCGCTTGATCTCGCCGATCGCCTTGGCCGGGTTGAGGTGCTTGGGGCAGGTCTTGGTGCAGTTCATGATCGTGTGGCAGCGGTAGAGGCGGAAGGGGTCCTCGAGCTGATCGAGCCTCTCGCCCGCCGCCTCGTCGCGGCTGTCGACGATGAAGCGGTGCGCCTGCAAGAGAACGGCGGGGCCGAGATAGCGCGCGCTGTTCCACCAGTAGCTCGGGCAGGCGGTCGAGCAGCAGGCGCAGAGGATGCACTCGTAAAGCCCGTCGAGCTTGGCGCGGTCCTCGGGCGCTTGCAGCCGCTCGCGGTCGGGTGCTGCCGACTCCGTCTTGAGCCACGGCTCGATGGCGGCGTGCTGGGCGTAGAGCTCGGTGAAATCGGGGACGAGGTCCTTCACCACCTTCATGTGGGGAAGCGGATAGATCTTGACGTCGCCCTTCACCTCCTCGATCGGCTTGGTGCAGGCGAGCGTGTTGGTGCCGTCGATGTTCATGGCGCAGCTGCCGCACACGCCCTCGCGGCAGGAGCGGCGGAAGGTGAGGGTGGCATCGACCTCGTTCTTGATCTTGATGAGCGCGTCCAAGACCATGGGCGCGCAGTCGGCGAGATCGACGGTGTAGCTGTCGATCCGCGGGTTCGCGTCGTCGTCCGGGCTCCAGCGGTAGATCTTGAAGACCTTCGGCTGTTTGGCGCGCTCGGGTGCGGGATGGGCCTTGCCGGGCCGCACCTTGGAGTTGGCGGGAAGCGTGAACTCGACCATGGCCTCGGCCCTCTGATTACGACGACAGGCTCTTAAGACGATTCACCACGGAGGCACGGAGAAATACAGAGGAAAGGCTTAGCGCGGAGGCCGCGAGGGATGTGCAGAGGACGCGGAGGGGAAATTCATACCTTGCGGCCTCTGCGCGTCCTCTGCGACCTCTGCGTTGAATGCTTGCTTCTCCGTGAACTCCGTGACCTCCGTGTCTCCGTGATGATCGCTCTACTGCCTAATACACCCGCGCCTTGGGCGGGAAGGATTGCACCTCGTTGGTGAGCGGCTGCATGTGCACCGGGCGGTCGGAATGGCGGACCTTGCCGCTCTCGTCGAGCCAGACGAGGCTGTGCTTGAGCCAGCGCGCGTCGTCGCGCTCGGG
>DASPPM010000439.1:0-2439 GCA_035625535.1 Alphaproteobacteria bacterium
GATCATGACGGCCTCGAAGTCGAGCGCCTTGCCGCGGCGGAGTGCAGCGTGGGTGAGCTTGAGCGAGGTCGGCGATTTGCTCGCGAGTGCGGCCAGCGTCTCCTTGGCGAAAGCGCTCCCTTCCCGCTCCAACGCGGAGACGATGGCCTCCACGGAATCGCCGGCGAAGCAGCGATCGATGGCGGCGCGGTGCTCGGCGAGGGCCGCCGGCCCCGCATCCTGGGTGAAGCCTGCCAAGAGAGGGTCGACCGCGGCCTTGCCTCGGCGCAAATCCGCGGCCGCGAGCGCCTCGACCAGGGCGGGCAGCTTCGCACTTGGCACATAGTGCGTCGCGATCCCGGTGTAGAGACAATCGGCCGTCCTGAGGCGTGCGCCCGTGAGCCCAAGATACATGCCAAGCGCCCCCGGAAGCCGCGGCAGGAAGTAGCTGGCGCCCACGTCGGGGAAAAGTCCGATGCCGGTCTCGGGCATGGCGAAGAGCGTGCGCTCGGTCGCCACCCTGTGCGAGCCGTGCACCGAGAGCCCGACCCCGCCGCCCATGGCGATGCCGTCGACGAGCGCCACGTAAGGCTTCTTGAAGCGGAAGATGCGCCGGTTCTGCGTGTACTCCTCGCGATAGAAATCGGCGCGGTAGGCGCGGTTGCCCTCGGCACGGGAGTCGTAGAGCGCCCTAATATCGCCGCCCGCGCAGAAGGCGCGCTCGCCTGCGCCGCGGATCACGACGGCTTCGACCGAGGGGTCCGCCTCCCACGCATCGAGGCGCGGATCGAGCGCCTTCATCATCTCGAGCGTCAGGGCGTTGAGCGCCTTGGGCCGGTTGAGCGTGATGAGCGCGAGCGGCCCCCGCCGCGCGAAGAGGATGTCTTCCGTCTCGGTCATCGTAGCACTCATCGCGGCACGGCCCTTGGCCCCGGGACAGCGATCGAGCTCACGCGCCGAGCAGCCGGCGCGCGATGATCACGCGCATGATCTCGTTGGTTCCCTCCAGGATCTGGTGCACGCGCACGTCGCGCAGGTAGCGCTCGATCGGATGGTCCTTGAGGTAGCCGTAGCCGCCGTGAAGCTGGAGGGCCTCGTTGCACACCGCGAAGCCTACATCGGTCGCGAAGCGCTTGGCCATGGCGCAGTGGAGCGTCGCCTCCGGATGGCCGGCATCGAGCATGGCCGCCGCCCGGCGCACCATGAGGCGCGCCGCCTCGAGCTCGGTCGCCATGTCGGCGAAGCGGAACCCGAGGGCCTGGAACTCGGCGAGCTTCTTGCCGAATTGCTCGCGCGTCTTGAGGTGCTCACGCGCCGCCTCGAGCGAGGCGCGCGCCGCGCCGAGCGAGCAGGCCGCGATGTTGAGCCGTCCGCCGTCGAGGGCCGCCATCGCGATCTTGAAGCCGTCGCCCTCCTTGCCGAGGCGGTTCGCGAGCGGGACCCTGCAGTCCTCGAAGATCACCATGCTCGTCGGCTGGCTGTTCCAGCCGAGCTTGCGCTCCTGCTTGCCGAAGGAAAGGCCCGGCGTGCCGCTCTCGACCACGAGCGCCGAGATGCCATTCGCACCTCGCCCGCCGGTGCGCACCATCGCCACATAGATCTCGCTGCGCCCGCCGCCCGAGATGAACGCCTTGGTGCCGTTCAGCACATAGTACTCGCCCACCCGCTCGGCGCGCGTGCGCAAGGCCGCGGCGTCCGAGCCGGCACCGGGCTCGGTCAGGCAATAGCTCGCGAAATGCTCCATGCTCGTGAGCTTGGGCAGCCAGCGCCGACGCTGCGCGTCGCTGCCGAAGCCGTCGATCATCCAGGCGCTCATGTTGTGGATCGAGATATAGGCCGCGGTCGAGGTGCAGCCGGCGGCGAGCTCCTCGAAGATGATGGTGCCGTCCTCGCGGCTGAGACCGGCACCCCCCACGTCCTCGCGCACATAGACGCCGGCGAAGCCGAGCGCCGCCGCCTTGCGCAGCGCGTCCTCGGGGAAAATCTTCTCCTCGTCCCAGCGCTCGGCATAAGGCGCCATCTCGGCGGCGGCGAAATCACGCGCCACCTTTTGAAACGCGCGCTGCTCCTCGGAAAGCTCGAAATCCATGCCACCCCGCGGCCGACGCGAAGCCCGTCGCGATCGCGCGCCGATCATAGCGGGGGGCCGACCCCTGTCAATTGAGGCGCCGGACGCGTCTCTCCCGCGCGCGAGCCCCTGGCATCGACGGCGCTTCTGTGCGATTCTCGGGGCCATGAACGAGACGACAAAACCCCGCTCCCGCCCCATCGTCGGCCGCGTCACGCCCGCCGTCGAGAGCCCGTCCCCGCACGGCGCCTACCCGCGCGTGCGCATGCGCCGCAACCGCATCGATGCCTGGACCCGGCGCCTCGTCGCCGAGCATCGGCTCGGCACGGACGATCTCATCTGGCCGGTCTTCCTGCGCGAGGGCAAGAGCGGGCGCGAGCCCGTTCCCTCCA
>DASPPM010000440.1:0-19347 GCA_035625535.1 Alphaproteobacteria bacterium
GAGGAGAGGATGCGAGAAATCCCGCCGGCAAGATCGTTCAAGCCCTTGAGGGCAAGCTCGAGTTCGACGGCGACGAGGTGCCGCTCAAGCTGGCGATGGGGGTGAGCATCGGCCCGGAGGACGGCGACAGGAGCGAGACGCTCATCCGCAACGCCGCGACGGCCTTGAACGACGCCAAGGCCAGTCCCGGCCAACCGTACCGCTTCTACGATATCCGCATGACGGAAAGCGCGGTGCTGCGACAGAGTCTCGAGACGGAGCTGCGGGCTGCCATCGAGCGCCAGGAGTTCACGCTCTTCTATCAGCCGCAAGTAGATACGCGGAGTTTGCGCATCATCGGGGCGGAGGCGCTCGTACGCTGGAGGCATCCCGCGCGGGGCCTGGTGCTGCCGGGAGAATTCATCTCGATCGCCGAGGAGACCGGTCTGATCGCCCCGCTCGGCGATTTCGTGCTCAGGCAAGCCTGCGCCCAGACGCGGCTATGGCATGACGCCGGACTCGCGGATGTTCGCGTCTCGGTGAACCTCTCGGGCTGGCAGCTCCTGCAGGAGGACTTCGCGCGAACCGTTCTCGCGATCTTGGGCGAGACCGGCTTGGCCCCCGGCAGCCTCAAGCTCGAGTTGACGGAGAGTACCATCGCCCGCAATGTCACGACCGCCAGCCGCGTGATGAGGGAGCTGGCCGAGGCGGGGCTGCGGTTCGCCATCGACGACTTCGGGGTCGAGCATTCGGTGCTGAGTCAGTTAGCACTCCTGCCCTTCGATACGATCAAGATCGCCCGGCTGTTCATTTCGCGCATGACCGCCGACCAGGCCAATGGCGCATTGGTCCAGGCCATGATCTCGATGTCGCACGCGATGGGCAAGGACACTGTCGCGGTAGGCGTCGAGACGCATCGGCAAGTCACTTATTTGCAGGCGCTTCAGTGCGATGCGCTTCAGGGTTTCATTTTCCACGAGCCCGTGTCGGCCGAGGCGTTCCTGCCGATGCTACGGCGGGGCGTACTGAGGCCGCCCGAGAAGGCGTCGTGAGATCGCGAGCGCGCGGCCGACGCCGCATCCTCAATTCTGCGCGGCTCGTTGCAAGAGCAGCTCGAGCGCACGCACGACCGCGGCCTCCCGAATGGCGCGCCGGTCGCCCGCGAAAACGTGGCGCTCGGAGAGCGTGGGCCCGCCGCGCCTCCCCGAGGCAATGAACACGAGGCCGACGGGCTTCTCGGCACTTCCCCCACTCGGCCCGGCCACACCTGTGATGGCAACGCTCATATCGGCTCGCCGGGCGCGCAGGAGGGCCCCCTCCGCCATGGCGCGGGCGACGGGCTCGCTCACGGCACCGTGCGTCTCTAGGAGCTCGTGCGGCACGCCGAGCATCTCCTCCTTCATCGCGTTGGAATAGGTGACGAAGCCGCCTTCGACGACGTCCGAGCTGCCGGCAATCTCGGTCAAGGTCGCGGCGACGAGACCGCCGGTGCAGGACTCGGCCGTCACCAAGCGCAGGGCCCGCGCGCGGCACGCCGCCAAGAGTGAGCTCGCCGCCGCGACGGCATGCTCAGGAGCCATGGAGCGCCTTCCACACGGCCGCGACCATGGGGAAGAGAGGGACGACGACGGCGAAAGTGACGAGGGCATAGACGGCGGCTACGGTGTCGTCGGCCATCACGGCAAGGGCCGAGCGCTGGCGGTCGATGTGGTTCGCGGGCCACGGCTTGGCGATGTCGAGCAGGCGGAAGAGGGCGAAGCCGAGCAGCCAGTGCCACCACACCTTCGGATCCGCGAAGACGAGCGTCAGCCATTGCGCCGAGACCTCGTCGACGACGATTTCTCGCGGGTCCTTGGCTTCTGTATGGCGCATGTAATGGGCCGTCGCCCACCAGCCGAGGAGGAAGGCGAGGAGTGCTGCCACGAAAAGAAGCCGCGGGCTGCCGAAGGCGAGCATGAGCCAGGCGAAGGGGAGGGCGGCGAGCGAGCCCCAGGTACCGGGTGCTACGGGCAGAAGGCCCGCGCCGAACCAGGTGCCGACCAGCGTTGCCGGGTGGCGGAAGGGAAGGGCAGGGCGAGCGAGTCGGAACACCGACACGGCTCACGGCTCCAGCGGCAGGCGGACGGTCGCGATCGCCTGCGCGGAGATGCCTTCGCCGCGGCCGGTGAAGCCGAGCCGGTCCGTGGTGGTGGCTTTGACGCTCACGCGCTCGACCGCGATGCCGAGAATCTCGGCGAGGCGTGCGGCCATCGCGGCGCGGTGGGGGCCGATCTTGGGCCGTTCGCAGATGATGGTCACGTCTACATTGACGATGGCAGCCCCGCGCGCGGCGACGAGTGCCGCGGCGTGGCTCAGGAAGCGCGCGGACGGCGCCCCTTTCCATTGCGCATCTGAGGGCGGGAAGTGACTGCCGATGTCGCCGGCGCTGATGGTGCCGAGAAGCGCATCGGTCAGCGCGTGCAGCCCCACGTCGGCATCCGAATGACCAACCAGGCCTTGGCTGTGGGGGATCGCCAGCCCGCACAGCATGACCTTGTCGCCGGGCCCGAAGCGATGCACGTCGAAGCCCGTGGCGACGCGCTGCTCGCTCACGCTTGCGAGAAGGCGCTCGGCGCGCCGGAAGTCCTCCTCCGTCGTGACCTTGAAGTTCTCCTCGCTCGCCGGCACGAGCTTGACCGCAAGCCCGGCGCGCTCGGCCACCGCCGCATCGTCGGTCAAGGCCTCGCCGGCGGCCGCGCGGTGGGCGCCGAGGATCGCCGCAAAGCGGAAGCCTTGCGGGGTCTGGGCGCGCCACAGGCCGCTGCGCTCGAGCGTGCCGAGAACGCGGCCGTCGCTGCCGCGTTTGAGCGTGTCGCTGACGGGGACGGCAGCGATCGCCGCCGGCACGTCGTCAAGGGCCGCGATGACGCGCCCGATGGTGGCCTGGTCGATGAAGGGGCGGGCCGCGTCGTGGATGAGCACGCGCTCGGGGGCGAGGGCGCTCAGGCTCTCGAGCCCGAGGCGGACCGAATCCTGGCGCTCCTTGCCGCCATGGCAGGGCTCGAGCAACTCGAGTCCCTCTACCGCCTCGTCGTAAAGAGGATGGTCTTCGGGGTGGATCACCGCGCGCACCGCAAGGATGCCCGGGTGGCGGCGAAAGGCCTCGAGCGAGTGACGGATGAGCGGGCGGCCGCCGAGCCGGCGATATTGCTTCGGCACCGTGCCGCCGAAGCGCGCGCCGCGTCCTGCCGCCACCACGAGTGCGATGCATTCGCCCATGCGCGTCGCGCGTCCTCTGCCGCCCCTGAAAGCCGGCCACCCTATCGCGGCGCATCGCCGCTTGCCAAGCCCGCGCGAGACAGGCCCCCAGCTCATGCGATCAATGCTATATAAGGGCCCATGGCGATGCCCATGTTGCTCAGCCTCGCGGCACTCGCGGCGCTCGTCCCAGCCGTCCTCGTGACGCTCCGGAGCACGGCGCGCCGCGACGGCCTCTGGTGGCTCCTGCTCGGGGTGGCGCTGGCCGGGCCGCTCGCGCGCGCGGTGATCGCCTTGACGCCGCAGTGGCATACGAGCCTTTCCGGCGCCCTTTGGCTCACCATCGCCGCGAGCCTGGCGCTCTTCATGCTGGTCGCGGCCCTGGTGCGCGACGCCTGGCGGCTCACGCCCCTGCTGCTGCCCTATCTCATCGTGCTCGGCGCCTTGGCGACGATCTGGCAGCAGGCGCCGGAGCGTCCGCTCATCGCGGCGCCCGCGATGTGGCTCGATCTCCATATCCTGGTCTCGGTCGCGACCTACGGCCTGCTCACCATCGCGGCCGTCGCCGGCTTTGCCGTCCTCGTGCAGGAGCGCGCGCTCAAGGGCAAGCGGCGCGGCGCGCTCAACCAGCTTCTCCCCGCCATCGCCTCATGCGAGCGGCTTCAGCTGACGCTGCTCGCCGCCTCCGAGGTCGTGCTGGGGCTCGGGCTCTTGACCGGGATGGCGACGCAATATTTCGTCTCCGGCGCCGTCCTCACCTTCGACCACAAGACGCTTTTCTCGCTCCTCGCTTTCGTGGTGATCGGAGCACTCCTCCTGGCACAAGCGAAAAGCGGGATCGGCGGCCGGCGCGCGGCGCGTTTCGTGCTGCTCGCCTATCTTCTCCTCACGCTCGCTTACCCCGGCGTCAAGTTCGTCACCGACGTGCTCCTCGCCTGAGCGGCTGCCGACCGACAAGCATCCTCACGCCGCCTCGATCTGCGGCTCGCACGCGACCGGGAAATTCACCGAGTTGGCGATGAAGCATTTCTCATGGGCGGCGTGGTGCAGGCGTTTCGCCTGCTCGCGATCGGAGCCGGGCGCAAGCGCCACGCGCGGCCTGAGCATGACACGCGCGAAGCGTCCGCCGCCGTCGTCCGTCTCGAGCATGACTCCCTCGGCTTCGTCGCGATAGGCGGTCACGATGATGCCGGCCGCGCACGCCAGGTGCAAATACCAGAGCATGTGACATTGCGCGAGGGACGCCACCAGCAGCTCCTCTGGGTTCCAGCGCGCCTTGTCGCCGCGAAATGCCGGATCGGAAGAGCCGGCGATGAGCGCCTTGCCCGCAGACGTCACCACATGGTCGCGGCCATAGCCGAGATAATCTTTGGTGCCCGAACCGCGATTGCCTTTCCATTCGACCGCGGCCCGGTAATGATGCTCATGAGCCATCCGCCACGTCTCCGCTCGAGGGCCTCATTTGCGCACGCGCTTTCGCCCGCGGCGCGCGGCCCAGCCGGGCTGGTCGCAAATATGGCCGAGAAACTCGATCACCGTATGGGCGCCCAGGTGTGAGGTGACGCCGGTGCCGACGTCGAGCTGGGGATTGACCTCGACGAAATCGAAGCCGATCACTTGAGTGCGCTCGGCGAGCGCCTTGAGCGTGTCGCGGAGCTCGGCGTAGCTCATGCCGTTGGGCTCGGCCGAGACGCAGCCGGGCACGAGCGAGAGGTCCAGCACGTCGACGTCGATGCTCACGTAGCACGCGGCACCCTTGGGCACGAGCCGCGCCAAGCCGGCGGGCGTCAAGCGGCGGAACTCCGGCATGGTTACCACGCGGTTGCCGTCGCGGATCGAGTCTCCAACCATGTCCTTGGTCTCGCGCAGGCTGCGGATGCCGACCTGGGTGAGGCTCAGCACGTGCTTCATCGGGCTGATGTGGCGGAAGGCGTGCTGGTTGGTGAAACGGAGGTCGTGGATGAAGGGCGCATAGTCGGAGTGGGCGTCGAAATGCACGACGTGGAGCGGTGTCTCGAAGGCCCTCACCACGGGATAAGTGATCGAGTGGTCGCCGCCGAGCACCACGGGCAAGGCGCCGCGGCCGAGCAGCTTGCGCGTCATTTGGGTGACGTTCTCGAAGGTCTTCTCGACGTTCGTCGGCAGGATGTCTGCGTCGCCCGCATCCACGATCAGGCCGTTGGCCATCTCATGTTCGAGATACTGCTTCTCCGTCTCGGGATTGTAGAAGCCCTTCTTGCCGCCACCCACGAAGCGCAACGAGTGCTCGCGGAGCGCGCGCGGGCCCATACGCGAGCCGGCGAGAAAGGGGGAGCCCTCGTCGAAGGGCACGCCCATGACGGCAATCTCGGCATCAAGCTCGTCGAGATCGAGTGCGATCGGCGAGCGCAAAAAAGAAGCGATGCCCACGAAAGGCCGATCGAGCCGCGCTTCTTCGCCGACACCGCGATGCTTGCCGCCGCGCGCCTTCGCTTGTTCGGGTCTTGCCATGATTCGTAGGGTCCTCAGAGGGGGATGCCGGGGCGTCAAAGCTATGCGCATCCTGTTGCCGCGGCAACATCGCCCCTTTTATTTCGCACTTGCGAAGGTGGGCGCTTCGGGGCATGATGCCTAATAATTCGCCATCAGGTCTGTTTGATGATAAATTAGGCATAACTGGGAGCGTCGTTTTGAGCGAATTTCGCAAGTCCGCCAGACTCCTCAGCGCCGGCCCGGTCGCGCGCTCCTTGCGCAAAGAGGCCAAGCCGGCGCCGGGGGTTGACGCGGCTATCGTTCTCAACGCGATCCCCGACGCCGTGCTCGTGATCGGGTCAAGCGGTCGCATCCGCTTCGCCAACATGGCGGCGGAGAATTTCTTCGACACGAGCGCGCTCTGGCTCGCGGGACGCGCGCTGCGCGACCTCCTGCCCGAGGACAGCCCCCTTTTCGGCCTCATCGGGCAGGTGCGCGGCGGACTCTCGAGCGTCTCCGAATACGGGGTGACGCTCTCGACGCCGCGTATCGGCGAGCATTTCGTGACCGCCCAGGTGGCGCAGCTGCCTGATGAGGCCGACTCGGTGATCGTCTCGCTGCACGAGCAGTCGATCGCGCGCAAGATCGACCACCAGCTCACGCACCGCAACGCGGCACGCTCGGTCACCGCCATGGCGGCGCTGCTCGCCCACGAGGTCAAGAATCCGCTTTCCGGCATTCGCGGCGCGGCCCAGCTTCTCGAGCGGTCGGCGCCTGCCGAGGACCGCGAGCTCACGCGCCTCATCTGCGACGAGACCGACCGCATCTGCGCGCTCGTCGACCGCATGGAAGTGTTCTCCGACGGCCGGCCGATCGAGAAGGGCCCGGTGAACATCCATGCGGTCCTGGAGCACGTGCGCAAGGTGGCGCAGAACGGCTTCGCCAAGCAGGTGCGCTTCATCGAGAACTACGATCCCTCACTACCGCCGGTGGCGGGGAGCCGCGACCTCTTGGTGCAGCTCTTCCTCAACCTGGTCAAGAACGCCGCCGAGGCCGCACCCGAGAAGGGCGGCGAAATCGTGCTCGCGACGTCCTATCAGCACGGCGTCCGCCTCGCCGTCGCGGCCAGCGAGACCCGCTTGCATCTCCCCCTCCTCGTCAGCGTGCAGGACAACGGCGAGGGTATCCCCGACGATCTCAAATCCCACCTCTTCGATCCCTTCGTCACGACGAAGAAGGACGGCAGCGGCCTGGGCTTGGCGCTGGCCGCCAAGATCGTCGGTGATCACGGCGGCATCATCGAGTTCGACAGCGAGCCGCGCCGCACCGTGTTCAAGGTCATGCTGCCGATCTACCGTTTGGCACGGGCGGCGGGCGATGCGGACCGCGGAGAGCCGTTATGAGCGCCGCGACCATTCTCGTGGCCGACGACGATCGCGCCATCCGGACCGTGCTCAACCAGGCGCTCGGCCGCGCGGGATATTCCGTGCGCACGACGGGGAACGCGGCCACGCTGTGGCGCTGGGTCTCCGACGGCGAGGGCGACCTCGTGATCACCGACGTGCTGATGCCGGATGAGAACGGCCTCGACCTCATCCCGCGCATCAAGAAGATCCGCCCCGATCTGCGCATCATCGTCATGAGCGCGCAGAACAATCTCATGACTGCCGTGCGGGCGACCGAGCGCGGCGCCTTCGAGTATCTGCCCAAACCCTTCGACCTGCGCGAGCTCGTCGGCATGGTCGAGCGCGCGCTCACCAGCCGGCCGGCGAACGAGGAGAGCCAGCTGCCGGCGGACGCCGAGGAGCAGTTGCCGCTCATCGGCCGCTCGCCCGCGATGCAGGAGATCTACCGCGTGCTCGCGCGCCTCATGGGCACGGACCTCACCGTCACGATCACGGGCGAGTCGGGCACCGGCAAGGAGCTCGTCGCGCGCGCGCTTCACGATTACGGCAAACGCCGCGCCGGACCGTTCGTCGCCATCAACATGGCGGCAATCCCGCGCGAGCTGATCGAGAGCGAGCTCTTCGGTCATGAGAAGGGGGCCTTCACCGGCGCCAATGCGCGCTACGCCGGGCGCTTCGAGCAGGCCGATCACGGCACGCTCTTCCTCGACGAGATCGGCGACATGCCGCTCGAGGCCCAGACGCGCCTCCTGCGCGTGCTTCAGGAAGGCGAATACACGACCGTCGGCGGACGCACCCCGATCCGCGCCGACGTGCGTATCATCGCCGCCACCCACCGGGACCTCCGCCAGTACATCCGCCAGGGGCTCTTCCGCGAGGACCTTTTTTATCGTTTGAACGTCGTGCCGATGCGATTGCCGCCGCTGCGCGAGCGCAGCGAGGACATCCCCGCACTCGCCCGCCACTTCCTCAGCCGGGCGGCGCAGCAGGGCCTGCCCCTGAAGACGATCGACCAGGCGGCGATGGAGCGCCTGAAGCAATACCGCTGGCCGGGGAACGTGCGCGAGCTCGAGAATCTCATTCAGCGACTGGCGGCGCTGTACGCCCAGGAGATCATCGGGGTCGACGTGATCGAGGCCGAGCTCGCGGACTTGAGCCCGCCTGCGCCGGGCGCCAAGACAGTCGTCGACGACAGCTTGGGCGCCTCCGTCGAGCGGCATCTCAAGGACTATTTCGCGGCGCACAAGGACGGGCTGCCGGCGGCCGGGGTGTACGACCGTGTCTTGCGCGAGATCGAGCGGCCGCTGCTCTCCTTGAGCCTGGCCGCCACGCGCGGTAATCAGATCAAGGCGGCGCGCCTCTTGGGGCTCAACCGCAATACGCTGCGCAAGAAAATCCGCGAGTTGGACATTCAGGTTTTGCGCGGCGTAAAATAGCCTTACCCCGACCGAAGAGGGGAGGCCCGCAGAGCGCGGGACTGTCTCCTTGCGCAGCGCTAAGGAAGTGCGCCGGAGCGTCGGGCCGGGGATCAAGGGCGCCGGGCACGAGGTGACGCGCCGCATGACGGCCAACGAGATCGATCATGGCCCCTCCACGCTGAAGGGGAGATGGACCGGCTGGTTCGCGCGCAGCGGGCTCGGGCGCCTCTTGGCCATCGCCCTTGCGGTGTGCGCCGCCCTCTCGGGGCTCGCCACCTACGCGGCGCTCACCAAGGCGCTGCCCGTCGAAGTCTCGCCCAATCTCATCCTTGTCTTCCTCTATTGCGACCTCATCCTGCTCTTGCTCCTCGTCGTCGTGGTGGCGCACCGCATCACCATGGTGTGGATGGAGCGCCGCCGCGGCTCCGCGGGCTCGCGCCTGCATGTCCGGCTGGTGGTCCTCTTCAGCCTGGTGACGGTGACCCCCACAATCGTCATCGCCGTGTTCTCGAGCCTGTTCCTCAATTTCGGTCTGCAATCCTGGTTCAGCGACAAGGTGCGCACCGCGATTCAGGAATCGGTCGCGGTCGCGAACGCGTATCTCGACGAGAACGTGCGCACCATCAAGGCCGACGCCGTGGCGCTCAGTCAGCACATGCAATCCGAGGTGCCGCTGCTCGTGAGCGGGGACCCTGACAACATCGCGGAGTTCCAGCAAATTCTCAATAGTGCCGTCGATCAGCTCTCGCTCACCGAGGCGGTTGTCTTCGACGACAGCTTTCACGTGCTCGCGCGGGCCAGGCTCAGCTTCGCGATGGAGCGCGAGGGCATTCCCGGCCAGGCGATCGAAAAAGCGCAACGCGGCGACGTGGCGCTCCTGCGCAGCGAGGCCGATGACCGGGTCCGGGCGCTCCTGCGCATGGAGCCGCCGTCGGGCGAGGTCATGCCGCGCCTCTATCTCTTCGTCGGCCGCTTCGTCGAGCCGGCAGTGCTGCAGCACGTGGAGCGCGCGCAGGCGGCCTTGACCGATTACCATCAGCTCGAGCTTGCGCGCTCCGACATCGAGATCACCTTCGCGCTCATTTTCGGCGTGGTGGCCCTCCTGCTGCTGCTTGCCGCCGTATGGCTCGGTCTTTACTTCGCGACGCAACTCGTGCGGCCGATCTCGGCGCTCATCGCCGCGGCGGAACGCGTGCGCGCGGGCGACCTCACGGCGCGCGTGCTGGAGGCGGGCGCCAAGGGCGACGAGATCAGCTCATTGAGCCGCGCCTTCAACCGCATGACCGGACAGCTCGAGGAACAGCGCCGCGAGCTCATCGAGGCGAACCGCCAACTCGACGCGCGGCGCCGTTTCACCGAGGCAGTGCTCTCCGGCGTCTCGGCAGGCGTCATCGGCCTCGATCAGCACGGCAGGGTCAATCTTCCGAACCGCTCGGCCTGCGAGTTGCTCTCGACGAGCCCCGAACAGCTCATCGGCCGATTGCTCGACGAGGCGATACCCGAGGTGCAGCCGCTCTTGCGCGAGGCGCGCCGGCGCCCGCGGCATCTCGTGGAGGCCGAACTCAAGATCGCCCGCGGCGGCCGTGCCCGCACGTTGCTCGTGCGGATCGCGGCCGAGCGCGTCAATCGCGAGACCAAAGGCTTCGTCGTCACCTTCGACGACATCTCCGAGCTGCTTGCCGCGCAACGCACGGCCGCCTGGGGCGACGTGGCGCGGCGCATCGCGCACGAGATCAAGAACCCGCTGACCCCGATCCAGCTGTCCGCCGAGAGGCTCAAACGCAAGTATCTCAGGGAGATCATGAGCGATCCGGAGACGTTTCTCGCTTGCACCGAGACGATCGTGCGCCAAGCGGGCGATATCGGACGCATGGTCGACGAATTCTCGGCGTTCGCGCGAATGCCCGCGCCGGTCATGAAGGAGGAGAACCTCGTCGAGCTGTGCCGGCAGGCGATCTTCCTCCAGCGCCAGGGCAATCCCGACATCGTCTACGACGCCATGCTGCCGGCCGAGGCGTTGCGCTTCCGCTGCGATGCGCGCCAAATCGGGCAAGCCATTACCAATCTTCTCAAGAACGCCGCAGAGTCGATTCAAGCGACGCGGACGGCGGCAGAGGATGGACCGCCGAGGCAAGGATGCATCTCCCTCAGGCTCGAGGCCGGCGACGGGCAGATCGAGATCCAAGTTGAGGACAACGGCAAGGGCTTCCCGGTCGAGAATCGGGAGCGACTGACCGAGCCCTACGTGACGACGCGCGAAAAAGGCACCGGGCTCGGCCTGGCAATCGTGCGCAAGATCATGGAGGATCACCGCGGCGACCTGCTCCTCGAAGATCGCCAGGGTGGCGGAGCGCGCGCGATTCTGCGCTTCAAGCTGCCCGATGCGGCCCAATCCGAGGACGAGGAAGAGAACGGGAAAGGAACCAGCATGTCGTCAACCGTGGCACCGGCGTCCGCCCATGGCTCATGACATCCTGATCGTCGATGACGAGGCGGACATTCGCCTTCTCATGGCCGACATCCTCAAGGACGAGGGTTACGAGACGCGCGAGGCCGTCAACAGCAGCGAGGCGCTTGCCGCCATAAAGGCGCGCCGGCCGAGCCTCGTTATCCTCGACATCTGGCTGCAAAACAGCGAGCTCGACGGCCTCGCCATGCTCGACGTCGTGCGCGAGAACCATCCAAGCGTCCCCATCCTCATGATCTCAGGGCACGGCACGATCGAGACGGCGGTCAGCGCCATCAAGCGGGGGGCATACGATTTCATCGAGAAGCCCTTCAAGACGGACCGGCTCCTGCTCATGGTGGAGCGTACGATCGAGGCGGCGCGCTTGAAGCGCGAGAACGAGGAGCTGCGCGTGCGCGCCGGCGGCGAGGTCGAGCTCATCGGCCGCTCTCCCGCGGCGAACCAGCTGCGCCAGTCGATCGAGAAGGTGGCTCCGACGGGCAGCCGGGTGCTCATCAGCGGGCCGGCGGGCGCGGGCAAGGAAGTGGTGGCGCGCCTTATCCACGCGAGCTCGCGCCGGGCAGAGGGGCCTTTCGTCGTGCTCAACTGCGCCACCATGCGGCCCGAGAACCTCGAGGTCGAGCTCTTCGGTCTGGAAGCCGCGAGCAAGGACGGCGGCGCGACCAAGGTCGGCACGCTCGAGCAGGCGCATAACGGCACGCTCCTGCTCGACGAGGTCGCCGACATGCCTTACGAGACCCAGGGCAAGATCGTGCGCGCGCTTCAGGAGCAGACCTTCGAGCGCGTCGGCGGCAAGACACGCGTGCGGGTCGACGTGCGCGTGATCGCGTCCACCAATCGGGACCTGCGCGACGAGATCACGGCCGGCCGCTTCCGCGAGGACCTCTATTACCGTCTCAACGTGGTGCCGCTCCGGGTGCCCGCCTTGCGGGAACGGCGGGAGGACATCCCCCTGCTCGCGCGCGCCTTCATGGGGCGCTACGCGAGCGCCTCGGGCCTGCCCGAGCGGCAGATCGGCGAGGACGCCATGGCGGCGCTGCAGTCCTACGATTGGCCCGGCAGCGTACGGCAGCTGAGGAACGTCATCGAGTGGCTGCTCATCATGGCGCCCGGCGAGCCCCGCGATCCGATCCACGCCGACATGCTGCCGCCCGAAATCGGCGCCATCGCGCCGCCGGTGCTCAAGTGGGACAGGGCCGGCGAGATCATGGCGCTGCCCTTGCGGGACGCGCGCGAGCTCTTTGAGCGGCAATATCTGCTCGCGCAAGTGACGCGCTTCGGCGGCAATATCTCGCGCACGGCGGCGTTCATCGGCATGGAGCGCTCGGCCCTCCACCGCAAGCTCAAGACGCTCGGCGTGCACACCAGCGACAAGAGCGCGGCCTATGACGCGTAAGGCCGGATTTCACATGCCAGATGCCAGATGCCAGATAGGGCGCGCGCTGGCTCCCGGTATCTGTCATCTGACGTCTGTCATCTGACGTCTGATGTCGCGTATCGCTTACGTCAACGGACGCTATGTGCCGCACAGAGATGCCGCCGTGCACATCGAGGACCGAGGCTACCAGTTCGCCGACGGCGTCTATGAGGTGATCGCCGTGCAAGGCGGGCGGCTCGTGGACGAGGAGCCGCATCTGCGGCGCCTCGAGCGCTCCTTGAGCGAGCTCAAGATCAAGAGCGCCATGGCGCCCAAGACGCTCGGTTGCGTGATGCGCGAGGTGCTGCGCAGGAACCGTATCAGGGACGGCAGCATCTATGTCCAGATGACGCGGGGGGTGGCGCCGCGAGACCATCCCTTTCCGGCGAAGAGCGAGACCTCGGTCGTGATAACGGCCAAGCGGATGCGCGCTTGGCCGGCCAGGACCATCGAGGAGGGCGTGCGCGTCATCACGCTGCCGGACAATCGCTGGGGGCGCTGCGATATCAAGTCGATCAGCCTTCTGCCCAACGTGCTGGCCAAGCAGCGCGCACGCGAGGCCGGCGCCTACGAGGCATGGTTCGTCGATTCCACGGGCAAGGTGACGGAAGGCAGCTCGACGAATGCCTGGATCGTCACCGCCGAGGGCAAGCTCGTCACGCGGGCGGCGAGCCATGCGATCCTCAACGGCATCACCCGGCAATCGGCCATCAGGCTCGCCAAGGAGAGCGGCCTAGCGCTCGAGGAACGGCCCTTCAGTGTGCCGGAGGCCAAAGCGTCACGCGAGGCCTTCATCACCAGCACCACGTCCGAGGTGCTGCCCGTGACCGAGATCGACGGCAACGTGATCGGCAACGGCAAGGCGGGCGCGTTCTCGCGCAAGCTGCGCAAACTCTATCTCGCCTACGCGGAGGGCAAGGGGGCGAGGGGGTGAGGGGCATTCGCGGCGGCGCGCGGCGGGCGAGGCCCAGGCGGCCGAAAGCGCTCCTCTTCGATTGGGACAGCACGCTGGTCGACAACTGGCGGAGCATCGAGGAGGCCCTCAATGCCACGCTCCTTGCCATGGGACAGCAGCCGTGGACGCCGGAAGAGACGCGACGGCGCGTGCGCGCCTCGATGCGCGACAGCTTCCCGGGCCTCTTTGGCGAGCGTTGGGAAGAGGCGCGCCGGATCTTCTACGAGAGCATCACGGCGCGGCATCTTGGCCATTTGGCACCCCTGCCCGGCGCCGAGGCGATGCTCGCGGAGCTCGCCGCGGGCGGATTCTACCTCGGCGTGGTGAGCAACAAGACCGGGACTCTCCTGCGCAAGGAGGCCGCCCATCTCGGCTGGCAGCGCTTTTTCGGCGGCATCGTAGGGGCGGGGGATGCCGTGCGCGACAAGCCCGATCCCGCTCCCGTGGCCCTCGCCCTGGCAAAGAGCGGGATAGCACCCGGCCGCGAGGTCTGGTTCGTGGGCGATACGGCCATCGACATGGTATGCGCGCTGAACGCCGGCTGCGTGCCGGTGCTGGTGGCCGGGCAAGGCCTCGCGCGGGACGATTTCTCGGCGGCCGCCCCGGAATGGCAGGTCGCCGACTGCTTTTCCCTCAGCACCCTTGTCCGCGACCTCTAGAGGCCCATATTAACCCTATGGCGTTGCTTCAAAGTTGCTTTGCGCGAACGCCCTAACTCCAAATACAAGAGGGGATCGGGCATGTCCTCCGAAAAGCCTCAGAACTTGCAGGATGTCTTCCTGAACCACATTCGAAAGAACAAGACGCCGGTCACAATATTTCTGGTCAATGGAGTGAAGTTGCAAGGAATTGTGACCTGGTTCGATAACTTCTCTGTGCTTTTGCGCCGCGATCATCATTCGCAGCTTGTCTATAAGCATGCGATATCGACTGTGATGCCGACGGGTCCGATACAGCTGTTCGAGGCCGACAAGGAGGTCGCCGAGGCTTGAGTTGCGCTCCTTGAACCGCCACGGCTTGAGCCGCGGAGCCAAGGCCGGAGAGGCGGGGGCCGTGGGCCGGGCTCTCGTCATTCATCCGGCCCCCAAATCCCTCAAGGCCATTGGCAGGACCCCCGAGGCGAGTCTCGAGGAGGCGGAAGCACTCGCGCGCGCGATCGCGCTCACGGTTGCCCATGGCGAGGTCGTGCGCCTTGCCGAGCGCCGCCCGGCGACCCTCTTCGGCACGGGCACGGTCGAGCGCCTGGGCGGCCTGGTGACCGCGCTCGAGATCAGCGTGGTCGTGGTCGATGCGGACCTCACCGCGGTGCAGCAGCGCAATCTGGAGCGGGCGTGGCAGTGCAAGGTCATCGACCGCACCGCGCTCATCCTCGAGATCTTCGGCGAGCGGGCGCGCACGCGCGAGGGCCGGCTCCAGGTCGAGCTCGCGCATCTCTCCTATCAGCGCAGCCGGCTGGTGCGCAGCTGGACCCATCTCGAGCGCCAGCGCGGCGGCTTCGGCTTCCTGGGCGGCCCGGGCGAGCGCCAGCTCGAGATCGACCGCCGGCTCATCGGCGAGCGCATCATCAAGATTAAGCGCGACCTTGAGGGCGTGGTGAAGCGGCGCGAGCTCCATCGCGCGGCGCGCCGGCGGGTGTCCTATCCGGTGGTGTCGTTCGTGGGCTACACCAATGCCGGAAAGTCCACGCTCTTCAACCAGCTCACCAAGTCTGCGGTGTTCGCCGAGAATCTGCTCTTCGCCACCCTCGACCCGACCATGCGCTCGCTCGGGCTGCCGTCCGGCCGTACAATCATCCTGTCGGACACAGTCGGTTTCATCTCCCATCTCCCGGTCGAGCTCGTCGCCGCCTTCCGCGCCACGCTCGAGGAGGTGCGCGAGGCCGACGTGATCGTGCATGTCCGCGACATTTCCCATCCGGAGAGCGAGGCGCAAAAGGAGGACGTGCACATCGTGTTGCGCGAGATCGGGCTGGGCCGGAAGGTGGAGGAAGGACTGCTCGAGGTGCTCAACAAGATCGACCGCCTCGCGCCTGCCGAGCGGGCGCGTCTCCGGGAAGTCGCCGCGCGCAGCAATCATCCCGCGGTCCCCCTCTCGGCGCTGACGGGGGAGGGCTGTGCCGAGCTGCTCATAGCGCTCGACGGACGGCTCTCGGAAGGCCGCGGCATCCTCGCGATCGACGTGCCGCTTGCGGACGGAGCGACGCTGGCCTGGCTTTATCGGCAGGGCGAGGTGCTGAGCCGCACGGACGACGAGGCGCATGCCCATCTGCGCGTGCGGCTCGAGCCCGCGGACCAGGCGCGCCTCGCCCATCGCGGCATGCGGGCGAATTGACCGGCGCGCGCGGGGCTTTCGCTTTCGCGAACTACCCGCCGCTTTCCTTGACGCATTGCACGAGGGCCGACATGCGGCGCAGCAACTCGGCCGATCCCTTCGCCTGCGCTTCGGGTGCCGCGGCTGTGCCATAGGCGATGCCGTGGGCCCGCAGGAATTCGCCGATGTCGTCGGCCGGCACGGCGACGCCGTGCTCGGCGCGCAAAGGGTCCGCGCCGATGATCATCCCCTCGAGCGTGCCGTCGCGGTCGATGACCGGGCCGCCGCTGCTGCCTTCATGAAGCATCGCTTCGATGACCAAGAGGCGCTGTCCCGAGCGCAAAACGGCTGGGCCGACCACCGCTCCATCGCTCAGCGTGGGCCGGCCGGGGTCCCTTGGGTTGAGGGCAAAACCCATGACCGAGACGGGGGTGCCCGGCGGCGCCTCGCCGCGCGCGCTGAGCCTCGCATAACCGGGCACGGCACCCGAGCTGTGGAGCAAAGCCAGGTCGCGGGCGGGATCGCTGTCGACGAGTGTTACCTCGCGCGGCGGCCCGCCCTCCTGCCGAAGGGAAAGGCGAGCGCATCCCGCCACCACGTGGGCGCTCGTCAAGAGATAGCCGGCGCGCGCGACGAAGAACGCCGTGCCGCTCCGCACCATGCGCTCGCTGGCCAAGGTGCCGCAAAGATTTGCACTCGAGAGGACGAGCAGGCACGCGCACGCCGCGGCGAGCGCGAGGCGTCGGCCGCGCCCGGGACAGCGCTCAGCGACGGAGATTGTCACGCCGCCAATCGCTCATCGACCTCACGGCCCGCTCCGCGTCCCACCGCACCACTCACATCCCCCAGATACCCCGGTGCGCGGCACGGGCCTCCTGCTCGGCCGTACGGTACTTGGAGGGCGCGCCCTCGCTCGCACGGGCGGCACCGTTGAGCACGGCGGCCTCGGCCACGTCGTAGCCCTGGACGTGGCACTCGAAGGAGTTGGCTGGGCGCACGAAGCAAGTCACACGATTGCCCATGTGGGCAATGTAATTCTGGAGTTCGCTGGCCGGACGGCCGCTCTCGCCGCGTATGCCATAGAGATTGATGACCTGGCCCGCGACCACGATCGCGCCGGAATCGAGCACCTCCGTAACCGGTCCTTCAAGCGCCGGGGTCTCCGCAGCGCTTTTCGACGAGCGCGCAGCCGGTGCCTTCGTGGAGGGGGGAAGCGAGGCCACCTGAGGCGCTTTGGCCGGTGGAGCGGCGGCGGCCTTGCTCGGCGGCGCGGTCGGCTGTGCCGCTGATGGCGCGCTCGGCGCCGCACTCGGCGGCGTCGCGGCCGGCTGTGCGGTTGCTGGCGCGCCCGGCGCCGCACTCGGCGGCGCGGCCGGCTGGGCAACTGACGGCGCGCTCGGTGCCGCACTCGGCGGCGCTGCGGTCGACGTCGAGGGCGATGCCGGCACGGTCTCGTCCTGCTTCGGCGTGATGATCACGACCTCGCTGCTCTTCGCGGAGGGCGCGTCGGGCAGCACGACCACGGCGGGCGGGGCCGTGGGGGCTGCGGCGGGAGGCGCTGGCGCCGCGGGCGGCGGTGCTGGCGTCGCGACCGGCGTTGGCGTCGAAGGCGGAGAGCTGACGGCAGGCGGGGAGGAGGGCTGTGACGGCGAGACAATCGCGGCCGGGGCCGCGGGCGTCGCGGACGCCGGCGGAACGGCACTCTTCTGCGGCTGGGATTGGCTCGGCAGCTCCCGGCTCGCGACAGTGACGTCCTTGGGGGGCGCAGGTGTCGACGGGCCGATCACGACATAGCCGAGGCCGACGACGAGCACGGCCGCGACGCCGCCGAGCACCATGACCGGCTTATGCATCGCTGGCGGCACGCCCAAGCGCGAGAGGAGCGTCCCGAGCACGCCGCCTCCGCTCGGCGCAGGTTGCGCCGCCGGCGCTGGTGCCGCCGGTGCGGCGGATGGTGCGGCGAGCGGTGCGGCGCCGCTCGCGATGGCAGCGCCGGTGCTGATCAAGCGGGTTGCCGCGGGCGGGGCTGCGCCCCAGCGCGCGACCACGGCCTCCTTGACGATATCGGCCGCATCGCCCTGGATCGCGGTAGTGCCGAGCGCGCGGCCGAAGGCATCGACGGTCGGAAAGCGCTCGTCGGGGTTCTTGGCGAGCGCCTGCATCATTACCGCCTCGGCCTTGGGGTCGAGGCCGGGCACTTGGCCGGCGAGCGGCGGCGGGCGCTGCTCCACCTGAGCCCGGATGAGGTCGTACTCGCTGGTGGCATGGAACGGCGTATCGCCGGAGAGGAGCTCGTAGAGAACCATGGCCAGGCTGTAAAGATCGCTGCGCGCGTCTCCCTCCGCACCCTTGAGCTGCTCCGGCGACATATAGGCGAGCGTGCCGATCAGGTCTCCCTGGCGGGTCATGCGCTGGGAGCCCTGGATGCGGGCGATGCCGAAATCCATGATCTTGAGGAGCCCGCTGTCAGTCACCATGAGATTGGCGGGCTTTATGTCGCGATGGATCACCCCCATGCGATGGGCATAAGTGAGCCCGGCGACGGCCTGAGCCATGATGGCGATGCACTCGTTGAGGCCGAGCCGGCCGGCACGGCTCAAGATCGATTCGAGCGTGCTGCCGCGTACGAGCTCCATCACCATGTAGAGCTCGTCGCCCTCTTTGTGGAGGGAGTAGAGGGTGGTGATGTTCGGATGATTGAGCCGCGCGAGGTTGGTCGCCTCGCTGCGGAAGCGCTCGACGAAGCCGTGGTCGCGGCTGAACTCCGGCCTGAGCGCCTTGATCGCGACCGGCCGCCCGAGCAATTGATCGACGCCGGCATAGACTTCGCCGATGCCGCCCTTGCCGAGCTGCTCGTGAATTTCGAAGGGACCGATCACGCGTCGGGTCATGAGGCCTCCGCGGCTGGCTGGGCGACGCTGCGCGTGCGCGTTACGCGTTCTGGCGCCTCGGGTAGGGGCGGGGTATCGCTCACCGCGAACACGCCGACCGAGACGTTGTCATGGCCGCCCGCCTCCAGCGCCGCGCCGATCAAGGCCTCGCAGGCGCCGGCGGGCGGCAGTCGCCGCGCGGTCTCCGCGATGCGCGCGCCGTCCACCAAGTCGCTCAATCCATCCGAGCAAAGCACGAATATGTCGCCCGAACGGAGCGGCATGCCGTTGCCCCAGATCGCCGGCTCCACGAGCGGTGCCGTGCCAAGGGCCTTGAGGATGACATTGCGGTCGGGGCGCTTGCCGGCTTCATCGGCGCTGATGGCGCCGGCGCGCAGGAGCGCGCCGACGAGGGAATCGTCATCGCTGATTTGCCGGATTTTCCCCTCGCGCAGGAGGTAGGCGCGGCTGTCGCCGATGTGCGCGAGGAAGGCCTGATTGTCGCAGACGGCGAGCGCCGTGCAGGTGGTGCCCATGCCGGTGCAGCTCTTATCGTCGCGGGAGCGCTGACGGATCGCCTGGTTGGCCGCGGCGAAACCGGCCGCGAGCCTCTCGGCCGGCGTGCCGCGCGCCTCATAATAAACCCGCAGCACGGTCTCGGCGGCAATCAGGCTCGCCACCTCGCCCGCGGCGTGGCCCCCCATGCCGTCGGCGACGAGGGCCAGGAGCCCGCGCCCCCTCGCGAGGTCTCCTTCGCGCGGAATGACGCAGGCAACTCTGTCCTCGTTGTTGGCGCGCACGCATCCGGGGTCGCTGCGCATGGCGCCGTGCACGAAG
>DASPPM010000441.1:0-6522 GCA_035625535.1 Alphaproteobacteria bacterium
AGCAGGTCCTTCGCGACCGCGTCCCCGGGAAGCACCTTGAGGCGCCGGATCAGCTCCGCAACGCGCCCGCGCTGCGCGCGGATCTCCGACTCGCGCAGCTGCGGCGCCGCCAGGATGTCCTCGACCAGCTCGGCTCCGAGCTTGTCCTTCAAGCTCTTGGCGAGCATGCAGGCGAGCTCCACCTGCTTGTCGGCCGCGAGGCGGAAGCCGAGCCCGAACTCCGCGTTGTCCTCGAAGAGCGAATTCGACCAGGCCGGGCCGCGGCCCTCGTGGTTCCTCGACCAGGGCGTGACCGGCAGGTTGCCGCCGTAGATCGAGGAGCAGCCCGTGGCATTGGCGACCAGCATGCGGTCGCCGAAGAGCTGTGAGAGGAGCTTGAGATAGGGCGTCTCGCCGCAGCCCGCGCAGGCGCCGGAGAACTCGAAGAGCGGCTCGAGGAACTGCACGCCGCGCACGTTGGCGAAGTCGACCCGCGCGCGGTCGTTGACGGGCAGCGTCTCGAAGAACGCCACGTTTTGCCGCTCGGGCTCGACGAGGCCCGACTTGTCGCGCATGTTGATGGCCTTGAGCTCGGGCTCGACGGCGCTATGCGCGGGGCAAGCCTCGACGCAGAGCGCGCAGCCGGTGCAGTCCTCGACGTAGAACTGCAGCGAGAAGCGCACGTCCGGAAAGCCGCGCACGTTAATCGGCGCCGACTTGAAGCTCGCGGGCGCTTTGGCCAGCTTGCCTCCGTCGAAGTATTTGGCGCGAATGACCGCGTGCGGACAAACGAAACTGCAATGGCCGCACTGGATGCAGATGTCGGGCTCCCACACCGGCACGGCGTCGGCGATGTTGCGCTTCTCGAAGGCGGCGGTGCCGGAGGGAAAAGTGCCGTCGACCGGCATCAGGCTCACGGGAATCTCGTCGCCCCGGCCCTCGAGCATCTTGGCGGTGACGCGGCGGACGAACGCGGGCGCGTCCGCCGGCACGAGCGGCGCCGGCTCCCATGGGCTCGTCGCCTCGGCGGGCACCTTTACTTCGAAGAGACGCGCGAGCGCGCCGTCGACCGCCCTGAAATTCCGCCGCACCACGTCCTCGCCCTTCTCGGCATAGCTCTTGCGGATCGCCTCCTTGATCCGTCCGATCGCCTCCTCCCTCGGCAGCACGCCGGAGACGGCGAAGAAGCAGGTCTGCAGGATGGTGTTGGTGCGCCCCCTGAGGCCGGCCTCCTGCGCCGCCTTGGACGCATCGATGACGAAGAAACGCAGCTTCTTGTCGATGATCTGGCGCTGCATCGAGCGGGGCAGCCGGCCCCACACCTCCTCCGGCCCATAGGGGCTGTTGAGGAGGAAGGTGCCATGCGGCGCCGCCGTCCGCAGCACGTCCATGCGCGCGACGAAGTTGAACTGGTGGCAGGCGACGAAGTTCGCCTGCTGGATGAGATAAGGCGCCTTTATGGGACGCGGCCCGAAGCGCAGATGTGACACGGTCTGCGCCCCCGACTTGTGCGAATCATAGACGAAGTAGCCCTGGGCATGGAGGCCGGCCTCCTCGGCGATGATCTTGACGGTGTTCTTGTTCGCGCCGACCGTGCCGTCCGCGCCCAATCCGTAGAACATCGCGCGCACCGTGTCGTCCGGCTCGATCGCGAAGGCGGGGTCGTAGTCGAGGCTGGTATGCGCGACATCGTCGTCGATGCCGACGGTAAAGCCGTTCTTGCCTTGCGGCTTCTTGAGCTCGTCGAAAACCGCCTTGGCCATCGCCGGATTGAAGTCCTTCGAGGAGAGGCCGTAGCGGCCGCCGACGACCCGCGGCATGGTCGAGCGCCTGCCTGCCGCCACGGCGTCCACAAGGGAAGCGACGACATCGAGGTAGAGCGGCTCGCCCGTCGCCCCCGGCTCCTTGGTCTGCTCGATCACGGCGAGTGCGCGGCAGGCCTGCGGCAAGGCGGCGACGAAGGCTTCCCTGGCGAACGGCCGGTAGAGCCGCACCTGAAGTGCGCCCACCTTCTCGCCTTCGGCGCCGAGTGCCGCCGCCGTCTCGCGCACCGTCTCGGCGCCGCTGCCCATCGCCACCACGACCCGCTCGGCATCCGGCGGACCGGCGTAATCGAAGAGGTGGTATTGCCGGTCCGTGAGCTGGGCGAAGCGGTCCATGACCGACTGGACGGCCGCCGGAACGCGCGCGTAATAGGGGTTCACCGCCTCTCGCGCCTGGAAGAAGGTGTCCGGGTTCTGCGCCGTGCCGCGCACGAAGGGGTGCTCGGGATCGAGGGCGCGCTCGCGGTGCGCGCGCACGAGATCCTGGTCGATCAAGGCGCGGATATCTTCGTCGCCGAGGAGGGCGAGCGTGTTGACCTCGTGCGAGGTGCGGAATCCGTCGAAGAAGTGGAGGAACGGCACGCGCGTCTCGAGCGTCGCCGCCTGGGCGATGAGCGCGTTGTCGTGGGCCTCCTGCACGGACGCGGAGGAGAGCAGGGCGAAGCCGGTCGAGCGCGCCGCCATGACGTCGCTGTGGTCGCCGAAGATCGAGAGGGCCTGGGTGGCGAGCGAGCGGGCGGCGACGTGGAACACCGTCGCGGTCAGCTCGCCGGCGATCTTGTACATGTTCGGGAGCATGAGCATGAGGCCCTGCGAGGAGGTGAAGGTGGTGGTCAGCGCTCCCGACTGCAGCGCTCCGTGCACGGCGCCCGCGGCCCCGCCCTCGCTCTGCATCTCCTGCACGACGGGCATGTTCCCCCAGATGTTCTTGAGGCCCAGCGCCGACCACTCGTCGGCGAGCTCCGCCATCGTCGAGGAGGGGGTGATGGGATAGATCGCGCACACCTCGTTGACCCGGTAGGCGACATGCGCGACGGCCGTATTGCCGTCCATCGTTGCGATCTCGCTCCTCATCCCGCGCATCCTTTGCTCGCTCGCCCCGCCTCGCGTGGGCACGCCTTCCGTCCTCATCCGGGCTCGGCAACTACGCTGATGGCATGGCAGGGGCATTGCTGGAAGCAGACGGTGCAGCCCGTGCATTTGTCGTACTCGAAGCGGTAGCGCCGGCCCGGCCCGAGCTTGATGATGGCGTCCTCGGGGCAGGCCGCGTAGCAGTTGTCGCACTCGAAGCAGTTGCCGCAGGAAAGGCAGCGCTGCGCCTCGTAGCGCGCCTCGGTCTCGCTCAATCCCGCCACCACCTCCTCGAACCCGCTCACCCGCTCAGCGGCCGAGAGCGCCTTCTGCGCCGAGGGATCGGCGTCGTTGAACATCGGCAAGTTGAGCATCTCGAAGGAGACCGGGGCGTGCTTCGGAGGCTTTACGTAACGCCTGCCTGAGAGCCAGCCGTCTATGTTGCGCGCCGCGAGCTTGCCGTGACCCACGGCGACGGTGACCGTGCGCTCGCCGGGCACCATGTCGCCGCCCGCGAAGATGCCGTCATGTCCGGTCATCATGTCCGCCCCGACGGTCACCGTGCCGTCCGGCTCGAACTCGATGCCGGGCACGCGCCCGAGGAAAGCGCTCTCGGTCTCCTGGCCGAGCGCCAGCACGATGGCGTCCGCCTCGAGCGTCTCGAACTCGCCGCTTGGCTGCGGCCTTCCCTTCTCGTCGAGCGTCATGCGCTCGACGCTGAGCGAGGGGCCGACGATCTCCTTGATGCTCGTCAGCCACTTGATCTTGACCCCCTCCTCGAGCGCCTCGTCGGCCTCGAAGGCGCGCGCCGGCATATGGGCGCGGTCGCGCCGGTAGATGATGAGCGCCTCGTCGGCGCCCAGGCGCTTGACCGTGCGCGCCGCATCCATCGCCGTGTTGCCGCCGCCGTAGACGACGACGCGTCGGCCAAGCCGCGGCGCCTCGCCGGCGCTGGCGCCGCGCAGCAGCGCCACCGCATCGAGCACCTTGACGGCATCCCGCGCCGGAATCTCCACGTGGCGGCTCACGTGGGCGCCGATCGCGATGAAGACCGCATCGAAACCGCCCGCCTGGCGCTCCGCGAGCACGTCCTCGACCCTGTGATTGAGCACGATCGTCACACCCATCGCCTCGATCTGGCGGATTTCCTTCATGAGGTCCGCGCGCGGCAGGCGGTAGGCGGGGATGCCGAAGTGCATCATGCCGCCGGCGACCGGCCCGGCCTCGTGAATCTCGACCGCATGGCCGAGGCGGGTGAGATGGTAGGCGGCCGAGAGCCCGCTCGGCCCGGCGCCCACGACGAGCACGCGCTTGCCGCTCGCCCGCGCCTCGATGGGCAATCGCCAGCCCTCCGCCGCGGCGAGATCGCCGAGATAGCGCTCGACCGCGTGAATGCTCACCGCGGCATCGAGCGCATCGCGGTTGCACGCGCGCTCGCACGGATGGTAGCAAACGCGGCCGTGCACCGCCGGCATGGGGTTGTCGCGCACGAGCGTTTCCCACGCCGCGCGGAACTTGCCGGCCTGGGCCAAGGCCAGCCAGGCCTGGATGTTCTCGCCCGCGGGACAGGCGTTGTTGCAGGGCGGCAGCAAATCCGCGTAGACCGGACGCCGCGTGCGGAAGGGGCCGGCCCCCTTCTCGCGGGTCAGATCGAGGACCGGGGTCATGTCGCTTTGCTTCTGAGGCATGGCTAATTCCAAACGCTCAGCCGGCCGCGACCCGTGCCGCCGCGCCGCTCTTTGTCGTCGTCATGGCGTCCCTCGGCAAGGCGCATCCCGGCGGACATGCGCCATTTGCGGCGAGGGTAGGAGGGCCTCGGCCAAGCGTCGTTGATCTGGGTCAAGGCCGCGGGCGGGCCAGGCGCTCTACTGGCAGAGCATGCGGCGCGGAGGCGGCCTTGGGGAGCGCGACGCTGCCACTGCCCGGCCCATCATGAGGGAACGCGACCCGTGTCCGCCGCCCGCTCGACGAAAGCCCGGCTCGTCATTCTCGGCGCGGCCGGGCGCGACTTCCACAACTTCAACATGCTCTATCGCAACGACGCGAGCGTCGAGGTCGTCGCCTTCACGGCGGCCCAGATTCCGCGCATCGGCGCCAGGCGCTACCCGCCCGAGCTCGCGGGTCCCTTCTACCCGCAGGGCATTCCCATCGTGGAGGAGAGCGAGCTCGAGGCCGTCGCGCGCCGCGCGAAGGTGACGCAAGTCATGTTCGCGTATAGCGACGTGACGAACGAGGCGGTCATGCACCTTGCCTCGCGCGCGCTCGCGCTCGGTGCGGACTTCCTGCTCGCGGGCCCGGACGCCACGATGCTGAAGGCGCACCTCCCGGTGATCGCGGTCGGGGCCGTGCGCACGGGGTGCGGCAAGTCCCAGGTGAGCCGCTTTCTCTCGCAGCATCTGCGCAGCCGGGGCCTGCGCGCGGCCGTGCTGCGCCATCCCATGCCTTACGGCGATCTCGCGCGCGAGCGCGTGCAGCGGCTCGCCTCCCGCGCCGATCTCGACGCCGCCCTTTGCACGATCGAGGAGCGCGAGGAGTACGAGCCGCACATCGCGGCGGGAAACGTCGTCTACGCGGGCGTCGACTACGGCGAGATCCTCGCGCGCGCCGAGGTGGGTGCGGATGTCGTGCTTTGGGACGGCGGCAACAACGATTTTCCCTTCGTCCGCCCCGACCTCTTCATCGTGCTCGTCGACGCGCTTCGCCCGGGCCAGCTCGCGACCCACCATCCGGGCGAGGCGGCGCTGAGGATGGCCGACATCGTCGTCGTCGCCAAGGTGAACTCGGCGCGGGCCGCGAACGTGGAGCGGCTCGTCCTCGGTGCCAAGGCGATCAATCCGCGCGCGACCGTCGTGCGCGGCAACTCGCCCGTGACGCTCGACGATCCGGTCGCCGTCGAGGGCCGGCGCGTGCTTGTAGTGGAGGACGGGCCGAGCATCACCCATGGCGGCTTGCCCTATGGGGCGGGATACGTCGCCGTGGAGCGGCTCGAGAACGTCCGCCTCGTCGATCCGCGCGCGAGTGCCACGCCCGAAATCCGCGCCTTCTTCGCGCGCTACCCCCACATCGGCCTCGTGCTGCCGGCACTCGGCTACGATGCCGCGGAGCGCACGGCCCTCGAGGAGACGATCAACCGCTCCGCGGCCGATGTCGTCGTGGCCGCAACGCCGGTCGACCTCACGGCGATCCTCGCGCTCGAGAAGCCCGTCGTGCGCGCGCGCTACAGCTATGCCGACGCGGGCACGCCGAGGCTCGCCGACCTCGTCGACCGCTTTCTCGCCGCGCGCGGGAAGGGGTAAGGAACCGCAACGCACGGACTCTCACTATCAATGAGGGACCGAAGGGGAGCAGGTCAATCATCACAAGCAGGGTCGCATGACCCGCATCTCGTATGTATGCGGTGTCCGTTCTTCAAGAAGACTCTTAGAGCAATATCCGACGAAGTGGAATCGCCCCCTCACCCAGCTGTGCCTAAGCTCGCTACGCTCGCTAAGGCTGCGCAACCATCTCCCCCTTCAGGGGGAGAGGGTAGGGTGAGGGGGCTGCTTCCACCGAAATGGATTCCGCTCTAGCGCCCATGTCCGCGTTGCCGCTGCACCTGCATGTTCGCAAGGAAGGGCACCAGCGGGTGAGTCCCCATCCCGACGATCGC
>DASPPM010000442.1:0-2716 GCA_035625535.1 Alphaproteobacteria bacterium
GGGCGCCTGGGTGCACGCCTATCTCCACCGCAAGGAGGGCGATCGGGCGAACGCCGGCTACTGGTATCGCCGCGCCGGCAAGGCTGCAGCGACGGGCTCGCTCGCCGAGGAGTGGCAGGCGATCGCGCGCGCCCTGCTGCGCGAGGCTTAGAGCAAATTCCGAAAGCTACGGAATCGCCCCCTCACCCAGCTTTGCCTAAGCTCGCTACGCTCGCTAAGGCTGCGCAACCCTCTCCCCCGCGTCGGGGGAGAGGGTAGGGTGAGGGGGATGCTTCCATCACGTCGGGAACGGCTCTAGCTGAGCGGGCACTCCCGCGAGCCGCGAGTCATCCCATGACGGCCACGCCGATGAGCCGGCCGAGGCCGTAGGTGACGCCGGCCGCGGCCAGGCCTACGAGCAATTGACGCACGCCGGAGAGGAGCACGCCCCGGCCGGTGAAGAGACTGGTGCCGCCGCCGATCGCGAAGAGGGCGATGCCGGAGAGCACCAGGCTCGCCGCGACCGCGCGATAGCCTCCCACGAAGAAGAAGGGCGCCACCGGGAAGACCGCCCCGGCGGCGAAGAGCAGGAACGAGGACGCGGCCGCGGTCCAGGCCGAGCCGCCGAGCTCGCCCGGGTCGATGCCGAGCTCCTCGCGCACGAGCGTGTCGAGCGCCGTGTTTTTGTCGGCCATGAGCCGCTCGGCCAAGGCACGGGCCTCCGCCTCCCCGAGTCCCTTGGCCTGATAGATGAGGATGAGCTCCTCCTTCTCCTCCTCGGGGACCTCGGCGAGCTCGGCGGCCTCCTTGCCGATCTGGCGCTGATAGGATTCGCGCGAGCTCGTGACCGAGAGCCATTCGCCGAGCGCCATCGAGCAGGCGCCGGCCAGGAGGCCCGCAAGACCGGTGATCAGCACCGCATGGCGGTCGAGTGCTGCGCCGGAGACTCCCATCACTAGGCTCAAGTTGGAGAGCAGCCCGTCGTTGGCGCCGAGGACCGCGGCGCGCAGCGCGTTGCCGCCGAGGCCGCGGTGGCGGCCCTCGAGCCGCGCCAAGGTGCTGCCCGTCATCGCAGCCGGGGACTCCCCCGCGATCGCCTGGAGGATGCGCGCGTGGCTGCGCTCGGCCTGGGGCAGCCCGCCCGCCACGGCTTCGGGCTGGGCGTCGTAATGGCCGCTGTCCAAATGCTCGAGGGTGTTGAGGGTGGGAAGGATGAAGCCCGGGCCGAAGCGCCGCGCGAGCCAGGCCAGCGCCCTGGGGCGGAAGCCCGGGTGCAGCCGTGGCAAGCGCTTGCCGAGCGCCTCGAGGCGTTTGCGCCAGAAGGAGGCATGGGCCTCCTCGACCGCGGCAAGGCGGCCGTAGACCTTGGCGAGCTGCGGGTCGGCCTCGACCTCCGAGAGGGCGCGGTAGAGTGCGGCACCATCGACCTCGCCTTGCAGGTTGGCGCGATAGCGTTCGGCCGGGTCCTTCTCGCTCATCGCTCGCCTCCCTTTGGCCCCACCTCAGCCGACGCGGCACGCTTGCTCCCGCGCACGGCACGGCATTCTAGAAGAGTGGCACCCCGCCGCAAGGCCGCGATCCGGGCGATTTTGCTGTTGCAGAGCCGGGCCTTCTCGAATTTGATGGCGCATTCCATCCTCAAGGGAAAGGCGTCTTCATGCGGCTCGTGACATTCCGCCAGCAGAACCGCACCGCTCCCGGTCTCGTGCTCGAGGGCGGGCGCGTGCTCGACCTCTCCGACTGCCTCCCCGGCAAGGGCAAGCTCACGAGCCTCATCGACATCGTGCGCGCGGGCGAGGAGGGCGAGGCGGGGTTGCGCCAGGCGGCGAAGGGGGCGGGGGCCAAGCTCGATCTCAAGGACATCCGGCTCATCGCTCCCATCCCGTGGCCGCGCAAGAACGTGTTCTGCGTCGGTCGGAACTACGTCGAGCATGTCGCCGAGGGCTTTCGGGCGCGCGGCACCGAGATGAAGCTTCCCGAATATGCGCAGTTCTTCACCAAGCCCCCGACGGCGATCATCGGCCCCGATACGGACATCCCGCTCGATGCCGAAGTGACAGAGAAGCTCGACTACGAGGTCGAGCTCGGCGTCGTCATCGGCAAGCGCGGCCGCAACATCCCGCGCGAGACGGCGCTCGCGCACGTCTTCGGCTACACCGTCATCAACGACGTGACGGCGCGCGACCTGCAGCGCCGGCACGACCAGTGGTTCAAGGGCAAGTCCCTCGACGGCACCTGCCCGATGGGGCCCCATCTCGTGCACAGGAGCGCCATCGCCGACCCGCAAAGCCTCGATCTCTCGCTTCGCGTCAACGGCGAGCGGCGCCAGAGCTCGAACACCAAGCACATGATCTTCGACCTCCGCACCATCATCGCCTCGCTCTCGGAGGGGCTCACGCTCGAGCCCGGCGACGTGATCGCGACCGGCACGCCGAGCGGGGTCGGCTTCGCCATGGACCCGCCGCGCTTCCTCAAGGACGGCGACGTGGTCGAGGCCGAGGTCGAGGGCATCGGCATCCTGCGCAACACCGTGCGCCGCATCCTGCACCGTGTCGAGGTCGGCTGAGAGGGCTTCGCGCACGCCCCGGGTCGAGGCAATATCGTTGTGATGCACGCGAGGGAGAGATGGCAATGAAGGCGGATAAATTGCCCGAGATGGTCGAGCGGGTGAGAAACACGCTTATGATCTCGCTTCGGCCCGCAATCTCGCATGACAGACGTGCCGCGGAAAGATGCG
>DASPPM010000443.1:0-3137 GCA_035625535.1 Alphaproteobacteria bacterium
ATCGCCGTGCCGGGAACGGTCGACGGCATGCGCGTGGCCCACGAGGCCTTCGGCACGAAGCCGTGGCGCGAGCTCGTCATGCCCGCGGCCGAGCTCGCCGCGGACGGCCTCCTGGTCGACTGGTACGCGGCCCTCATCATCGCGTCGGCCACGCGCGCGCTCGCCGCGAACGAATGCGCGGCGGCGACCTTCCTCGAGGAGGGACGCTGGCCGCCCGTCTCGTCATGGACGGCGCTCGAGCAGAAGCGCGTCGACCTCTCGCGCCTGGCAAGCACATTGCGGCGTCTCGCCGAGCGGGGGCCGCGCGAGTTCTACGAGGGCGAGCTCGCGCGCGGCATCGCGCGCGACGTCCAAAGCGCGGGCGGCCGCCTCGCGGAAGAGGATCTCGCGGGTTACCGCGCGCGACTCATCGAGCCGCGCGCCATTCCCTATCGCGGCGGCACCCTCCATGCGGCAGGCGAGCTCACCGCCGGGCCGACGCTCGCGCACGCACTCTCGCTTCTCTCGGCGCGCGCCCTCGGCGGCGGCGGCCGGCCCGACGGCCATGCCTATCTCGCTTACGCCGAGGCGCTCGAGACGGCCTATGGCTGGCGTCTCGCCCATATGGGCGATGTCGAGGGCGCGCGCACCGGCCCGAGCTGCACCACGCACTTCGGCATCGTCGACCGGCATGGCAACATCTCCGCCGTGACCCAGACGTTGCTCTCGATCTTCGGCTCGAAGGTCGTGCTGCCGGAAAGCGGGCTTCTCATGAACAACGGCATCCTCTGGTTCGATCCGGAGCCCGGCAAGCCGAATTCGCTCGCGGCCGGCAAGCGCTGTCTCATGAACGTCTGCCCGGTGGTGGGCGAGCATCGCGGCCGGCGCTTTGCCCTCGGCGCCTCCGGCGGACGCCGCATCATGCCGGCCGTGCTGCAGCTCGTCTCCTTCCTCGTCGATTACGGCATGAGCCTCGAGGACGCCTTCCACCATCCGCGCATCGATTCGAGCGGCGGCGACGCGGTGATCGCCGATCCCACGCTTCCGCAAGAGGTTCGCGACGCCCTTGCGCGCCGCTTCAAGCTCGTCCAAGGCCGGCGCAGCGTCTTTCCCTACCTCTTCGCCTGTCCCGCCGGCGTGCTGCGCAGCGGCGATACCAACGAGGGTGCGACCGAGATCATGTCGCCTTGGGGAGACGCGGTCGCGGAACGCGCGTCACCCGGCTGATACCGGCGATCAAGCCTGCCTCCCCCTCGAGGCCCGCGCCGCCCGGGCTGCCGTGCGGTCCGCCTCGAGCCAGCGAAAGAGCTCCTCTTTGCGCCGCTCGAGCAGGAGCCCACCGTCGCGCGCCGACCAGTCATAGACGCCGCGGCCGCTGGGCAATCCGCGCTGCCCGTCCGCCACCAGCCGGTCGAGTGCGGGCGGCGGATGGGGTGCCGCGTCGAGGCTCGGTTGCAGGAAGTGGGCGAAGGCCACCATCGTGTCGAGCCCGCCGACATCGGCCGATTCGATCGGCCCGGTGATGCCAAGCCGCCGGCCGATGGAATTGCGGACCACAGCGTCGATCGCTTCCGCCGATGCGACGCCCGCGGCCCACAGCGCCCAGGCCTCCCGCAGCGCCGCGAACTGAATGCGGTTGCCGATGAAGCCGGGCACTTCCTTGTCGATCACCACCGGCTGCTTGCCCGCATCGCGCAGGATTTCGCACGCGCGCGGGACCAGCGCGCGCGCCGTCTCGGGGCCGGCGCACACTTCCACGAGAGGGATCAACTGCGGCGGATACCAGAAATGCGTGGCGATCACGCGGCTGCGGTCGCGCATCCTGTCGACAAGCTCGCTCGCGAGATGTCCGCTCGATGAGGCGAGCACGGTCTTCGCGCTGCACAGACCATCGAGCCTCCCGAAGATCTCGCGCTTGAGCGCCATGTTCTCGGGCACGGCCTCGATCACGAGCTCGGCGGCCGCAGCATCCTCGAGCTTCGTCGTCGTCCGGATGAGCGCAAGCGCTCTCTCGCACTCTTCGGCCGTCTTGAGCCCATGGGCCGCGAACGATTGCAGGCTCGCCTCGATCTTGACGACGGCTGCGGCAAGGCTCGCCTCGCTGCGGCCGATCAGGCAAACCTGCCATCCTGCGCTTGCAAAAATCTCGGCAATGCCGTGGCCGATGATGCCGTTGCCGATGACCGCCATTTCTCGGGCTTTGCCGCTTCGAGCCATAGCTTCCTCCTGACGCCCCGCTCATGGCGAGCAAGGCGCTGAATCCTATACCGGAAAGGGCGGCGGCGCGGCGCAAATCCGGGCTCGGCGAGGGCATGCCGAGCACCTACGCTATATATATATGTGTCTGGCCGGCACCCTCGCGGGCGAGCGAAGGCAGGCGGCGGGCAGCGGGGACGGCGGCACGGGCGATCGCGCGCGCCCCTTAGGGGCCGAGGCCCTGGTCAAACGGCGCCAGCCGTGGTGGAGTGCCGGCAGCTTCACCGCGGCCCGGTCGGCCGGGTCTCATAGGCGATCTTCCTTGGAAGCGTGAATGTCATGGAACAACGGATGAACGGTGCCGAAAGCCTGGTGCGTACGCTCGTGGCCGGCGGCGTCGAGGTCTCCTTCACCAACCCCGGCACCTCGGAAATGCATTTCGTCGCGGCCCTCGACAAGGTCGAGGGCATGCGCTCGGTGCTTTGCCTCTTCGAGGGCGTCGCCACCGGAGCCGCCGACGGCTACGGCCGCATGGCGGGAAAGCCGGCCTCGACCCTTCTGCATCTCGGCCCCGGGCTCGGCAACGGCATCGCCAACCTGCACAACGCCAAGCGGGCGTCAACGCCGCTCGTCAACATCGTCGGCGAGCACGCGACCTATCACCGCGCCTATGACGCGCCCTTGACCTCCGACATCGAGGGGCTGGCACGGCCGGTCTCGGGCTGGGTGCGCACCGCGACCGACGCGCGGACCGTCGCCGCGGACGGTGCTGCGGCGATCGCGGCGGCGCGCACGCCGCCCGGCCAGGTCGCCACCTTGGTCCTTCCCGCCGATACCGCATGGAACGAGGCGAACGGCGTGGCGCCGCTTCCGCCCGTGCCGGCGGCGCGGCCGGTCGCGGATGCGGCGATCGACGCCGCCGCGCGCGTCCTCAAGCGCGGCGAGACGACGATGATCCTCTT
>DASPPM010000444.1:0-4888 GCA_035625535.1 Alphaproteobacteria bacterium
CCGGCGCCGTCCTTGACCGCCCGCGTCTTCATCATGCCACCGGGATCCGAGCCGGCGTCGGGCTCGGTCTGCGCGAAGCAGGTGGTCTTCTCGCCTGCGATCACCGGCTTCAGGTAGCGCTCGATCTGCGCGCCCTCGCACTCGTAAAGGATGTTGGGGACGTTGGCGAAGGGGAACGGCACCGCCGAGTACATGAACTCCTCGAGGATGGCGCACTGCGCCAGCATGCCGAGGCCCGAGCCGCCGTACCGCTCGGGCACCATGAAATGCCAGAGCCCGGTCGAGCGCGCGAGCTTGACCAACCGCTCGACGACCTCGGCCGGAAAGGCGAGGCGCAGGTTGTTGATCGGCGCCATGCCGTAGACGTGGCCCGAGCGCGCGAGGAAGCCGCGCTCGAGCGGCAGCAGCTCCTCGCGCACGATGCGCCGCGCAAGCTCGCGGAACTCCCGGATCGCCGGCGGCAGCTGATAGGCGGGCGTCTCTGTCTCGCTGGGCGTGTCCATCAACGCCATCCTAGGACGAAGGCGGGATGGGGAAAAGATGAGCTGGCCTCCCCCTTCTCCCGAAGGATGAGAGCACAGAACCTAGCGTACTGAACCTAACGAATAGCTCCCTTCCGCACTTATGTTCGTCGTTGCGAGGAGGCGAAGCCGACGAAGTAATCCGGCTTTCCCCGCCAAGACCTGGATTGCTTCGCCTCCTGCCTTTGCCGAAGCGAAGCCGCTTCGGCTTCGCGCAGGCAGGTCGGCTCGCAATGACGTAGGTGGGGCCTGGAAGCCATATGTTGGAGCCAAAACACTAGCGCGCCTCGGCGAGCGCGCGCGCGGAGCCGAGCTCCTCCAGGCGCTCGAGGCGGGCGAAGAGCGCGTCCGCGCGCGACTGGCAGCCCGCGGCCTCGAGGCAGCCCCTGAACTTCTGCTCGAGCTCCTCGCGCGTGAGCGGACGCTCGGCATGGCCGCGCGCGCGGCGCACCTGCTCGCTCTGCAGCACGACGCCGTCCGCGAGGTGCACGATGACCTGGTCGTAGACCGAGCCGCCGAGTGATTCCGTGTCGTAATTCTCGTTGGGCTCGAGGAAGACGCGCGTCAACAGCTCCTGCACGTCGCGGCGCCTGACGAAATCGTCGGTCAGCTCAGCCAAGCCCACCCGGCGGGCGATCACCGCCGCCGCCATGGCGAATTCCATGCTGAACTTCGCGGCAAGCCCGGTCGTGGGCCGGTGGTTGCGCAGGATCGTCGCGTGGGTCTTGCTCAGCGAGACGGTGATGCGCTTGATCCTCTCGGGCTCGAGCGGACGGGCCGCCACGAGATCGAGCATGGCGTCGATGGCGCGGTGGGTGCAGTAGCAGCAGGGATACTTCTTGACGCTGAGCCCCTCCTCCACGATGCGCCAGACTTGACCGAGGCCGCGCGGCGCCGAATCGCGGTCGACGCGTCCCTTGGGCGACACGGCGGCGAGGAAGCCCTGGGGATGCTCGAGCGCATCCGCGGAGGCGGTAAAGCCCGCACCCGCAAGCCGTGCCGCGATGACGCCCGCATGCGCGGCGCGGCCGGCGTGGAACGGCTTCGTCATGGTGCCGAAATTGGCCATGATTCCGCCCGCCTGCGAGGCGCCGAGGCCGATCGCGTGGACGGCACTCGCGGCATCGAGCTTCCGGAGCGCTGCCACCGCCGCCGCCGCCCCGATCGCACCGAAAATGCCGGTCGGATGCCAGCCCTTCTCGTGATGATGGTCGGGCTCGCGGTTCACCAGCTCGGCCCAGACCTCATAGCCCGCCACATAGGCCGTGATGAGTTCGCGCCCGGAGGCGCCGAGCGCCTCGCCCTCGGCGAGGACGGCGGGCACCAGCACGGTGCTCGGGTGACCGCGTAGCGCGACATCGTCATAGTCGAGCGCATGGCCGGCGACCCCGTTGATCCAGGCGACCTCCGGGGCCGAGCCCCGCTCTCGGCCGAGATAGAGGGAGGCCTCGCCGCTGCCCCCGCCGGTGCCGAGGACCTGGCGCATGAGCTTGGGTGCTGCCTCGACGCTGCCGGCGATCATGGTGCCGATGCAATCGACGAAGCCGGTGCGCGCCGTCCGCACCGCCTCTGCCGGCAGATCCTGGTACGCGACGCCCGCGACGAATTCGCCGGCCGCGCGGGTGAGCGAGCGCGCTTGCGGCTCGCTCGCCACCTTGGTGCTGCGCCGGGCCATCTCAGTGCACTCCCGCCGCCACGCGCAGGCGTTTCAAGCTGCCTCCCTTCATCACCGAGCCCGGCAGCGGGTGACCGACGATGTCCTCGGCGAGCCGCGCCGCCTCGATGAGCTTCTCGAGGTCGACGCCGGTCTCGATTCCCATCTCATCGCACATGAAGACGAGGTCCTCCGTGCACACGTTGCCCGCGGCCCCGGCATGCGCCGCGAAGGGGCAGCCGCCGAGGCCGGCGACCGCGGCATCGAAGCTCGCCACCCCCATCTCCAGGCCGGCATAGGCATTTGCGATGCCCATGCCCCGCGTGTCATGGAGGTGGAGATTGATCTTGAGATCGGGGAAGCGCTCGCGCACGGCGCCTACGACGCGCTTGATCGACGCCGGCGTCGCCCAGGCCATGGTGTCGGCAAGGGAGATGGTCTTGATCTTGATCTGGTGCTGCTCGGCGATCTCCAGCATCTCCTGGATGATCTCGAGGAGCGTGGTGACGGGGATGTCGCCCTCGAAATTGCAGCCGAAGGCCGCCATGATCGAGCCGCGGTCGACCGGAACGCCGTGCTCCTTGTACATGCCGACGATGCTGTGCTGGGCTTGGACGTTCTCCGCGAGCGTGCGGTTCTGGTTGCGCTTGAGGAACTTCTCGGATGCGGTGAGCGACAATGAGCCCTCGATGTCGAGGCGCTTGGTCGCGAGCGCCCTAACGAGGCCCTTTTCGTTGAGCCAGAGGGCGGTATAGCGCACTCCCGGCTTCCTCTTGAACCCCGCCACCACCTCCTCGGCGTCGGCCATTTGCGGCACGGCCTTGGGGCTCACGAAGGAAACCACCTGGATCTGCTTGAGGCCGGTCTCGGAGAGCGCGTCGATCAGCTCGATCTTGCGCGCCGTCGAAATCGGCCCTTTCTCGATTTGGAAGCCCTCGCGCGGGCCCTCCTCGTTGATCCGCACGGTTTTCGGAAGATCCGACATGGCCGCAGTCCTTTCCCGGACGCCCTTCAAGGGCTTGAGAGACAACTCGAGAAAGCATCTTTGTCTCGGCGCCGCGCGAGTGCAAGATGATTGTGCGATAATTCAATAGGGGGAGACCGCACGATGCCCGCCACGACCCTCGATTCCGCGATCTTCCGGGACATTTTCTCGACCGCGGCAATGCGCCGCATCTTCTCGGACGAGTACCGGGTCCAGTGCTACCTCGATTTCGAGGCGGCGCTCGCCCGCGTCCAGGCCCGCCTCGGCATCATTCCCGAGCGCGCGGCCGCGGAGATCGTGCGGCACTGCAAGGTCGAAAACATCGATCTCGTCAGGCTCAAGGCCCAGACCGAGCGGATCGGCTACCCCATCCTCGGCGTGGTGCAGCAGCTCGTGGCGCTTTCCGCCGACGGCTTGGGCGAATATTGCCATTGGGGGGCGACGACGCAGGACGTGACCGACACGGCGGCGGTCCTGCAGCTGCACGCGGCACTCGAGCTCGTCGAGCAGGACCTCGCCGCGATCTCGGCGGCACTCGCCGGGCTCGCCAAGCGGCACCGCCTGACCCCCATGGCCGGGCGCAGCAACCTGCAGCAGGCCGTGCCCATCACCTTCGGCTACAAGATCGCGACGCTGTTGGCGGCAATGCAGCGCCACCGCACGCGCTTGGCCGAGCTGCGCCCGCGCGTGCTCGTGGGCGAGTTCGGCGGGGCGGCCGGAACGCTTGCCTCGCTCGGCGCCGACGGGCTCAAGGTGCAGGCGGCGCTCATGGCCGAGCTCGGCCTGGGGCAGCCCGTGATCGCCTGGCACACCGTGCGCGACGGCTTCGCCGAGGTCGCCTGCTTCCTGGGCCTGGTGACGGGAACGCTCGCCAAGCTCGCGACCGACGTGAAGCTCCTGATGCAGACGGAGGTCGCGGAGGTCTTTGAGCCGTTCCAGGAGGGCCGCGGCTCGAGCAGCACCATGCCGCAGAAGCGCAATCCGATCTCCTGCCTCTACATACACGCGACCGCGGCGCTGGTGCGCCAGAACGTCGGCGCCCTGCTCGAGGCCATGGTGGCCGATCACGAGCGCTCGACCGGCCCCTGGGAGATCGAATGGATAGCGCTTCCGGACATCTTTCTCCTCGCCTCCGGCGCGCTCGCCCAAAGCCGCGGCCTTGCGGCCGGTCTCGAGGTCGACGCCGCGCGCATGCGGGACAATCTCGACCTCACGCGAGGCCTCATCGTCTCGGAGGCGGTGATGATGGGATTGGCGCCGCATCTCGGCCGCCAACGCGCCCACGACCTCGTCTACGACATCTGCCGCGAGGTGACAAAGGGCGGGCGCCCGCTCTTGGAGCTTCTCGCCGCGGACAAGGAGATTTCCGCGCATATGGGGCGCGCCGAACTCACTCGCCTCGTCGATCCCGCGAGCTATCTCGGGCTTGCGGGCGAGATGGTCGATCGCGTGCTTGCCTTGGAGCCGGCGTCACAATGAACACACTGCAATTGCATTTAACGCGTCCCCGAGATCGGTCTTTACCGGCGAAAGCCGGTATCCATGCAGCGGGACCACGCAATCCACGGGATGCTCGCTCGACGATGGGTCCCGGCTTTCGCCGGGACCTGCGATTATCGTATTCATGAGTCTTCGATTCTGCTTGCCGTGGCATCGAGGGAAGGTCGCTCATGTTCGAAGGCTTCACGCGAACAGAGATCGAGACCAAGGGTGCGCGCATCCACCTCC
>DASPPM010000445.1:0-5775 GCA_035625535.1 Alphaproteobacteria bacterium
GAGCGCCCTTCCGCTCGTGGGCGACGTCACCACGCTCAGGTCGTTCATTCCCGAGGACCAGGACAAGAAACTCGAGATCATCGACCAGATGTCGCTCTTCCTCATGCCGGTCTTCGAGGGCAAGGTCGCGGCGGCACCGCCTTCCTTGCAAGAGAGCCAAGCCGCCCTTGCCGCGCTTGTCGCCGACCTCGACCGATTGGCCGCCTCGCCCCACGCCGGAGAGCTGGCGCCGTCGGCTAAGCGCTTGGTGGCGCTGTTGCAGAGCTTTGCCAAGTCGGCGGAGAACTCGGCTGCGCCCTACCAAGCGCTCGAGCGCGCCCTTTTGGCAAACCTCTCGGGCCGCTTGCAAAGCCTCAAGGAGGCTTTGGGTGCCGAGAAAATCACCCTCGCGGATTTGCCGACCGAGATCAAATCGCGCTACGTAAGCGCCGATGGCCAGGCGCGCGTCGAGGTTTCGCCTAAGGAGCGCTTTGCAGGCACGCACCGGCTTCGGCGCTTCGTCGACGGCGTACGCGGCGTCGCACCCAATGCGACGGGCAGCGCCGTCCTGTTGCTCGACGGCGCCGACGCCGTGGTGCACGCTTTCGAGACGAGCGGCGTGCTGGCTTTCATCGGTGTATCGCTCGTCCTCATTCTGACGCTGCGCAGCATCGTCGATTGGCTGCTGGTGGCTCTGCCCTTGGCCCTCGCGCTGAGCCTCACGATTGCGGCGATCGTTCTTCTCGACACCAAGCTCAACCTGGCGAACATCATGGCATTGCCGCTCCTTTTCAGCCTGGGCTCGGCCTTCGGCGTCTATCTCGTCATGCGCCACCGGGAGACCCTTGGCGTCGGCCGGCTGCTCGGCACGAGCACGCCGCTCGCCGTGCTCGTCAGCGCGCTCACCACGATGGCCTCCTTCGGAAGCCTGATCGTGTCGAGGCATCGCGGCATGGCGAGCATGGGCGAGCTCCTGGCCATCTCGCTTTCGATGGCGCTCGCCGCCAATTTGATCGTCCTGCCGGCGCTCCTCGTCTGGCGCGAGAGGCGCAGGGCTGAGCTCATGCCGGAAAGCGAAGCAGCGGCTGAGCCCCCTCCCCTCGCGGCAACTTCGCTTCGAGCGGGCTGGATCGCGCGCCTGAGCCGCCGTCGCCCGGCACCGCGAGCGTCGGCCGACCCGGGAACCTCGGGCTGTTAGGCCGCAAGCGCCGTTGAGGCAGTCGGGATGCTCGCAATCCCTTGTCCCTGAGGGCGAATTGGGTCACCATTCAAAAGAATGCCCCGACATCCGGGGAATCACGGCTGAAATGCTGGGGAGAATCACGATGGCAGCAGACAGCGCTGACGATGCCAGCGGTGCCGGAATGCCCGTTGGCGTCAATCATATCGTGCTGAACGTTCGGAACATCGAGGACTCGCATCGCTTCTGGACCGAAATCGTCGGCCTGAAGCAGGTCGGCGCCTTGCGGCCGCGGCCCGAGATGGGACCGATTCCCGCCATGCGCTTCTATAGCGGCGATCACGGCGGGAAGATGACCCACCACGACGTGGCCATCGTCGAGAACCCGAACCTGCCGCCGCCGCCGGAGAAATGGGAGCTGTTCGGCGCGCCGCAGGCGATCAACCATATCGCGATCGCCATGCCCGACCGCGAGAGCTGGCTCAAAAAATTGGCGTTCCTGCAGAGCCGCGGCATCAAATTCCATCGGCGCATCAACCACGGCGTCACGCACAGCGTCTACATCAGCGACCCCAACGGCTATGGCGTCGAGCTGTTGTACGAGCTGCCGCGCGAGATGTGGGAGCGCGACATCGATGCCGGGTTGAATTACCTCGAGTTGCTGCCGACCGAGGGTCCGGGGGCGCTCGTCGACGACCGGGAGAACGCGCCGAGCTTCGGCACGGCGGCCGAGTAGCGCGGATCAGAGCTTCAGCCCGTCCCTTCGACCAATGCAGCGAGCCGCACGCGCTGGCGGCCCTCGGCATCGAAGTTCTCGGGCGCGAGCCAGCGCTCGTAGGCCGCCTTGAGCGCCGGCCAATCCTTGTCGATGATGGCGTACCAGGCGGTGTCGCGGTTGCGGCCCTTGTAGACCGTCGCCTGACGAAAGATGCCCTCGAAGCGGAAGCCGTAGCGCCCGGCGGCAGCGCGCGAGGGCGCGTTAAGCGCGTCGCATTTCCACTCGTAGCGCCGGTAGCCGAGCTCGTCGAAGACGCGCCTCATCATGAGGAACATCGCCTCGGTCGCGGCACGGGTGCGCTGCAGAAGCGGGGAGTAATTGATGTGGCCGACCTCGATCACGCCGTTCGCGGGATCGATGCGGAGATAGCTCGCGACCCCGACCGCCTCGCCGCTTTTGCCGTCGATGATGGCGTGAAAGAGCGGGTCGTCGCCTAGACAGCTCTCGCGCATCCATGCTTCGTAGCTCTCGAGCGTGGCGAACGGGCCATAGACCAAGTAGGTCCAATTGCGCCCGTCGCGGTCGTTCGCATTGGCGCGATGGAGCTCAGCCGCATGGCGCTCGGGGTCGATCGGCTCGATGCGGCAATAGCGACCTAAGATCGGCGTCCGCGGCGGCCGCGGCCGCGCCTTCCAGCCCGGCAGCGCAAAGCCGATCGGCTGGCCGAATTGGTTGGTGGGCGGGGATTGCGCCATGGCCTCAGATGATGCCTTCTCTGCGCAGCCGGGCGATGCGCTCGGCGTCATAGCCGCAGGTGCCTAGAATCTCGTCGGTGTGCTCTCCCAGCGCCGGCGCCGGCCGCTTCGGCAGCTCCTCGCCCGCCGAGGCGAAGGGGGCGGCCACCATGCGGAAGTCGTTGCGGAGCGGATGCGGCACCTGCCAGATGCGCGCCTGCTCGCGCGCGAAGGGGCCGTCGAGGGCGGTCGCGATGTCGTTGACCGGCGCCGCCGGCACGCGGCCGCCGAGGCGCTCGAGCCATTCCGCGGTCGTCCGCTCGGAGAGGACCCCGTCGAGGAGCCCGGTCAAGCGCGCGCGATGGGCGAGACGGTCCGCGAAGCTGCGGAAGTCGGGATCGCTCGCCCATTCCGGCCGGCCGAGCGCGTCGCAGAGGAGCGGCCAGAATTTCTCCTTGTTGCACATGATAAAGATGTAGCCGTCCTTGGTGCGATAGAGCTGGCTCGGCACGAGGGAGGGATGCGCCGAGCGTGGCTCGCGTCCCTGCGCGTGGCCTCGGTTCAGGTACCAGGTGGCGAGATAGCTCAGGTTCTGGAGCGCCGTGTCGAAGAGGTTCACGTCGATGTCGCGCCCCTCCCCCGTCTCGCGCGCCGCCATGATACCCGCGACGAGCCCGAAGGCGGCGAAGAGCCCGCTCATCAGATCGACGATGGAGAGCCCCATGCGCGCGGGCGGACCCTCCGGCTCGCCGGTGAGCGAGAGATAGCCCGCCTCCGCCTGCATGAGATAGTCGTAGCCCGGCCAGGCGGCGCGCGAGCCGGTGCGGCCGTAGGCGGAGAGGTGTGCGCAGACGATGCGCGGATTGGCCGCCTTGAGCGCCGCGTAGGTGACGCCGAGCCGCTCCGGCAGGTCGCCGCGCAGATTGTCGAGCACGCCGTCGGCTCGCCGCGCGAGCGCATGGAGCACTTGAGACGCGCCGGGCTTCTTGAGGTTGAGCGTCAGGCTGCGCTTGTTGCGGTTGAAGCTCTGGAAGAAATCGCTGTCGCCCGCACCGAGCAAGTAGGGGCCCACGCGGCGCGACATATCGCCGCCGTCCTCGGGGTTCTCGATCTTGATGACCTCGGCGCCGAGATCGGCGAGCTGCATCGTGCCGTAGGGACCGGCGCCGTATTGCTCGACGGCGATGATGCGCAGGCCCGCCAGCGGAAGCACGGCCCGTGCCTCACACCGGGTTCCGCTCGACGAGCTGGCGCGCGATGATGAGGCGCTGCAGCTCGTTGGTGCCCTCGCCGATGACGAGGAGCGGCGCATCGCGATAGAGGCGCTCGACGATGAACTCCTTGGAGTAGCCGTAAGCGCCGTGAATGCGCATCGCCTCGAGCGAGACGTTGACCGCGGCCTCCGAAGCGAAGAGCTTGGCCATGCCGGCCTCCATGTCGCAGCGCTGGCCGCGGTCATAGGCGCGCGCGGCGTCGTAGGTCAAGAGGCGTGCGGCCCGCACGGCCGTCGCCATGTCCGCGAGCTTGAGCTGGATGGCCTGATGCTGGCAGATCGGCTTGCCGAAGGTCTTGCGCACCTGGCTGTAGGCGACGGCCTGATCGAGGGCCGCCTGCGCCAGGCCGACGCCGCGCGCCGCCACGTTGATGCGGCCGAGCTCAAGCCCGCCGAGGGCATGCTTGAGACCGAGCCCCTCGACCCCGCCGATCAGGCGGTCGGCGGGGACGCGGTAGTCCTGGAAGATGAGCTCGGCGGAATCGATGCCCTTGTAGCCAAGCTTCTCGAGCTTGCGGCCGACCGTGAAGCCGGCGCCCTTCTCGGCAAGGAAAAGGCTCATCCCCTTGTGGCGCGGCTCGGCCGCGGGGTCGGTCTTCACCAGGAGAGCGAAGCAGTGGCCGTGGATGCCGTTCGATATCCAGGTCTTGGTGCCGTTCACGACATAGTGGTCGCCCGCGCGCTTGGCGACCGTGCGGATCGCCTGCAGATCGGTGCCGCAGTCGGGCTCCGTGAGCGCCAAGCCTCCGCGCAACTCGCCCGAGGCGAAGCGCGGCAGGAACGCCCGCTTCTGCGCCTCCGTACCGAAGCGCTCCACCGCCGCGGACATGATGAGGTGCGAATTGAAGATGCCGCTCAAGGACATCCATACCCGCGAGATGCGCTCGACGATGCCGGCGTAGACCGTCGTCTTGAGCCCGAGCCCGCCATAGTCAGCGCCAATGGTGGCGCCGAAGAGGCCGAGCTCGCGCATGCGCTCGACGATCCCCGCGGGATAGACGTCGTCGTGCTCGAGCTTGTGCACATGCGGCTTCACCTCCCGCTCGAGGAAGCGCTCGATGCTGGCGAGGATCGCCTCCTCCTCTTCTTGGGCGGGCGTATCGGTTACGGCCATTCGGGGCGCCTCCTCTTAGCGCGGGGACGGGCTGAGCGAAACCTGCGCCAGCGCGGCGGGCGCTGTCAATCGCCCTCCGCGTTGACGCGCTCCGGAGCAAAGGCTAAGCGTTGACGATCCGGACAAGTTCGCGGCAACGGGAGGACACGCGCATGGTTGCGATTGCCAAGGAAGTCGGGCCGCGGCGCTATCGCGAGAGCTACGGACGCCATTACGAGGACTTCGCGGTGGGCGATGTCTACGAGCACCGGCCAGGACGCACCATCGGCGAGGCGGACAACACCTGGTTCACGCTTCTGACCATGAACCAGCATCCGTTGCACTTCGACGCCGCCTATGCCGCCAAGAGCGAGTTCGGCCGGCCGCTCGTCAACAGCTGCTTCACGCTCGCCCTGGTGGTCGGCATGAGCGTCAGCGACGTGAGCCAGAAGGCGATCGGCAATCTCGGCTGGAGCGATATTCGCCTCACCGCGCCCGTATTCGTCGGCGACACGATTTATGCCGAATCCGAGGTGCTCTCGATGCGCGAGTCGGCGAAGCGGCCGACGCAAGGCATCGTCACGGTGAGGACCACGGGAAAGAAAGCCGACGGCACCGTGTTCATGACCTTCGAGCGCAGCGTGCTCGTGCCGAAGCGCGGCCATGCGGTGGACGATCAGGCGGAGTATTGAAGAGCAAGCGCGGCATTTAGAGCCATTCCCGATGTGATGGAAGCATCCCCCTCACCCTACCCTCTCCCCCGACGCGGGGGAGAGGGTTGCGTAGGCTTAGCGAGGC
>DASPPM010000446.1:0-11751 GCA_035625535.1 Alphaproteobacteria bacterium
CCCCGCGCCTCGAGCACCTTCCCGGCGGCGGCGCGCGCTTCTCGCTGTGCGGCGATGGCGGCACGCGCTTCCAGCCTGTCTATGTCGGCGACGTTGCGGAGGCGATCACGCGCCTGCTCGACGATCCTGCGACGGCCGGGAAGACCTACGAGCTCGGCGGTCCGCGCATTTACAGCTTCAAGGAACTCATGGAGCTGGTGCTGCGCGAGACGAAGCGCAAACGCTGGCTGCTGCCGATGCCTTTATGGCTCGCCGAGATCGAGGCGGCGCTCTTGAGCCTCGTGCCGCTGCCGACCCCGCTCCTCACGCGCGACCAGGTGCGGCTCCTGCGGCGGGACAACGTTCTGTCCGCGGGTGCCATCGGGCTCGCGGAGCTCGGCATCACGCCGACGCCGGCGGAGAGCATCCTTCCCACTTACATGGACATGTATCGGCGCGGCGGACGCGGCAACGTGCGGCACGCATGAGGGCGGATCAGCCGCGGAAGACCATATAGAACCACGCCAGCACCGCGGCCGAGGCGAGCAGGCGGTAGGCGAGGAAGGGGGCCATGCTGCGCCGCCTGAGCCATTCGAGGAAGGCGCTCGCGGCGAAGAGGCCGGCCGCGGCCGCGGCTGCTGCGGCGATCGCCAGCTCGGGTGCCCGGTTGAGCTGTCCCGCCAGGTAGAGCCGGCTGCCGCTCAAGAGAACCTCGCCCGCAAAGGCGGCGAGAGTCACGAGGAAGGCAATCCGCACCGCGTCCGGGCGCTCGAAGCCGAGCAGCCGCGCCGTCGTCATGGAGAGCGGCGCCAGGCCGGTGCCGGGAAAGAAGGCGAGGAGCTGGACAAGGCCAAGCACGAGCCCATCCAGCGGGGATATGTGCTCGATGCGGCGGATCGCCAAGCTGTAACGGTCGGCGAGCCACATGAGGGCCGCCATGACGATTCCCGTCATGGCCAGATAGTCGATGCGGCCGAGCCCGAAGCTGCTCACATAGCTCGGAGCGCCCAGCACGCGCAGCACGCCGATGGGCAAAAGTGCCATCGTCAAACTGACGAAGAGGCCCGTCTCGGGGCGCCAGCGGCCGCGGACGAGCTGCCAAGCCCCCGTGAGCGTCCGGCCCACCTCCCGGCGCAACACGATCATGAGCGAGATCGCGGTGCCCGCATGGCAGGCGAGATGCTGGGGGAACGATTGCGACGGCCAGCTCAGCAGGCGAGGCAGCACCGCGATATGCATGTTCTCGCCCACGGGGATGAGGAAAGTCAGCCCCTGCACCAAAGCAAGACAGACGATGGCCAGGTAGGGCAAGGCGACCTCGGAACGCTGCGGCCGCCGCTTATAACACGGGGCAAATCCCTTTCCTAGGCGCGGATTTCGCGGAGATTTTCGGCTATAGTTCCAATTTGGAACTAAATTTTCTTGCCTTTGCCCGACCTCGGACTTAAACGAAATAAGAGCGCGTCAGCTATCCAAAAATTAGGTCAAACATATTGACCTATAGCCCGCTCCGCATGTCGACCACGAGGCGCAACGGCGGGGCGGAGGGCGCGCCATCCAGGGCGGGGCGGACATCGCCCTTAGGCCGGCTCCAAGGACGAGAATGGCGCGCAACCTGCTCAAATTCGTCAATGTCGACATGCGCATGCCCGACAAGCGGGAGGCGGAGGCGCGGCGTCGCGACTTCCGAGAGATCTATGCGGATTTCGACGAGGGCCGGGCAAAGGAGCAGGCGGGGCGTTGCTCCCAGTGCGGCGTTCCCTTCTGTCAGGTGCACTGCCCGTTGCACAACAACATTCCCGACTGGCTCATGCTGACCGCCGAGGGCCGCCTCGAGGAGGCCTATGAAATCGCCGCCGCCACCAACAACATGCCCGAGATTTGCGGCCGCATCTGCCCGCAGGATCGCCTGTGCGAGGGCAACTGCGTCATCGAAAAGGGCTTCCGCTCGGTCACCATCGGCTCCGTCGAGAAGTACATCACCGAGACCGCCTTCAAGAAGGGATGGGTCAAGGCGCTCCGCCCGCCGCGCGAGCTCGAGCGCTCGGTCGGCATCATCGGCGCCGGGCCGGGCGGCTTGGCCGCCGCCGAGGAGTTGCGCCGCCGCGGCTATCAGATCCACGTCTACGACCGCTACGACCGCGTGGGCGGCTTGCTTCTTTACGGCATCCCGAATTTCAAGCTCGAAAAGAGCATCGTGGCGCGGCGGGCGTCGCTGCTCGAGGAGGGCGGCATCCGCTTCCATCTCAACTGCGCGGTCGGCAGGGATGTGAGGCTCGACGAGCTGCGCGCGCGCCACGACGCGATCCTCATCGCGAGCGGGGTCTATATAGCGCGCGACGTGGCCGTTCCCGGCATCGGACTCGGCAACATCGTGCAGGCGCTCGACTACCTGACCGCGAGCAACCGCAAGGGGCTCGGCGATGCCGTGGCGCGCTTCGATGACGGTACCCTCAACGCGGCGGGCAAGGATGTCGTCGTGGTCGGCGGCGGCGATACGGCGATGGATTGCGTGCGCACCGCCGTGCGCCAGGGCGCCAGCTCGGTCAAGTGCCTCTACCGCCGCAACCGCAGCAACATGCCGGGCTCGCAACGCGAGGTGCTGCATGCCGAGGAGGAGGGCGTGGAGTTCGTCTGGCTCTCGGCGCCCGAGGCCTTCTTGGGCGAGCGCTCCGTCGCCGGCGTGCGCACGGTGCGCATGCGGCTCGGCGTCGCCGATTCCTCGGGGCGGCAGACCCCGCAACCGATCGAAGGCTCCCATTTCACCATCGCGGCCGACCTCGTCATCAAGGCCCTCGGTTTCGACCCCGAGGATGTGCCGACGCTGTTCGAGGCACCCGAGCTCGCGGTGACCCGCTGGGGCACCCTCAAGATCGATTACAGGACGATGATGACCAACTTGGAGGGCGTGTTCGCGGCAGGCGACATCGTGCGCGGCGCCTCGCTCGTCGTCTGGGCCATCCGCGACGGACGCGATGCCGCGGAGAGCATCCACCGGCATCTCAAGGCGAAGGCCGCAGCCCCCGCGGCGGCGGCGGCGGAGTGAGGTGCGGGCAATGCTTCGTCTCTACGACAACCTCTCCTCCGGGAACGGTTACAAGGTGCGCCTCCTCTTGAGCCTTCTCGAGGTCCCCTTCGAGCGCGTCGAGCTGGACATCGACCGGGGCGAGACGCGCACGCCCGCCTTCCTCGCCAAGAACCCGAACGGCCGCATCCCGCTGCTCGAGCTCGGGCCCGGCGACCGCATCGCCGAGTCGAATGCCATTCTCTGCTATCTCGCCGACGATACCTCCTATCTGCCGCAGGCGCGCCGCGCCCGGGCCGCGGTCTTGGAGTGGCTCTTCTTCGAGCAATACAGTCACGAGCCCAACATCGCGACGCCGCGTTATTGGATCACGCACAATCTCCTGACCGCCGATCGCGCGACCGCGTTGCCGGAGAAGCACCGGCTCGGTCATGCCGCGCTCGCCGTGATGGAGCGCCATCTCGCGGCGCATCCCTTTTTCGTCGGCGAGGCGCCCACGGTCGCCGATATTTCCCTTTACGCTTACACCCATGTGGCGCCCGAGGGCGGCTTCGATCTCGGTCCCTACGCGGCGGTGGGCGGCTGGCTCGCGCGCATCGCCGCCATTTCCGGCTACGTCCCCATCACGGCGCGGGTCGGCCGCGAGGTGAGCATGGATGAGGCGAGCGCGCCGCTGCCCGCGGCATCCCTTTGAAGGAGAGGAGAGCCCGCATGGCGTCTTACGAGCGAGCGAGGGAGAGCGGCGAGCGCTTCGTCGCGGAGTACCGCAAGAACGCCGAGACGCTGGCGCTGGGCGGCCTCTACGACCCCTCCCAGGAGCACGACTCCTGCGGCGTCGGCCTCGTCGCCGCGATCGACGGCAAGCCGCGCCGCGAGGTGGTGAGCGCCGGAATCGCGGCACTCAAGGTGCTGTGGCATCGCGGTGCCGTGGATGCCGACGGCAAGACGGGCGACGGTGCCGGCATCCACGTGCAGATCCCGCAGAACTTCCTCAAGGAGCACATCCGCGACCAGGGTCACGAGCCCGGCGAGGGCCGGCTCGCCGTCGGCATGATCTTCCTGCCGCGCACCGACTTCGCGGCGCAGGAGCGCTGCCGCTGCATCGTCGAGGCCGAGATCCTCGCCATGGGCTACGGCATCTACGGCTGGCGTCAGGTGCCGATCGACATCTCCGTGATCGGCGAGAAGGCGAACGCGACCCGCCCCGAGATCGAGCAGATCCTGATCAACAACACCAAGGGGACGAGTGCCAGGCAGTTCGAGATCGATCTCTTCATCATCCGCCGGCGCATCGAGAAGCAGGTGCTCGCCGAGAGCATCCGGGACTTCTATATCTGCTCGCTCTCCTGCCGCTCGGTCATCTACAAGGGCATGTTCCTGGCCGAGCAGCTTACCGCCTTCTATCCCGACCTGCTCGACGAGCGCTTCGTCTCGAATTTCGCCATCTACCACCAGCGCTATTCGACCAACACGTTTCCCACCTGGTGGCTGGCGCAGCCCTTCCGCATGCTCGCCCACAACGGCGAGATCAATACCCTGCTCGGCAACGTCAATTGGATGAAGGCCCACGAGCCGCGCATGGCGCACGAATGGTTCGGCGGCCACATGGCGGACCTGCTGCCGGTCGTCCAGCCGGGCAGCTCGGATTCCATGGCGCTCGATGCGGTGTTCGAGATCATGGTGCGTGCGAACCGCAGCGTCCCCATGGTCAAGACCATCCTGGTACCCGAGGCCTGGGCGGAGCACTCTGGCCTGCCGCAGGAGATCAAGGACCTCTACTCCTACTGCAACGCCATCATGGAGCCGTGGGACGGGCCGGCGGCGATCTGCGCCTATGGCGGGCAATGGGCGGTCGCCTTCATGGATCGCAACGGCCTGCGCCCCATGCGCTACACCTTGACCGGCGACGGGCTGCTCATCGTCGGCTCGGAGACCGGCATGGTGCGCCTCGACGAGACGGGCGTCGTCGAGAAGGGCCGCGTCGGCCCCGGCCAGATGATCGCGGTCGACCTGCGGGCGGGCAAGCTCTACCACGACCGCGAGGCCAAGACGATGCTGGCCGGGGGCCGGCCCTACGGCCAATGGGTCAAGCAGATCAGGAAGCTCGACAGCCTGATCAAGAAGGGTACGGGCGAGCGCGCCGAGTTCGATCGCGACGAGCTCCGCCGCCGCCAGGTCGCGGTCGGCTGGACGCTCGAGGATCTCGAGATGGTGCTCCACCCGATGGCGGAGGACGCCAAGGAGCCGGTCGGCTCCATGGGCGACGACACCCCCCTCGCCGTGCTCTCCGAGCAGCACCGCGGCCTGCATCATTACTTCCGGCAGAATTTCAGCCAGGTGACCAATCCGCCGATCGACTCCTTGCGCGAGACGCGGGTCATGTCGCTGGTGACGCGGCTCGGCAATCTCGGCAACATCCTGGACGAGGACGAGTCGCAATGCCGCCTGCTCCAGCTCGGCTCGCCCGTTCTCTCGAACGGCGAGTTCGAGGGCATGCGCGCCTATATGGGCTCGACGGCATCCGACGTCGATTGCACCTTCGATGCGAGCAAGGGCGACGGCGCCTTGCGCGAGGCGATCGCCCGCATCCGTCAGGAGGCCGAGGACGCGGTTCGCGGCGGCGCCCAGCATCTCGTGCTCTCCGACAAGGGCTGCAGCGCCGAGCGCGCGCCCATTCCCATGATTCTCGCGGCGGGAGCCGTGCACTCGCATCTCGTGCGCAAGAAGCTGCGCACCTTCTGCTCGCTCAACGTGCGCAGCGCCGAGTGCCTGGACGTGCATTATTTCGGCGTCCTCATCGGCGTGGGCTCTACCACGGTCAATGCCTACCTGGCGCAGGAGACGCTTGCCGACCGCCACCGGCGCGGTCTCTTCGGGACGCTCTCCTTCGAGGAGGTGCTGCGCCGCTACAAGGCGGCGGCCGACCAGGGGCTGCTCAAGATCATGTCCAAGATGGGCATCTCGGTGATCAGCTCCTACCGCGGCGGCTACAATTTCGAGGCCCTCGGACTCTCGCGCTCGCTCGTCGCCGAGTTCTTCCCCGGGATGCCGTCGCGCATCTCGGGCATCGGGCTCAACGGCATCGAGCACAAGGTGCGCGAGCTCCACGAGCGCGCCTACGGCGAGGACTTCACCACCCTTCACATCGGCGGCTTCTACAAGTACCGCCGCGGCGGGGAGAGCCACGCCTACCAGGGCTCGCTCATCCACACGCTGCAGACCGCGGTCGCCACCGATTCCTACTCCACCTACAAGAAATACAGCGAGGCCACCCGCCGTCTCCCGCCGATCGCCATCCGCGACCTCCTCGACTTCGTGCCGCGGGGCCGGCCGGTCCCGGTCGACGAGGTCGAATCGATCACCGAGATCCGCAAGCGCTTCGTCACCCCCGGAATGTCGTTGGGGGCCCTCGGCCCCGAGGCGCACGAGACGCTCAACATCGCCATGAACCGCATCGGCGCCAAGGCCGACAGCGGCGAGGGCGGTGAGGACCCGGCGCGCTTCAAGCCGAAAGCGAACGGCGACAACCCCAACTCGGCGATCAAGCAGGTCGCCTCCGGCCGCTTCGGCGTCACCGCGGAGTACCTCAACAACTGCCGCGAGCTCGAGATCAAGATCGCGCAAGGCTCGAAGCCCGGCGAGGGCGGCCAGCTCTTCGGCTTCAAGGTGACGGAGATGATCGCCAAGCTCCGCCTCTCGACCCCCGGCGTCACGCTGATCTCCCCGCCCCCGCACCACGACATCTACTCGATCGAGGACCTGGCGCAGCTCATCTACGACCTGAAGCAGATCAGCCCCGACGCGCTGGTGTGCGTGAAGCTCGTCTCACGCTCGGGCATCGGCACCGTCGCCGCCGGCGTCGCCAAGGCGAAGGCCGACGTCATCCTCATCTCCGGACACGTCGGCGGCACCGGCGCCTCGCCGGTCTCGAGCATCAAATACGCGGGCACGCCTTGGGAGATGGGCCTCTCCGAGGTGCACCAGGTGCTCACCTTGAACCGCCTGCGCCACCGGGTGAAGCTGCGCACCGACGGCGGCATCAAGACCGGCCGCGACGCGGTGATCGCGGCGATGCTCGGGGCCGAGGAATACGGCGTCGGCACCGCGGCACTCGTCGCCATGGGCTGCATCCTGGTGCGCCAGTGCCACTCGAACACCTGTCCGGTCGGCGTCTGCACCCAGGACCCGAAGCTCAGGGCCAAGTTCGAGGGCACGCCCGAGCGGGTGGTCAACCTCTTCACCTTCATCGCCGAGGAGGTGCGCGAGATCCTCGCCTCGCTCGGCGCGCGCTCGCTCAACGAGATCATCGGGCGCACCGATCTCCTCTTCCAGGTGAGCCGCGGCAGCCGGCACCTCGACGATCTCGACCTCAACCAGGTCTTGGCGCAGGCCGATCCGGGCGACTATTCGCGTTACTCGACGCTGCAAGGCCGCAACGAGGTGCCCGACACGCTCGATACCCAGATCCTCAAGGACGCGAAGCCCTTGCTCGAGGACGGCGAGAAGATGCAGCTCGCCTACACCATCAACAACACCTACCGCGCCATCGGCACGCGGCTCTCCTCGGCGATCACGCGCAAGTACGGCATGACCGGGCTCCCGCCGGGGCACGTCACCGTGCGCCTCAGGGGCTCGGCCGGCCAGTCGCTCGGCGCCTTTGCCGTGCGCGGGCTCAAGCTCGAGGTGTTCGGCGACGCCAACGACTACGTCGGCAAGGGGCTCTCGGGCGGCACCATCGTGCTGCGGCCGATGACGGCGGCCGTATATGCCAGCCAGGAGAACACCATCATCGGCAACACGGTGCTCTATGGCGCCACCGCCGGCAAGCTCTTCGCGGCGGGCCAGGCCGGCGAGCGCTTCGCCGTGCGCAACTCGGGCGCGGACGCGGTGGTCGAGGGCTGCGGCTCGAACGGCTGCGAATACATGACCGGCGGCAACGTGGTCATCTTGGGCCCGATCGGCGACAATTTCGCCGCCGGCATGACGGGCGGCATGGCCTTCGTCCACGACCCCGCCGAGGCGCTGCCCAAGCGCATCAATCCCGAATCGGCGATCTGGCAGCGCATCGAGACGCCCTATTGGGAGTCGGTCTGCCGCCAGCTCGTGGAAGCGCACGTCGAGAGTACGCAATCGCGCTGGGCCGCCGGCATCCTCAACGATTGGGACCGCGAGCTCGCCAAGTTCTGGCAGATCGTGCCCAAGGAGATGATCGGCCGGCTCGTCGAGCCGACCACGCGCGAGGCGCTCGCCGAGGCGAGGGCGTAACTCGAGCTACTACCCCACAACCCTCCCCCCTCGAGGCAGAGCAGTCGCACTTGGTGATTCCGCACGTTACCGGCCCCGTTATTACCGGCGAAAGCCGGTATCCATTGACTAGGATCACCATCGTTGGAGAAAGGGAGGGCGCCGAACCTGCTCTAAAATGGGTCCCGGCTTTCGCCGGGACGACGGGTTATCATATTCATGAGTGTCCAATTGCGATTGCCCTCTCCTCAAGGGGGGAGGTTCCCATTGTCTTGCGAGCCTAGCGCGTGTCTTTCGAGGCCGTCGAGGAGGCAAGAGCGCTGGATCACGCATGCGCGCAGGCGCGCGCTTCTGCTGCTGGTGCTTGCCGTCGCCTGCTTCGGCACGCTCTGGCCCGTCTCCAAAATCGCACTCCGCGACGCGACGCCGATCTGGTTCGCCGCCGCGCGCGCGGGCCTCGGCGTGGCCTCGTCCTTGGCGCTCCTCGCGGCATTCGGGCGCCTGCGGCTGCCCAGGCGCGCCGACTTGCCGATCGTGTTTTCGATCGGCGTGCTCCAGCTCACCAGCTTCTTCGCCTTCATGAATCTCGGCCTGCGCTACGTGCCGGCGGGCCGCTCCAGCGTGCTCGCCTACACGACGACGCTCTGGCTCGTGCCCTTGGCGCTCCTCACGGGCGAGCGCATCGGACGCTTGCGCGCGATCGGCGTCATCGTCGGTCTCGGGGGCGTCGCCCTCCTCTGTAATCCGCTCGCCATCGATTGGACGAATGGAGAAGTGCTCGGCGGCAACGCCTGCCTTCTCCTCGCCGCCCTCGTCTGGTCGCTCGCCATCTTCCACGCGCGCCGCCACCTTTGGCAGCGCTCGCCGCTCGAGCTCCTGCCCTGGCAGTTCCTCGTCGCAAGCGTGCTGCTCGCACTTCTCGCGGCCGTGGCCGAGCCCACAGGCGGCATCGGACGCCAGCGCGGCACCCTCTTGGCCCTCCTCTACGTCGGCATCGTCGCGGGCCCGCTCGCGACCTGGGCGGCGACCTCGGTCGCACGCGCGCTGCCCACGCTCACCACCTCGCTCGGCTTCCTTGCCGCCCCCGTGCTGGGCATGTTGCTCTCGACCCTCTGGCTCGGCGAGCCGCTCAGCGCCGGCCTGCTCGCGGGCGCTGCCCTCATCCTCGCGGGCCTCGTCCTCGTCGCCCTCGGCAGCGCGCGCCCCTGAGCGCGCCGCACGGTCTTTGCCCCTACACCCCGGCGGCGCCATCCACTACACTTCGCCGCCATGCGCACGCTCTACCATCTCTGGCTCTCTCCCTATTCGCGCAAAGTCCGCGTCGCCCTCAAGGAGAAGAGGCTCGACTTCGAGCTCAAGGTCGAGCAGGTGTGGGAGCGCCGGCCGGAGTTCCTGGCGCTCAATCCGGCCGGGCAGGTGCCGGTCCTCGTGGATGAGGACGGTGCGGTGGTTGCCGACAGCATGGCGATCTGCGAGTACCTCGAGGAGGTCTATCCCGAGCCCGCGCTCATCGGCAGTGCCGCGCGTGAGCGCGCCGAGGTGCGCCGGCTCGTCGCCTGGTTCGACCACAAGTTCGGACCCGAGGTCACCCGCAATCTCGTGGGCGAGAAGATGATGAAGCGCATGCTCGGCAGCGGCCAGCCGAACTCGGCCGCCGTCCGCGCCGGCCACCAGAACATCCACTATCACCTCGATTACATCGGCTATCTCGCCGACCGGCGCAATTGGCTCGCGGGCGAGGCCTTCTCGCTCGCCGACATCGCCGCCGGCGCGCACATCTCCGCGGTCGATTACCTCGGCGACGTGCCGTGGGACCAGCATGCGCGCGCGCGCGAATGGTATGCCCGGCTCAAGTCGCGGCCGAGCTTCCGCCCGCTGCTCTCCGACCACATCCCGGGCGCTCCGCCGCCGCCCCATTATGCGGACCTTGATTTCTAGCGTCAGGCGCGGGCGACGCGCGATGACGGCCGCTACGGGCGCGCGCCTCCCGCCATGAGCGACAGGCACCTCTTCTGCTTCGGCCTCGGCTATTCCGCGCGCGTGCTCGCCGAGGCGCTCATGCGCGAGGGCTGGCGCGTCTCCGGGACCGTGCGCACGAAAGCGCGCGCCGCGGAGCTCGCGCGGGCCGGGATCGAGCCTTTCCTCTTCGACCGCGGCCGGCCTCTGGCAGACGCGAAGCGCGCGCTCGCCGGGGTCAGCCACATGCTCTCCTCGGTGCCGCCCGATGGCGCGGGCGATCCCGTGCTCGACCATCATGGGGCCGACATCCTTGCCGCGTCTGGCCTCGCCTGGGTCGGCTATCTCTCGACCACGGGCGTCTACGGCGACCGGCAAGGCGGGGTCGTCGACGAGGACACGCCCCCGCGGCCCGCGAGCGAGCGCGCCACGCGCCGGCTCGAGGCCGAGGCAGGATGGCTCAGCCTCGCGCGCCAGCACGGCCTTCCCGTCCACGTCTTCCGCTTGGCCGGAATCTACGGGCCCGGCCGCAGCGCGCTCGATGCGGTGCGCGCCGGCCAGGCCAAGCGCATCGACAAGCCCGGTCAGCTCTTCTCGCGCATCCACGTCGAGGACATCGCCGCGGTGCTCGCCGCCTCGATGCGGCAGCCGAGTGCTGGCGCCATCTACAATCTCGCGGACGACGATCCGGCACCGAGCGCCGAGGTCGTCGCATATGCCTGCGAGCTCCTCGGCGTCGAGCCTCCGCCGCTCACCCCGCTCGAAAGCGCCGCGCTCTCGCCCATGGCGGCGAGCTTCTACGCCGAGAGCCGGCGCGTGCTCAACGAGCGCATCAAGCGCGAGCTCGGCGTGCGCCTCAAATACCCCGACTATCGCACAGGCCTCGCCGCCATCCTCGCCGCGGAAGGCGGCCGAGCGTCAGGCGAGCTGGCTCGAGAGCGCGGCCACGATCCGCGTTAGGCGCGCGAGATCCGGGGGCTCGGAAAGGCGGTGCCCGCCGTCCTTGACGAGAATGATCTCGACGTCCGTCGAGCGGAGCCGCATGGCGATGCGGAACGAGGTCTCGAACGGCACGTCCGTGTCGGCGAGCCCGTGGATGAGGCGCGCCGGCCCGGAGAAGGCGATGGGCGCGCCGAGGACGAGATGCTCTCTGCCGTCCTCGATGAGCGCGAGCGTGACCGTCGTCGGCTCCGCTGTATATTGGGAGAGAAGGTGGAGGACGCCGTCGCGCGCGAGCCGCGCGCGCTCGTCCTCCGAGAAGCGCTTCCACATCAGCTCCTCGGTGAAGTCGGCGGCGGCGGCGATGCCGACGAGGCCCTTGACCCGCTCGGGCCGTGCTGTGGCCGCGCGCAGCATGAGCCAGCCGCCAAGGCTCGACCCGACGAGCAAGAGCGGGCCAAGGGTGAGCGCATCGATGACCGCGAGCGTATCGTCGAGCCAGTCGCTGATCACGCTCTCCTCGAAGCGGCCCGTCGACTCCCCGTGTCCGCGGTAGTCGAAGCGCAGGAAGCCCTGCCCGCGCTCTTGGCAGTGCGCCTCGAGCGCCA
>DASPPM010000447.1:0-2242 GCA_035625535.1 Alphaproteobacteria bacterium
GGCATCTTCCAGCTCACCATGCACCCGCACATCATTGGCTATCGCTCGCGCAGCTGGATCATCGAGGAGCTCATCCGCCACGCCAAGTCGCGCCCCGGCGTGTGGTTCGCGACCCATGCCGAGGTGGCGCTGTGGGCTAAGCAGCACGCGGCGTAGCGAGGACTCGCCGGGAAGTTAAGTGCTGCACGCTCTTTCTCACTGTCGCGCACCCGCGCAAGCGGATGTCCGGGACTCTTAGAAAGAGCGCGGCGTTGACAGCCCTCTATGCCCGCTTTCGCGCGCATGACGACAACGATGACGATGCATTATTTCCCGGCGAATCCTAGAGCAATATCCGACGAAGTGGAATCGCCCCCTCACCCAGCTTTGCCTAAGCTCGCTACGCTCGCTAAGGCTGCGCAGCCCTCTCCCCCTCAAAGGGGGAGAGGGTAGGGTGAGGGGGCTGCTTCCACCGAAATGGATTCCGCTCTATGCGCGCCGCACGTAGCCATAGCGCAGGTTGCTGCGGCCTACGCCGGCCTGCGCATATTCGGCCTTGAGCGCGTCGAGGCGGTCGGCGCGGCGCTGGTAGCCGTAGAGGCGCGCCACGTTCTGGCCGAAGATGGCGTTCTTGATGGGGCCGTCCGCCGCGCCGAGCGGCTTGAAGCCGTATCTCTTCTGCATGTCCTCGGGAATTTCGAGGCGGCGCAGCCCCTCGATCTGCCACTGCGGCGAGCCGGTCCAGACCGCATCCGTGCCCCAGATGACATGGTCGCTGCCGAGGCCCTTGACGAGCTGGCCCATGGCGGCGGCGGCAAGGCGCGGCTGGGCCACGGCGGTGAAGGCGAAGAGCTGACCAAGATCGGCATAGACGTTCTTCACCCCGTATTTCGCCGGGATTTCCGCGAGGTCGCTCACCCACTCGATGCGTCCGCTCTTGTCGAATTCCGCCATCGCCCAGGCCGGGTCGCCGGGCAGGTTGCGGTAGCCCGAGTGATAGATGATGAAATTGAGCTTGGGCCAATCCTTCGCCGCCTTGCCCACGTCGCTCACGTCGACGTAGCGCCGCAAATTGGCGAACTGCGCATCCATCGAGGGCGGGAAGAGGCCCTTGTGGATGCAGATGTTCTTGACTCCCGCCTTGAGGCACTTCGCGTAGGCGGGGTAGACGAGCTTCTCGTCGTCGAGGCGCCAGGGATAGCGGCTCGTGTCCTTGTGGGTGTTGTCGCCGATGGTATAGCCCTTGATCGAGTCCGGCTTGAGCTCGGCGATGCCGCGCTCGAGCGCCTCGAGCCAGCCCGGCTGGCCGGGGGTGATGATGAAATGGCTCAAGAGCCGGCGGCCGCCGAGCTTCTTGTTCACCCGCTCGCGCGCCGAGGCCATCATCTCGTTGGTGAGGAACCAGTCGCCGGGGACGTCGGAGGGCGCGCTCGAGATGAGCGCCACCTTGGTGTCGCTGTCGAGGAAGATTTCCTTGAAGTAGTTGTCGAACTTGAGGTCGTCGATGGTCTGCTCCTTGTCCGCGAGTGCCTTGTTCCAGCCCGCCTTGCCCACGGCCGCGCGCATCTTGACGAAAATCTCCACGTGGGTGTCGTCGCGCAGGAAATGCGTGTGGGTGTCCATGACGAACTGCTTGGCGAGGGCGGCGGCGCGCGCGTCCGCCAGCTCCGGCGTCGCCGCCTCGGCGCGGCTCGCCTCGAAGAGCGGCCCATAGACCTCGTTCATGACGAGGAACGAGCTCGCCATGCCCGCCGCGGTCTCAAAGAAGCGGCGCCGGCTCATGCCCTGCTTTTTGGCGAGGGCCGAGCCGAGCGCCTTGAGCCGCGCCTCGACCTCGCGCTGCTTCTCGCTTTGCGGCGGCGGGAAATACTCGTCGCTCGCGACGATCTCTGTGGGGACGGGCGAGGGAAAACTCGCCGTCTCCGCCGGCGCAAGCTCAGCCAGCTCGGCGTCGCTCAGGAACCTCATGGCGTTTCCTCCCCAATATTCCTTGGTAGCTTCGCTCAGACGTCGTGGCGCGGCGGCATGTCGAGGAAGGCGCGCAGCACGTGCCAGAGCTGGTCGCGGTTGCGGCCGAGCGATACGGCATGGGCGGCACCCGGCAGGATGGCGAACTGCCGGTCGGCGCTCGGCAGCCGCGCGAAGAAGGCGAGCAGGTCCGGTAATGCCGCGATGCCGTCGTACTCGCCGCGCAGGATGATGACCGGTGAGGTGACCTTCGTGGGGTCGACCACGGGCAGATTTGCCGTCATGTCGAGATAGG
>DASPPM010000448.1:0-3549 GCA_035625535.1 Alphaproteobacteria bacterium
CGCTGAAGCCGGCCATGCGCGCTTTCGCCTCTCCCGGTCGCGCGCCGAGACGGCCGTGAGGCGCAAGCCCTCGATGCCCGCATCGAGCCGCCGGGCGACGGCCGAGCCGATCGCACCAAAGCCGCCGATGGCGACGCGGAGCGCGGCGCGCTGCGGCTGTGGTCGTGATGCGGCTTCGGTCATGGCACCCATGTCGGGATGATGAGCTCCGATCTTATGGGGAGAGGGAGACTATTGCGACGGATTTTTCCAAGGTCATGCGGCGCGGGGACGCCGGACTTCTCGCGAGCTTTCACCGCTCGCTTGAGTGAAGTAAAGGCGCCGTGCTTCCATGGCGGCCACGAATTCCGACGTCCGGCTCGCCAAAGGCGAGAATGGCGTCTTCTCCCGCACAGACTGAACCCGAGCGCGGGCCTTTGCGGCAGCCTACTTGCGCGGGATTTCGTAGCTGAAGGGCGTCAGGACCTCGCACCCTTCCTCGCTGACGAGCACGGTCTCGCTGCACACGGCCCCGCCGAGCCCCGCTATTTTAAGATCCGGGATGAGATGGAAGACCATGCCCGGCTCGAGCAAGGTCGCGTCGTTCTCCTTGATACTCTGGATACGGCCCTCGCCCCAATCGGGCGGATAGCCGATGCCGACCGAGTATCCGGTCCTGTGCTTGAAGGCATCGCCGAAGCCGGCCCGCGCGATGAGATTGCGCGCGGCGAAGTCGACGGCGCCCGCGCTCGCCCCCGGCCTCATCGCCTCGCGCGCGGCGGCGAGTGCGGCGCGCGAGACCTCGGCCATGCCGACGAGCCGGGCGTCGGGTCGGCCGACGAGCACAGTGCGGGAGATCATGGCATGGTAGCGGAGATAGGCGCCGCCCATTTCCATGTAGACGCAGTCATCCGGCTTGATCTGCCTGCGGCCCCAGGTTTCGAACGACAGCCCAGCCTCGGTGCCGGCGACGATCTGGAATGAGTGTCCGAGATATTCCGAGCCGGCCGAGATGAGCGCGCGCGAGGCCTCGGCCGCGATCTCATGGTCGTGGGTGCCGGCGCGGGTCGCCGCGAGGGCCGCGGCGAGGGAGGCCGTCGCCGCCTTGGCCGCGTGCCGGATGCAGGCGATCTCCTGCGGCGACTTCCTGAGCCGCACGGCCTCGATGAGCCCCGAGCCGTCGAGGAGCTCGGCGCGGCCGAGCCGCTCGCAGATGTGCGTGTAGTGGGCGACCGAGAGAAACCAGGCATCGTTCTGGTTGGCGATGCGCATCCGCTCGAGCTTGTATTGCTTGAGCACGCGGAAGGTCGCCTCGGCGGGACTCGAGAGGTCGTCCCAACCCTCGACCCGTTCGAGGCAAGAGGTGAGCAGCACCTTGTCGAGGTTGAGCGCGCGCGTCAGGAAGATCATCCCACCCTCGAGCGGAATGATCAGGACCTGATAGGTGAAGTAGCCCATCGAGTCGTAGCCGGTGAGGTAATAGATGTTCTCCGGGATGGCGGTGATGAGGACCTCGATGCCCTTGGCCGCCATGCCACGCCGGACGGCCGCAAGGCGCCTCGCGTATTCCGCGGGCTCGAAAGGAAGCGTCGGCTTTGTCATTGGAAGCCTCGGTAGCGACGGCGAAGGGCGGTACCGCTCGCGCCATGGCAAGCGCAAGCCGAGGGGACGGGCGGGCTCAGCTTGGACGAAGCGGTTCCTGCTGGCAAGCCGCTCGCCGTCAGCGGCCGTGCTTTTCCGAAAATACGCGCATGCCGTCGAGAATCGCCAAAGCTTGATCCCGCGCGTGCGCTGGTCTATCTAGCCGGCGGCTCGGCGCGCGGCACGCGCGTAAGGGGTTGAGCACCGTATGGCGATGTGGGACCGTATCTGGATCAATCTTCGGCTTGCCACGCTCGAGCCGGGCGGCGAGCCCTATGGCGCCATTCGCGACGGCGCGATCGCGGCTCAGCACGGGCGCATCGCCTACGTCGGTCCGCGCGCGCAACTGCCCGATCGGCCCGAGGCGCTCGCGCGCGAGGTGATCGACGCCGGCGCGCGCTGGATGACGCCCGGGCTCATCGACTGCCACACGCACATCGTCTTCGCGGGCGACCGGGCCGAGGAATTCGAGCTCCGCCTCAAGGGGGCGACCTACGAGGAGATCGCGCGACGGGGCGGCGGCATCCGCTCGACGGTCGCCAAGACGCGCGTCGCCTCCGAGGAGTCACTCTTTGAGTCGGCACGGCACCGTCTTGGGCGCCTGATGGCGGAAGGGGTGACCACGGTCGAGATCAAGTCGGGCTACGGGCTTTCCACCGAGAGCAAGCTGAAGATGCTGCGGGTGGCAAGACGGCTCGGCCGCGAGCTCGGCGTCGACGTGGTCACGACCTTGCTTGGCGCCCACGCCCTGCCGCCCGAGTACGAGGGACGGCAGAAGGAATATGTCGAGCTCGTCTCCCGCGAGATGATTCCGGCCGCAGCCGAGGCCAAGCTCGCCGATGCCGTGGACGCCTTCTGCGAGCGCATCGCCTTTACGCCCGAGGAGACGGCGGCGGTGTTCGAGGCGGCGCGCGAAAGGGGGCTCCCGGTCAAGCTCCACGCCGACCAGCTTTCGGACTTGGGAGGCGGCGCGCTCGCCGCTCGCTTCGCGGCACTCTCGGCCGATCACCTCGAGTACAGCTCCGAGGCCAGCATCGCCGCCATGGCGCAAGCCGGCACCGTCGCCGTGCTTCTGCCGGGAGCCTTTTATTTCCTCGGCGAGCGCCGCTTGCCGCCGCTCGAGGCCTTGCGGCGCCATCGCGTGCCTATCGCGCTCGCCAGCGACTGCAACCCCGGCTCCTCGCCGGCGCTCTCCCTCCTGCTCATGCTCAATCTCGCCGCCACCCTCTTCCGCATGACGCCGGAGGAGGGGCTCCTGGGGATCACGCGCCATGCGGCAGCCGCACTTGGGCTCGGCCGTGACCGCGGCCGGCTCGCGCCGGGAATGAAGGCCGATTTTGCGCTGTGGGACATCGAGCATCCGGCCGAGCTCGCATACTGGATCGGCCGCAATCCTTGCGCCGGCGTGGTCAAGGACAGCGTCCCGCTCGTCCGGCCTTAGGGTTTTCACCACAGAGACACGGAGAGCACGGAGACGGATTTGAGGAATGAGCGCGGAGGTCGCGAAGTATGCGCGGCGGGCGCGACCAAAGAGTAATGTCTTCTCCGTGTCCTCCGTGTCTCTGTGGTCAACCCACTCGATTGCCGCACTAGGCAAGGCACCGGCTGTTGACGCAGAATGACCCCTGGATCGGAGGATGAGAGATGGCCCAGACGGCAACGGCCGGGACGAAGAAGACGGTCACGGAGGTAGTCGGGCGCTTCGCCGAGCGCGAGCCCTTCAAGGAGGCGGTCGGGGAGCTGCTTAAAGCCGGCTTCGAGCGCAGCGACCTCTCGGTGCTCGACAGCCACGATTCGCTTTCGGCCGCCGAAGGCAGGAACGAGGCGTGGCGGCGCACGCTCGCGGGCCTCGTAGGCGAGGCCAAGTATCTCGAGCCGATCACGGCGGCGGGCCTCATCCTTCTCGCCTCGGGTGCGATCGGCGCTGCG
>DASPPM010000449.1:0-5049 GCA_035625535.1 Alphaproteobacteria bacterium
GCCGAGCCGCTAAGATGCGCGCCTGGGGAAACGGGGGGAGCGAGGGCGGTCCGTGAGGAGAGAGATGCCATGGGCAAGGCGTTGACGCTTACCGCGAGCGACGGCCACAAGCTTTCCGCCTACCGCGCCGATCCGGCCGGCAAGCCCAAGGGCGCGCTCGTGGTCATTCAGGAGATTTTTGGCGTCAACAGCCACATCCGCGAGGTGTGCGACGGCTTCGCCAAGGACGGCTATGCGGCCCTTGCCCCGGCCCTTTTCGACCGCGCCCAGCGCGGCGTCGATCTCGGCTATACGGCCCCCGACATCGAGGTCGGCCGTGCCTTGCGCGGCAAGATCGGCTGGGACGCCGTGCTCAAGGACGTGGCGGCCGCGATCAAGGCGGCGTCGGATGCGGGCAAAGTCGGCATCGTCGGCTATTGCTGGGGCGGCTCGGTCGCTTGGCGCGCGGCCACCCAGCTCTCGGGCCTCTCGGGCGCCGTGGGCTACTACGGCGGGCAGATCGCCGAGTTCAAGGACGAGAAGCCCAAGGTTCCCGTCCTTTTGCACTTCGGTGAGGTCGACGCCTCGATCCCGCTCGGGGACGTGGAGAAGATCAAGGCGGCCCAGCCGAAGCTGCCCATCCACGTCTACCCCGGCGCCGGTCACGGCTTCAGCTGCGACCACCGCCCAAGCTTCCACAAGGCGAGCCACGAGCTCGCGCGCAAGCGCACGATGGAGTTCTTCGCCAAGCACGTCGGCTGAGGACGCGAAGGAGGGCGGCAAAGTGGCCAAGATCGACTCGCTGGACGCACTCGGCAGGCTCTACAAGGCGCCCTCCGAGCGCGCGCGGCTCAAGCAGCTCGACCGGCTCGATCGCCATTGCCGCCGCTTCGTCGAGCTCTCCCCCCTTGTGATCCTCGCCTCCTCGAGCCCTGCGGGCGGCGCCGACGCCTCGCCGCGCGGCGGCGCGCCCGGCTTCGTCCGCGTGCTCGACGAGCGCACGCTCGCGATTCCCGACCGGCCGGGGAACAACCGAATCGACTCGCTCGCCAACATCCTGGCGTGCCCCGAGGTCGGCCTCCTGTTCCTGGTCCCCGGCATGGACGAGCTCCTCCGCGTGGCCGGCAGCGCCGAGATCCGCGACGATGCGGAGCTCTGCCAATCCTTCGCGGTCGGCGAGCGGCGTCCGGCGACCGTACTTCTCGTCCACGTGCGCGAGGCCTTCCTCCACTGCGGCAAGGCCCTCATGCGCGCGCGCCTGTGGGAGGCGGATGCCAAGATCGATCGCGCCACGCTGCCGAGCATGGGCGAGATGCTCAAAGACCAGATCGGCCTCGCGACACCGGCGGAAACGCAAGAGGCCATGCTCAGGCGCTACCGGGAGAACCTCTACTGACGCTCGCGCTGACGAGAGAGGAGCGCGCCTGGGCGGCGGGCGAGGGCGCATCGCCGGCGTTGGCGATGGCGACGCGCATCGTGGCCGAGAGCGCCGTCATCCTCGGCGCCGACCGGCTCATTGAGATCGTCTCGGCCCACATCGACGGCTGCCTCTACCACGGCGACAGCGGCACCGAGTTCGCCGAGAAGCTGGTCGCGGGCGGCGGGCGAGTCGCGGTGCCGGCGACCCTCAATGTGGGCGCGCTCGACCTCATCCATCCCAAGCGGGTGCACGCCGACCGCCATCGTTACGAGATGGCGCTGCGCATGATGCGCGCCTACGAGGCGCTCGGCTGCCGGCCGACGTGGACCTGCGCGCCCTACCAGGCCGGCCACCGCCCCAAGCTCGGCGAGCAGGTCGCCTGGGGCGAGAGCAACGCCGTCGCCTTTGCCAACTCGGTGCTCGGCGCGCGCACCAACCGTTACGGCGATTTCCTCGACATCGCGGCGGCGATCGCGGGGCGCGTGCCTTATGCCGGCCTGCACCTAGAGGAGAACCGCCGCGCGCGCGTGGTGCTCGACACCGCCCGGCTCTCGGCAGCGCTCAAGGCGAGCGACGCCTTCTATCCGGTGCTCGGCTCGCTCCTCGGCCGCGAGGTCGGCAGCGCCGTCGCCGTGATCGACGGGCTGCCGCAAGGGGTTTCCGAGGACCGGCTCAAGGCGCTGGGGGCTGCCGCCGCCTCCACCGGTGCGGTCGGCCTCTTCCATGTCGCGGGCACCACGCCGGAGGCGCCCACGCTCTCAGCCGCCTTGGGCGGCCTAGAGCCCGAGCGGGTCATCCGCGTGACCCCGCAAATGTTGCGCAGCAGCCGCGACAGCCTGTCGACGACGTCCGACGGGCGCATCGATGCGATAGCGCTCGGCAGCCCCCATTTCTCGGCCGACGAGTTCGCCGAGCTCGAGCGGCTCGCCGCCGGCCGGCGTTTCGCCCTGCCTTTCTACGTCTGCACCGGCCGCGGCGTGCTCGCAGCCCTCGAGGCCGGAGGCCGGCTCGCGGCCCTCGAGCGCCAAGGCGTCATCGCGGTCGCCGACACCTGCGTCGTGGTGACCCCCATCCTCCCCGCAGGCGGCGGGGTGTTGATGACCAATTCGGGCAAATTCGCCCACTACACGCCGGGCAATACGGGCTGGCAGGTCGTCTACGGCAGTCTCGCCGACTGCGTCGCCACCGCGCTTACCGGCCGCCTCGAGCGGGACGAGCGGCTGTGGCAGTAGCGACGCGCGAGCTCGCGGCCAAGGTGGTGATCGACGGCGCGGCCGAGGGGCGCGTCTTGCACCTGGCCGAGCCGATCAGCTTCTGGGGTGGGGTCGATCCCGAGAGCGGGGTGGTGATCGACGCGCGCCACCCCGACCGCGGCCGCTCGATCAGCGGGCGCGTGCTCTGCCTCCCCGGCATGATCGGCTCGAGCTCGGCGAGTGCGGTCATGCTTGAGCTCCTGCGCGCGAGGCTCGCCCCCGCGGCGCTCGTGTTGGGCGAGACGGATGCGATCCTGGCCCTCGGCGTCGTGGTCGGGCGCGAGATGGGCTATAGGGCGATCCCGGTGCTCGAGTTGGCACTCGCCGAGCAGAAGAAGCTGCCGCAAGAAGCGCTCGTGCGCATCCGCGCGGGCGGCGTCATCGAGGTCGCGTGAGCCTCCTCACCCCTCGGCGAAGATGAGCCAGAAGCCGCAGCTGGCCTCGGGCGCTACCGCGACGGCGCCGTCGACCTCGCGCTCGAAGGGCACGCCGCGCTCGGTGAGGAGCGCCGCCGTCCGCTCGGGCGAGGCCACGCCGAGCGTCATGGCGGCGAGATAGGGAGGCTTGACGCTCTCGAACGGGCGTGCCTTGGGGTGCAGCACCGTGAGCTCGTCGGCATCGAGGAAGAGGATCGAGTGCCGCCCGACGCGGAGCGTGATGAGCCGGTCCGTCGGCGTCACCGCACCCTGACCGAAGAGTCTCTCGTAGGTGTCGGTGAGCGCTGCCGGACGCTCGACCACCACGCTGAGCGAGACGATGCGCGTCGCCCCGTTCGCGTGGACGAGCCAGGGAGGCCGGCGGACGAGCTCGGGCGTCAGGTGCTGACAGACGAAGGCCGAAAGGCCGGGTGCGGCCGTCTCGGGGAAGCGGACGAGCCTGAAGCGCGGCAGCACCGTGCCCTCGGCGAGCTCGAGCCGCCGCTCGAGCGCGGTCGGGCCTTCTGCCGCGATCCCGCGCGCGCGCAGCTCTTGGGCAGCGCGATCGGCATCCGAGGAGGCGAAGGCGACGCCCATGAGGCCCTCGCGGCTGGCGAGGAACTTGTCGAGATTGTTGGTGAACTGGCTCGCATCGACGATGCCGAGGAGCTCGATATAGTCGCGCTCGAACATGATGCAGTAGTTGGCGGTACCCCAGCCGATGTGGCTGCCGCGCGGGCTCAAGGTGAAGCCGAGCCGCTCGTAGCCGGCGCGCGCCTCCTCGAGCGCGCGCACGCCCACGATCGCATGGTCGATGCCGGTGATTGCAGGCGCCATATGAGCCTTCCCTGGCCTGAGTGCGGCACGCCGTGGAGCGCGCTCAGCTCCCCTTGCCGAGCACCCGCCCGGCCACCGCGGAGAGCTTGCGCGCCATGCCGGGGTCGCGCGCCTCGGGTGCGGTGATGATGGCGTTCTCGAGCGCCGTGTGGCAGCCGTAGGCGCAGCTCTCGCGCCGGCCCGCGAGCCGGGGGGCAACGGCGTGCACGAGATCGCGCGCCTTGTGCGCATTGTCGAACAGCACCTTGACGATGGTCTCGACCGAGGCGTCCTCCTCATGGGGATGCCAGCAATCGTAGTCCGTCACCATCGCCACGGTCGCGTAGCACATCTCCGCCTCCCGCGCGAGCTTCGCCTCCGGCATATTGGTCATTCCGATGACGTCGCAGCCCCAGCTCCGGTAGAGCTCGGATTCGGCGCGCGTGGAGAATTGCGGGCCCTCGATGACGAGGTAGGCGCCGCCGCGCGCGAGCGGGATGTCGAGCGCGGCCGCCGCCTCGGCGAGATGGTCGCCGAGCCGCCTGCACACGGGATCCGCCATGGAGACGTGCGCCGCGAGGCCGCTTCCGAAGAAGCTCTTGGCGCGCGCGAAGGTGCGGTCGATGAACTGGTCGACGATCACGAAGGTGCCCGGCGGCAGGCCCTCGCGCAGCGAGCCCACGGCGCTCACCGAGATGATCTCGGTGCAGCCGGCGCGCTTCAAGGCGTCGATGTTGGCGCGGAAGTTGAGCTCCGAGGGAGGCACGCGATGGCCACGGCCGTGGCGCGGCAGGAAGACGAGGCGCGCGCCCTCGAGCTCGCCCAAGAGGAGCTCGTCGGAGGGCTGGCCGAACGGCGTGTTGACCTCGACCCAGCGCGTGCCGCCGAGCCCGTCGATGTCGTAGAGTCCGCTGCCGCCGATGATGCCGATGATCGGCGGCGTGCCCGGTGCCGTCATCTTCTCCCCCTGGTCCTCGCTTCGATCATAGCAGCTAGGGCGACCCCCTCAATCCCACGCGGCCCCCTCCCTACTCTCTCCTCAAGAGGACCTCAAGTGGGGAGGCAAAGTTCGAGAGCATGCGTATTCCGGCGGGGACGAAAAATTTTTCGCGTCGTTAGCGTTACCTGCGCACCCCGGCCTCGCGACCCTGCTCGCTCAGCTCGA
>DASPPM010000450.1:0-10308 GCA_035625535.1 Alphaproteobacteria bacterium
TGTTCTCCGAGTCGGACCGTCTGTCGCCGGGACGCCTGGTGGAATCCGTGCCGGATATCCCGATATCGATCGTGCATGAGCTCTCCCTGTTGCCGCCCAATGAAGCGGCGCTCGCCGCGGCCTTTGGGAGCGTGCCGACGGTCTTGGGGCTCGGCGGCACTCACGAGCCGCCGCAGGGAGCACGAAGGCCCTCGCCCATCACGCCGGTACGCGAGAGAGGCGCCACCGTGCGGACGTTTCTCTTCAATTACTCCTCGCTCGTACGCGACCTACCCGAGATCGATGCTGCTGCGCTCGGCAGGGGCATGGTCGTGGGTGCGGAAGGCATCGTTCGGCGCGTGCCGCTCATCGTGATCGGTGAGCGCAACCTGGTCCCCGCATTGGCGCTCGAGATCCTTCGCGTGGCATTCGGCCTGCATTTCATCGAGATCGTCGCGTCGAGCGACGGCATCGAAGGGGTGCAGCTCGAGGACCTTTTTTTGCCGACGGACAGCCGCGGCCGCGCCTATCCGCACTTCGCGGCTCCCCACGCCGAGAATCTGATCTCGGCGGCCGATCTCCTGGACGGCTCGTATAATCCGGAGCAGCTGAAAAACAACATCGTGCTCCTCGGCGTGACCGGGGTGGGCCTTGTCGGCACGGCGGAGACCCCGATCGGAGCCATGCCGGGAACCGAGATATACGCTCAGCTCATCGAATCGATTCTCACCGGCGACCTGCTTCGCCGGTTTCCGATGCTAGGCCGGATCGAGGTTGCCCTCGTGCTTGCCGCCGGGCTGTTGTCGATTTTCGTCGTGCCCTATTCGCGGCCGCGGTTTGCCGGTCTTGCCCTTGTCGGCCTCGTGGCATTGTTCCTCGGCTCGGGATTCGCGGCTTTTCGCTTCGCCAACCTGCTGGTCGATACCGTCTATCCTGCCATTTCGGCCGTCGTGACGTTCGTCATCATGCTGGGCGCCCACTTGCGCGCCGCCGAAGCGGCCCGCCGGCGCCTCGCCGTCGAGCTTGCCGGAGAGCGGGAGGCCAAGGCGCGGCTCGAGGGCGAGCTGAATGCCGCCCGGGCAATCCAGATGGGCCTTCTTCCGCGGCGCTTTCCCGGCCGTCCGCAGCGTGAGGACGTCGAGGTCTACGCGGTGGTCGAGCCGGCGCAGAAGGTGGGCGGCGATCTCTACGACGTCCTCATGCTCGACAATAGGCATCTCTTCTTCGCGATCGCCGACGTCTCCGGCCACGGCATTCCGGCGGCGCTGTTCATGGCGATGAGCATGGGCGTCCTGCGCGCGGCGACGTTGCGTCACAGCGAGGCGCTCGATCAAGTCTTCCGGGAAGCCAATGCGGAGATTTTGGCGGCCAGCGACGATTTGATGCGCGAGGGGACGAGCATGATGTTCGTCACCGTCTTTGCCGGCGTGCTCGATCTCGCGACCGGTGTCATCGTCTATGTGAATGCCGGGCATGATTCGCCGTTCGTGCGGCGGCGCGATGCGACGGCCCTGCTTCTCGAGACGGAAGGCGGGCCGCCTCTCGGCACCGTCGAGCACTTCCCTTATGCCGTCGGGCGTCTCCAGTTGGCCTCCGAAGAGTTGGTGCTCCTCTATACCGATGGGGTCGTCGAGGCCGAAAGCCGTGAAGGCAGGGCCTACACGGTAGCGCGCTTGGAGGAGGCCCTCGCCTCGGCACCGCGGGGCGACGCCAAGTCCGTCGTCGAGCTTGTGCGCTCAGACGTCCGCCGGTTCATCGCCGATGCTGGGCAGGCCGACGACCTCACCGTGTTGGCCGTACGCTGGCTCGCGCCCGGACCGTCAACGTCTTGATCAGCGTACGGTGATCACGACGCGGCGATTGGGCGGCTCGAAAACCTGATCACCGCTCTGAACTGCGAGGTCCAGCTCGCCGCGACCGGCCGTGAAGATGGCCCGCGCGTCGAACCCGTCGCGCACGAGCTGGTCGCGAATGGCACGGGGGCCTTGGAGCGAGAGCTGCTGGTCATAGGTCTTGTCGCCCAGCGTGTCGGTATGCCCCACGACCCCGACCTCGTAGGCGGGGCGACGCTTGATGTTCTCGAACACCGCGCGATATTGCCGCTGGGATTCCGGCGTGAGCTCAGAGCGTGACCGGATTGGAATAACAAGCCCAAGCGGTTAAACTGGGAGGCAAAGAACGCCGCCGTGGCGCGATCCTCGAACGTCCCCGGCGGGCCGCGAGGGGGACGATGCAGGCACGCCTCAGTCTTCGCTCCCACAGAGGCGCATTGCGGCGCATCCGCAGGTTCGTCGCCATATTCAGCGCCGCGCGAGGGGTCGACCGCGCGGAGCAGGCGCGTATCGCGATCCTCATCGAGGAGCTGCTCACGAACCTGATGAAATACGGTCATCCCGGCCATGTTCGAGCGCGCCACGTCGACGTATCCCTGCACCTTCTAGGCAAGCAGATGACGATCGTCTTCACCGACAATGGCCGGGCCTTCAATCTGCTGGCGCACCCGCCGCCCGATCTCGAGCGGCCGCTCGAGGAGAGACCCGTCGGCCAATTGGGCCTCCAGATCGTGCGCGAGCTGGCGCACGAGTTGAGCTACAACCGCGTGCGCGGCCACAACGTGATCCGGCTTATCCGCCACCTGGCGCCCTTCCGCAGAGCGATGCCCACGCGCATTCGCGCGCGGCGGCTTTGAGCGAGGCTGAGCGAGATGATGCGGGCCGGTGCGGTCGCAAAGGCGGTAGCGGTTCCTCGCTTCACGTGCGGTTGCGGTGGCGGCGCGGCGGATGAGATGCCGCCCCGACGCGCCGCGGGGGCGGGCTATGCGCTCAAGGCCGCGCGTGCCTCGTTGAGCGCCAGGAAGATGTGGTAGGGCGTCGTGCCGGGGAGCGCGGTCGCCGCCGGCTCGAGCCTGCGCCCGAGGCTTTCGCGCCAGCCGCCGTCGGCGAGGAGATATTTGTCGAAGAGGAATTGGACAAGCGGGACGAGGCCCGTCTGCTCCCCCTTCGCAGCGCCGGAGCGCGCGCGGCTCGCGTGCGCCTTGATGCGCTCGGCCTGCGGCCAGATGCGCTTGCTGTCCTTGATGACGAGCCCGTCCCGGTCGAGCACGTCGAACACGCCGCCGGCCTCGGCGTCGACGCCGTGCCGCTCGGCCCACTCGAAGAGGCGCCCGGCGGCCGGGAGCGTGCGCGCGTCGCTCCAGAGATTGGAGCCCTCGCGCAGTATCCAGAACCACTCGAAAAGGTGTCCGGGCTCGACGCGGCGACCGGTCTCGCGTTGCGGCAGGCCCCTCTCGTCGAAGAATTCGCCGAGGGTGCCGCGCTCGGCATCGAAAAGATGGCGGTGGAAGAGGTCGACGATGGCGTTGGCATCCTCCTTGAAGACGGGCTCCTCGCTCGCCGCGAAGAGAGCGACGTAGGCTTCGAGGAGATGCATATGCGGGTTCTGATTGAGCTTGCGGTCGCCGATGCTCCAGTCCTGATCGGCGGCGCTCGCGAACCAGCCCGAGGGCAGGCCGAGATGGCGCTTGAGGAGAAGGCTGGTCTCGTGCGCAATCGCCAGCGCCTCGCGCGCGCGGAATGCGCGGTAGTAATGCGCAAGCCCGAACATGGCAAAGGCGTGGCCGTAGAGGTCCTTCGTCGTGTCGCGCGGCATGCCGGCGAGATCGACCTTGAAGACCCAGCCGCCGAAGCGCTCGTCCCAGAAGTGCTGCACCAGGTAATCGTAGGCGCTGTGCGCGAGCTTCGCGAAAGCCGGCTCGGGGGGGCCGCTGCGCGCGGCTTCGCTGAAGACGTAAAGCTGGCGGCCGAGAACCGTGAGCCTGCGGTAGTCGAGCGGCGAGGGCGAGTGGTCGGCCTCGAGCCGCTCGTGGAAGCCGCCGCGCGCATGGTCCCAGCCGTGCTCCGCCCAGAGCGGCAGGAGCCCGCGGAAGAGATAATCCTCGATCCTCTGGCAGAGAGCGGGTGCCGCGCTGTCCATCGGCATTCCTCATATGCCCGGCGTCCGCTCCGGAAGGCCCGGCGTGAGCGCGGCGACGAAGCGCCAGCGTGGCGGCTGCGGCCGCGGCCGCCGCAGCCCGCTCGGGGGCCGGCCTGTTAGCTCCGGGCACTACCTTCGCCGACGGTGGGCGGGCCCCAACGTCCCGCCGTTTCGGGGTTCGCTCGGCTGCCGTCGGCGCTCTCGCGCTCCGCATCCCGGCATAGCATACTATGTCGCGCGGCTTCAGGAAGCGGTCAGTAAGCGGCCCGTCGAGCCCGCACCGCAAAGGCGGGGGATGGAAAAGACGCGACAAGGAGGAGGAGAAGGCCACCATGCCGGCATCACCGCGTTGGAAGCGGCGTCCCGAGGGCGCGACTTGGGGCGATTACGGGCCCGACGACGAGCTCGGACGCCTCAATCTCCTGACGCCCGCGAAGGTGAAAGAGGGCGTCGCCGAGGTGCGCGAGGGGCTCACCTTCTGCCTGAGCCTGCCGCTCGATTATCCCGGCGGCAACGTGCTGAACCCGCGCCGCCATCCGCCGGTGCTCAGGCCCACGCTGCGCAACAATCGCCCGAACTTCATCTATCGCACGCAAATGGAGGATCCCAAGCTCACCGACGTCATCAATGACGATGCGGTCATCCTCCATCTGCAGTACTCGACGCAGTGGGACAGCTTGGCGCACGTCGGCGCGCTCTTTGATGCCGACAGCGACGGCGCGCCGGAGGCCGTCTTCTACAACGGCTATCGCGCGGGCGAGCACATCCTCGGCCCCGAGGATGCGCGCGACGCGGGTGCTGTTGGCGAGGTCCCCGCGCGCTCGACCTCGGTTGCGTTGAAGCTCGGCGTCGAGAACATGGCGCTCAAATGCATGCAGGGGCGCGCCGTCATGATCGATCTCCACGCCCACTTCGGGCGCGCGCGCACGGTCGTGGGCTACGACGAGCTCATGCGCGTATTGCAGGCGGACAAGGTTGCGGTCGAGCCCGGCGACATGGTTTGCCTCCACACCGGCTTCGCCCAGCTCGTGCTCGAGATGAACAAGAAGCCCGACGCGGGCGTCCTCGCGAACGCCTGCGCGGCCCTCGATGGGCGGGACAAGCGGCTCCTGCAGTGGATCACGGATAGCGGCCTCGTATCGCTCATCGCCGACAATTACGCGGTCGAAGCCTTTCCGGCGCGCGCCGGGCACGGCAATTGCGCGGCACTGCCGCTCCACGAGCACTGCCTTTTCAAGATCGGCGTCAATCTCGGCGAGATCTGGCATTTGACGCCGCTTGCCGAGTGGCTGCGTGCGCACGGACGCCACCGCTTCCTCTTGACCGCACCTCCGCTGCGCCTGCCGGGCGCGGTGGGCTCGCCGGCGACGCCGGTGGCGACGGTGTAGGCGTTCGGAAGGCGTCAAGCGTGAGCTGGATCACCGGCGTCGGCCTCACCGCCTTTGGCCGGCTCGAGGGCCGCGCCACGCTCGACCTCATGTCCGAGGCGGCGAGTGCGGCACTCTCGGATGCCGGGCTCGAGCGCCGCGAGGTCGACGGCGTGCTTTGCGGCTACTCGACCACACTCCCCCACCTCATGCTCGCGACCCTATTCTGCGAGCATTTCGGCCTTGAGCCGGGCTACGCGCACGCCATGCAGGTGGGCGGTGCCACGGGTTTCGCCATGGCGATGCTCGCGCACACGCTGGTCGAGGCCGGTATCGCACGCCACGTGCTTGTCGTGGCCGGCGAGAACCGCCTCACCGGCCAAGGCCGGCAGAGTGCGATCGAGACGCTCGCTCAGGTCGGCCATCCCCAATACGAGGTGCCGCTCGGCCCCACCATTCCCGCCTATTACGCCCTCGCCGCCTCGCGTTACATGCATGAGCACGGCATCGCCGAGGCCGAGCTCGCCGAGCTCGCGGTGCTCATGCGCCGGCATGCGGCGATGCATCCGGGCGCCCAGTTCAAGGAGCCCATCACGGTTGCCGACGTGCTCGCCTCACGGCCGATCGCCACGCCGCTCAAGCTGCTCGACTGCTGCCCGGTCTCGGACGGCGGTGCGGCCTTCGTGGTAAGCCGTGAGCGCACGGAGGGAGCCGCAATCAGGGTGCGCGGCTGCGGCCAGGCCCACACGCACCAGCACGTCAGCGCCGCCGCGAGCCTGACCGAGTTCGGCGCGCGCACGGCGATGGAGCGCGCGCGCGCCACGGCGAGAGTGGCGCTCAAGGACGTGCGTTATGCCGCCATCTACGACAGCTTCACGGTGACGCTTGCGATCCTACTCGAGGAGCTCGGGCTTTGCGGCCGCGGGGAGGCCGGCGAGCTGGCGCGCGCCGGGCATTTCGATTACGACGGCGACTTGCCCCTCAACACCCACGGCGGCCTCTTGTCCTACGGCCATTGCGGGGTCGGCGGCGCCATCGCCCATCTCGTCGAGACGGCGGCGCAGATGACCGGCCGCGCCGGACCGCGCCAGGTCAAGGACGCCTCCTTAGCACTCCTCCATGGCGATGGTGGAGTGATGTCGTCCCACGTGAGCCTCTTCCTGGAGCGCGTGCGATGAGCGACGTCTCGGGCGGGGGGCTCGCGGACTGGACCCAAGGGACCCCGGCGATCGTCTATCAGCGTTGCAGCGGCTGCGGCCGCGTCTGGTACTTCCGGCGGAGCTTCTGTCCCCGCTGCGGTGCCGAGCGGGTCGAGGATCGCCTCGCCTCCGGCCGCGGCATCGTGCATGCGGCGACCATGGTGCACAAGGCACCCGTCGCCGCGCTCGCGGCCGCGGCCCCTTATCTCGTGATTCTCGTCGACGCCGAGGAGGGCTTTCGCCTCATGGCCCATGGCGAGCCGGAGCTCGCGATCGGCGATGCCGTCGAGGCCGGATTTTCGCACCTCGCCGGCCGCCTCATCCCCTATTTCCGCCGTCGCGGATAAAGGAGGCACATGTCCATCGAGAGCCTGAGGCCGGCGTTGGCCCCCAAATCGGTCGCGGTCATCGGGGCGTCCGAGAATCCCAACAAGATCGGCGGCCGGCCGGTCGCTTACCTGGCCCGCTTCGGCTTCGGCGGCAAGGTCTATCCGATCAATCCGCGGCGCGAGGAGGTGCAGGGATTCCGCACCTTTCCCGACCTCGCGAGCCTGCCCGAGGTGCCGGAGACGACAATCGTCGCTCTACCCGGCGATGCGGCGGTCACCGCCGTCGAGGAATGCGCGCGTCGCGGCGTCAAGGTGACGGTCGTCATGTCCTCCGGCTTCGGCGAGACCGCGTCGGAAGAGGGACGTGCCAAGGAGCGCCTTATGGTCGAGGTGGCGCGCGCGCACGGCATGCGCCTCTTCGGGCCGAACGCGCAAGGCCTGGCGAACTTCGGCACCGGCGCCATCCTGAGCTTCTCGACCATGTTCATCGAAGAGGAGCCCGCGGACGGCCCGGTCGCCATGTGCAGCCAAAGCGGTGCCATGAGCGTCGTTCCCTACGGCCTCTTGCGCCGCCGCGGCATCGGCGTGCGCCATGCGCACGCGACCGGGAACGATGCCGACGTGACGGTCGCCGAGCTGGCTTGCGCCGTCGCCGCCGACCCGGAAGTCAAGCTTCTCCTCCTCTATCTCGAGAGCATTCCCGATCCCCATCACCTGGCCGAGGCCGCGCGCATCGCGCGCGAGCGGGAGCTTCCGATCGTGGCCCTCAAGTCCGGCCGCACCGCGGCGGGACAGCGGGCGGCCCAGTCGCACACGGGAGCCCTTGCGACCGAGGACCGCGTCGTCGACGCCTTCTTCGCGCATCACGGCATCTGGCGCGTTAACGACGTGGCCGGCCTGGTCAGCGCCGCCGAGCTCTACCTCAAGGGTTGGCGGCCCGAGGGCCGGCGCCTTGCGGTCGTCAGCAACTCCGGCGCCACCTGCGTCATGGCGGCGGATGCGGCGACGTCAGCGGACCTCTCGCTGGCGCCGCTCTCAGCCGCGACGCGCGAGGCGCTGGACCGCGTGCTGCCGAGCTTCGCCACCACGACGAACCCGGTCGACATCACGGCCGCCCTCTTGAGCAACAGCCGGCTCTTCGGCGAGATCCTCCCCATCCTCGCGCGCGATGCCGCCGTGGATGCGCTCATGGTCGGGCTTCCCGTGGCCGGGGCCGGCTACGACGTCGATGCCTTCGCCGAGGATGCGGCCACGTTCGCGCGGAAGACCGGCAAGCCGGTGGTGATCGCCGCCCCGCAGCCCCATGTGGGAGCGCGTTTCAAGGCCGTGGGCCTCGCCGTCTTCGAGCTCGAGGCGGAGGCCATCGCGGCGCTCGGCCAGTTCATCTCGCATAGCGAGCTCATAGAGCGCGTGCGCAAGGCGTCGCCTCCCGTGGCGGCGGCGCCCACCGCCGAGCCGACACGGGGCCGCGTACTGAACGAGGCGGAGAGCCTCGCCTTGATCGCGGCGCGGGCGATTGCCGTGGTACCGCACCGGCTCTGTCGCTCCGAGGCGGAGGCGAGGGCGGCTTTCAGCGCCCTCGGCCCGAGCGTCGCGGTCAAGGGCTGCTCGGCCGATGTCGTGCACAAGTCCGAGCTCGGACTCGTACGATTGGGGCTGACCGACGAGGGGGCGGTCGCCGCGGCCTGGTGCTGTATGGAGGGCATCCTCGAGGCGCGCAAGGCGCGCTTCGACGGGGTCATCGTCGCGGAAATGGCGAAGGGGCGGCACGAGCTCATGATCGGCGCCCATCGCGATCCCGTCTTCGGTCCGGTCGTGGTGGTGGGGGAGGGCGGCAAGTACGTCGAGGCGCTGCCCGATCTCAAGGCGCTTTTGCCGCCCTTCGGCGCGGAAGAGGTGAGGCGCGCGCTTGCCGGGCTGCGCATGGCCCCGCTTTTCGAAGGATTGCGCGGCGAGCCGCCCATGGACGTGCCCGCCTTAGCTGAGGCCGCGGTCGCCGTCGGCCGCATGATGGCCGAGGCGTCGCCGCGCATCCTGAGCCTCGACCTCAATCCCGTGCTGCTCGGCAGTGCCGGCGAGGGCTATGCCGTGGTGGACGCGGTCGCACTCGTCGCGGAGGAGGAAGTCACGCCGCGCGCTGCGCCTTGATCCGTTTTGCCTCCGCGGCCTTGAGTTCACGGCGCGCCATCTTAAGGTCGTAGTGGGTCTGCAGATTGAGCCAGAACTCGGCGCTGTTTCCGAAGTAGAGGCCGAGGCGCAGCGCCGTGTCCGCGGTGATGCGGCGGCGATTGTTGACGATTTCGGCAATTCGGTTGGGCGAAATGCCGATGGCCTTGGCGAGTCGGTTTTGCGACAGGCCGTACTCTGCCAAGAACTCCTCCTTCAGCATCTCACCGGGGGTGACCGGTGCAAACTCGTCGGCAGCCATCGCTCTCTCCTCTCAGTGGTAATCGACGACGCGGACCTCGTGGGGCTCACCGTCGAGCCATTTGAAGATGACCCGCCATTGATCCTTGATCCGGATCGCGTAAAAGCCGACGAGCCGGCCTTTCAGCTTTTCCAGGCGGTTCGCCGGCGGAATCATCAAGTCCTCCAGCCGATGGGCCGCGTTGACGGCTTCGAGTTTACGCTTGGCGCTTCGAGCAATGCCCTGGAAGCCGCGCGCGAACTCGTCGCTGAACAACGCCTCGGTCCGTTTGTCGCCGAAGGATCGGATCACCAGCCAGCTATACCGCATACCGGTATGAGGTCAAGTATCCCGTTCATGCCTTGGAGGCATGCCCATGAGGCGGCGCTCGGCTATGATGGGGTCTGGCCACGACGGTAGGGAGCATACGATGAGCGCCAGTCAGAGCGAGAAGGCCGCAAAATTCCGGGCACTGCATGATGGGCCGGGAGCCTTCGTCATTCCCAATCCCTGGGACGTGGGCAGCGCACGCGTGCTAGCGGCGCTCGGCTTCAAAGCGTTAGCTACCACGAGCGCCGGCTTTGCCTTCTCCCTCGGCCGCCGCGACGGCGAGGGGCTGGTGACGCGCGGCGAGGCGCTTGACCATTGCCGCGATATCGTCAAGGCGAGCGAGCTGCCGGTCTCCGCCGATCTCGAGAACTGCTTCGGCGACGCGCCTGAAGCCGTCGCCACGACGATCCGGCTGGCAGGCGAGAGCGGCCTCGTCGGCGCGTCCGTCGAGGATGCGAGCGGCGATCCGGCGCGCCCGATCTACGACCACGCCCTTGCCGTCGAGCGGGTCGCGGCGGCGGTTGAGGCGGCCCGGGCGCTGCCCTTCCCCTTCACGCTCACCGCCCGTGCGGAGAATTTTCTCCATGGCCGGCGCGATCTCGAGGACACGATCCGCCGCCTTCAAGCCTTCGCCTTGGCCGGCGCCGATGTGCTTTATGCGCCTGGCCTGCCGAGCCGCGAGGCGATCAAGGCCGTGTGCGCCGCCACGGCACCGCGTCCGGTCA
>DASPPM010000451.1:0-3015 GCA_035625535.1 Alphaproteobacteria bacterium
GCGGGCGTCGCCGCCGAATTTAACGTCCTTGGCTGCCATGGTTCCTTACTCTCCTTCTTAGGCGGCCCGCTTGGCCGATTTCGGGCTCTCGATGATGCCCATGACGTCGGACTCCTTCATGATGAGGAGCTCCTCGCCGTCCATTTTGATCTCCGTGCCGGACCATTTGCCGAACAGGATGCGGTCGCCCGGCTTCACGTCGAGGGGCACCAGCTCGCCCTTCTCGTTGCGCGCACCCGGGCCCACGGCGACCACCTCGCCCTCCATCGGCTTCTCCTTGGCCGTGTCGGGGATGATGATGCCGCCCGCTGATCGCTCCTCCTGCTCGAGCCGCCGGACCGCCACGCGGTCATGGAGTGGCCTGAACTTCATGTCCTACCTCCAACTCTCTGGAAAATATAAGATTTCTCCCTGATAGCACTCTCTCAAGACGAGTGCCAGTGGGCTCAAATTTAGGCGAAACGATAAATCGTTCAAGGGGGTCCGGCGAAAAAATTCGGGACGGGGGAGACGGGGTGCGGAGGGGACCTTCTCGGCGCGTACGGCTTGGCGGTCGTCGGCACGCGGGTGTAGGACTGATCGCTGAGCCGCGGCAATCCTTGCAGCCGGCGAGGTGCCCTGACCGGCGCCTCGCTAGAGCCACGGCTCCGGTTCACGCACGGAGGCCCCATGAACGATGCTCCCCATTTGAAGCCGCTCGATTCCGCCATCGTCCCGCGCTTTGCCGCGATCGCCACCTTCATGCGCACGCCGGCGGTCGAGATCTCGAGCGCCCTCGACATCGCCCTCGTGGGCGTTCCCTTCGATCTCGGCACCACCTTCCGTGCCGGCTCGCGCCAGGGGCCCGCGCAAATCCGCGAGATGTCGCGGCTCATCCGCCAGGTCAACCCGACGAACGGCCTGGCACCCTTCCGGCTCTGCAACGTGGGCGACGTGGGAGATGCGCCGGTGAACCCGCTCGATCTCCTGGGCAGCATCGCGTCGATCGCCGCCTTCTTCGAGCGCATCCACGCCGCGGGCATCGCCCCCATCTCGGCGGGCGGCGACCATACCGTCACCTACCCGATCCTCAAGGGCATCGCGAAGGACGGACCCGTGGGCGTCATTCACTTCGACGCCCATGGCGACACCCTCGACGAGCTCCTCGGCAACAAGGTCAACCACGGCACGCCCTTCCGCCGCGCGGTCGAGGAGGGGCTGATCGAGCCCAAGCGCATGATCCAGATCGGCCTGCGCGGCACGCGCTACGGCGACGACGACCTCCGCTACGGCCGGGACACGGGCATGTGCATCGTCACCATGGACGATTACGAGGCGATGGGCCGCGCCAAGGTCATCGAGCAGATCCGCAAGACCGTGGGCGACGGGCCCACCTACATCACCTTCGACATCGACGGCCTCGACCCGGTCTACGCGATCGGGACTGGCGTGCCCGAGCCGGGCGGGCTCAGCATGCGCGACAGCCAGGTCATGCTGAGGAGCCTCGTCGGGCTCGACATCATCGGCGGCGACGTCTGCGAGGTCTCACCGCCCCTCGATCCCTCGGGGCACACCGCGCTCAACGCCGCCAACCTGATGTTCGAGATGCTTTGCGTCACGGCGGATGCGGTCGCCCGCCGCAAGCGCAAGGGCAAGCGCTAAAAAGGCGGCTCCGCCGGCATCTCCTTGCTGCCCGCGGCGTGGAGGAGGAGCCAGAGGAGCCGCGCCATCTCGTGCATCGGGAGCTCGCGCCCGGGACCATCCCTGTCCATGACATGGACCACCACCATGTCGAGTGGCGGCAGCACGAAGGCATATTGCCCGCCGTAGCCGAGGGCGAAATAGCTCCCGGCCGGAAGCGGCATCAGATTGCCGTGGCCCGCCGCGAGCGGGCCTGTCCACCAGAGCATGCCGTAATGCGGCCCGAAGGCCGACTCCGAATAAGGCGCCGTGCTTTCCTTGACCCACTCCTCGGGCACGATCTGGCGCTCGCCCCAGCGGCCGCCGTCGAGATAGAGGAGCGCGAAGCGGGCGAGGTCGCGCGCGCTCATGTGAAAGGGATAGGCGCGCATGAGGGACGCGCTGCCGGTGACGTAGCGGCCGTCGGAGGGACGATAGTCCTCCATGCCGATCGGCTTGGCGATGAGGCGATCGAACTCCTCGAAGATCGAGGCGCCAGTCGCGCGCTCGTAGATGATGCCGAGCGTATTGAAGTCCCAGTTGTTGTAGTACCAAAAGGTGCCGGGCGCGTGGCTCCCCCGCGGCGGCCGCTGGGCTGCCATCGCCGCCGTCTCGTAAAGGGCCGGGTGATAGACGCCCGAGCGCGCGCGCAAGAGGTCGATGACGCGCGCTCCCTTCTCCTCGGGCGTGAGCGAGGGCGGATTGTCGTCGATGCCGAGCTCGGCGAGCGTGGCCGAGGGTTCGATCTTGCCGTCTTTGACCGCGATGCCGATGAGCGCATTCAAGAAACTCTTGCGCACGGAATGCAGCTCGATGGGCCGCGCAATGTCCCCCCAGGCGGCCACGATCCTCCCGTGCTGCACGATCACGACGGCGCTCGAGCCGATGTCCTCGGAGTAGCTTTGCGCCTTGGCGAGGTCGGACTCGGACCACCCTGCAGCCTTCGGCGCGATCACAGGCCACGCCGCGCCGGGCACCTCGGCGGCCAAGGCAGGTCCGGCGAAGCAGGAGCAGGCAAGGACGAGCAGCAGAGCCAGTCGCCGTAGCAAGCTCATCGGCTGGAATCCTTCCGACTCGGGCAAAACGGACGGCATGATAGTCGCCGACGAAGCGAGCGAACAAGCCGCAGCCCCTTGCGCTGCCTACGTTCCGATTCATGAAATCGCCATACCCGCCCTCCCGGCGTAAGCCGGGACCCGTTTCGCTCATGGATACCGGCTTCCGCCGGTATGGCGCGGAGGCGAGAGACGCACCTCGATATTTGCCGGCGGGCGGCCCTGCCACTAGGATCGTCGCCGCGAAAGCCGAGCGGGGTTGCCGCCGATGAGCCATTGCGTCGCCGTCCAGATCGACGAG
>DASPPM010000452.1:0-10823 GCA_035625535.1 Alphaproteobacteria bacterium
GTCCGGATCGTCGGGGGTGCTTTTCTCCCGGTTGGGCATCACCACCACGCGCGTCTCCTCGTTAAGGCGGCCCGTCAGATAACGATAGGGATTGTCCCCCGCGGCGTTCCGCTCGAACAGACCGCAGACCCTCATCATGTAAGCCATGGCCGCCTCCCTCCGACTCCGCGACGGGGTCGAGACTCGATCGAGCCGCGCTGCACGTGGACGACAGCTACCTCCGGATACTGTCACGGCGCGCCCGCCCCCGCCAAGCCGACTTTCCCCCTCTCGTGCGTTCCCTGCCTCGCTGCCCGGCGGCCGCCCGGCGTTGGCGCCAGTGCAAGGCAGCCATGCCGCCCCCAGGCTTGCCGGCTTGCGCCCGATCTCTTATTCCTCATCCTCGACAATGCTCGGGCCGATGCCGGCCGGAGCGCAACTCAGGGAACAGGCGTTACCATGGCTGCAGCGCTCGAGCCCGATGACGCGTTTCTGCGCCCCGGCCGCTTCATCGACAGCGACCATCCGGCCGTCGTCGCCTTTGCCGAGCGCGTCACGCGCGGCGCCGGGCAAGCGGTCGCCAAGGCGGTCAAGCTCTACTATGCGGTGCGCGACGAGATCCTCTACGATCCGTACGTCGCCTACGACGAGCTCGACACCTATCGCGCGAGCGCGGTGCTGGCGCGCGGCCGCGGCTATTGCGTCGGCAAGGCGGCACTCCTTGCCGCCGCGGCGCGCGCGCAGGGCATTGCCGCGCGCATCGCCTTCGCCGACGTGCGCAACCATCTCGCGACCCCGCGGCTCTTAGCACTCGTCGACAACGGCATCTTCATCTATCACGGCATCACCGAGCTTTGGCTCGGCGGGCGCTGGCTCAAAGCAACCCCCACCTTCAACCTGACGCTCTGCGAGAAGCTCCACATCAAGCCGCTCGAGTTCGACGGAAGTGAGGACGCGATCCTGCATCCCTACGACCGCACCGGACGCCGACACATGGAATATGTGCGCCAGCACGGCTCCTATGCCGACGTGCCGGCCGAGATGGTGATGAAGATGATGCGCGAGAGCCATCCCCGCCTCTTCGCGCTCAAGGCGGGTGCGCGCGGCGACTTCACGCGCGAGGCCGAGGCGCTCGGCTGAGCGGGGCAAGCGGTCGGAAGCGCCCCGCCGCCGCCGCTCTCGAAACCAACACCAAGGAGGCGCTCGCCCACTACGTGTGGGGCTCGCCCAGCTACGTCGTCGACGGCGAGCTCTTTTTCGGCCAGGAGCGGTTCTTCTTCGTCGAGGAGAAGCTCGCCCAAGGCTGAGCCGCAGCCGCACGAAACCCTGGCATCGCGTGGTCGGCTCTGTTAAATAGCCGCCGTCGCCGCGAGGCCTAGGCGGCGGCCCTGTTCCGGGGTAGCTCAGCGGTAGAGCAGCCGGCTGTTAACCGGCTGGTCGTCGGTTCGAATCCGACCCCCGGAGCCAATTTAGAGTGTCGGGCTAGATCTCAAGATCTAGCCCATTTTCATCTCCCAAGGTCCGGTTTTTGTCACGGAGCCTTTGGCGCGCGCGGCCGTATATAGGCCGTCGATCGCGCACGAACGCGCGATTGCCGAAGAGGAGGTGCGCTATGCGCAGCATCATGCTTCCGACGGTCCTGGCAGTGGGCCTGCTTACGCTCACCGCATGCGGTCAGTCGCCCGGATGCCGGGCGGTGACGGGCGGCGCCATGGGTGCCGCGGGCGGTGCCGCCATTGGCGCGCTGGCCGGGAATCCCCTCCTGGGTGCCGCCGCCGGTGCCCTTGCGGGCGGCGCCACGGGTGCGCTCACCTCGCCCAACCAAGTCTCGGCGGGCCCCTCGCCCGTGTGCAATTGATGCGAGCTGCCTGAGTTGAATTGCGACTAATTACCCCGCCGTCAGGGTGCACCCCGGCGGCGGGGTTTTGCCGTTGCGGTCAAAGACTCCGTGCGGTTGCAAGACCGAGCAAAAGCCTGACCGCCTCCCACCGCGACGCTCTTCGTTCTTACCCATCTCGCTCAGCAAGCGCGTGCGAAGCCCTCGCCTCGAATCGCTCGCCGCGGCCGGACAAGAAGGAAGAGCCGAGTCGGCATCGCCCGACGGCAGCTGCGAATAACTCAGAAATTCCGGGCCACAACCCGCGCGTGTCCCTTTTCTCCGCGCCAATGCCCTGCTATTCTCTACGGCTTTTTTGCGTCGAAACGATTCCCCGGGGGGCGATCGCTCGCTGATATGCGCGCAGCCGGGAGCCTTGGTGAGCCCTGATGACGACGATGGAAGGCGTCGCGGTTGAGGGGGCCGTGACGCAGACGGCAAGCGCCGCCCATAGCGCGGACCAAAGCGGGATCAGAGCGGCGGTACAGGCGGCGACGACCCGCCTGCTTTATCGCTCGCCCACCGCCATTCTCGTCAATCTGATCATCGGCGCGATCTTCGCCGCTGCGATGTGGCGTATCTATCCGGTCTGGGTCACGCTCCTCTGGACCTTCCTCCTTTACACAAGTGTGGGCATCCGCCTGCTCAACTGGCGCAGCTATCGGCGTCGCGGCAAGGGCAGCGGAGAGGACGCGCGCTGGGCGCGCCGCTTCGCGCTCGGCGCGCTTGCGACCGGCGCTCTCTGGGGGGTGGGGGGCGTCTCCGTGTTGGCGGCGCCTACTCCTTACTACGTCGTCTTCGTCGCCTTCGTGATCGGCGGCATGACGGCGGGTGCCATTGCCCAGCACTCGGTCTATCTGCCGGCGCTCTTCTCCTTTATGCTGCCGGCCGTGCTGCCGTTGGCAGGCGCTTTCATCATTCAAGGCACCACGATCTCCATCGCCATGGGGATCATGGCGGCGGTATACGCGGGCGCGCTCGCGCTCTTGGGCCGCGACCTCAACCGCTCGCTCGTGCGGAATTTCCAGCTGCACGCAGAGTTCAAGTCCCTGACGGGCAGCCTCGAGCAGGAAATCACGAGGCGCAAGAACGCCGAGGTCGAGTTGGCGCATCTTGCCCGTCACGACGCCCTTACGGGCCTCTCGAACCGGGCCACCTTCTTCGAGCGTCTCAAGCTGGAGATCGGCCGGGCGAAGCGCGGCGAGACGAGGTTCGCGGTGCATTACATCGACCTCGACCATTTCAAGGACGTGAACGACACCTACGGCCACCAGATGGGAGACCGGCTGCTTGCGCTCATCGCCGCGCAGCTCGAGAAGAACGTGCGGCAGATCGACCTCGTGGCGCGCCTCGGCGGAGACGAGTTCGCCATCCTCCAGGACGGCATCCACAACCGCTCCGATGCGGAAACGCTCGCCACCAAGCTGCTCGACCAGCTCTCGGCCACCTTCGAGATCGAGGGCAACCATATTCGCATCGCCCCCAGCATCGGCATCGCGCTCTATCACGTCGACGCCATCAGCGCGGACACGATCCTGGAGCAGGCCGACCTCGCCATGTACCGGGCGAAGTCCGCGGGCCGCAGGTGCTATCGCTGGTACGACACAGCCCCCGCCGCCAAGACCGCCGGGCGGCCTTGATCGGCTCCCTCGCGGGCATGTGCGCCGGCTGAGCCGGTCCGAGCCGACTTCGCCTACGGCGCCGCGAGCCGGGGAAAGAGCTCGAGCGCATTGCCCCGCTCGATCGCAAGCAGCTCGGCAGCCGCGAGGCCGAGCTCCTTGAGGCCGCGCACGCTCGCCGTCATCGTCGCCTCGGGTGCGAAGGGATAGTCGCTGCCGAAGAGAACGTTCGCCGCCGGCACCAGCTCGAGAAGTGCCTTGAAGGCGAACCTGTTGGCCGAGAGTGCGGTGTCGTAGCGCAGGCGCTTGAGCTCCGCCACCACGCCGTCGGGCACGCTCCTCTTGAATTGCGGTCGGGCCTCGAGGCGCGCTATGCGCTCGGCAAGGAAGGGCACCGCCCCACCCGCGTGCGAGAAGATGAAGCGGATGTTGCGGCAGCGCGCGAAGGTGCCGCCCACAAGGAGGCTCACGATGGCGCGCGTCGTGTCGAAGGGGAACTCGAGCGTCGCGGCCGGGATGGTGTCGAGCGCGAAGCCGCAAGGTGCCGCGGTCGGATGGAAGTAGACGACCGCCTTGCGGCGATCGAGCTCGTCGAAAACGGGCCCGAAGTCCGCCTCGCCGGGATAGCGGCCGGCATAGTTCGTCATCAGACCGATGCCGTCCGCCTTGAGCACGTCGAGCGCATAGCCGATCTCCCTGAGACTGGCGTCCACGTCGGGAAGCGGCAGGCTCGCGAACATGCCGAAGCTCGTGGCATGGTCCCGCCTGAGCTCCGCCGCGTAGTCGTTGCAATGCCGGGCCAAGGCCTGGGTCGCTTTCGCATCGCCGAACCATAGGCCCGGCGTCGAAATGGAGGTCACCGCACCCGCGATCCCGTTCCTCGCCATCGCCTCGAGCGAGCGCTCGGGCGACCACTCCGGCGTACGGCCGGAGACCGTGAGCGGGCCGATGCGCGCCTCCCCCACCGCCGCCACGTACTGCGGCGGCAGGATGTGATGGTGCACGTCGATCAGACCAGGCGTCATCGCTGCGGCCATTTCATTCCCTCCCACGCATCCTTCGCGAGGTCCCTCGCCCCGCCGGCCCGCGCGCGGTCGTGCCAATCTAGCAGAGCCGCTCGAGCGATGTCGATTTGGCGATCGGGTTTGCGCCGCGGCGCGGGCATCGCCGAAGCCCGTTCCATCGATTAGAATGAGCAGCAAGGCGCGCAAACGAGGTTCGCATCATGGCTGAATACGACGTGATCGTGGTCGGCGCCGGCAATGCCGCGATGTGCGCGGCCCTTGCCGCGCGTGAAGAGGGCCGCCGGGTGCTGGCACTCGAGCGGGCACCGCTTGAGGAGCGCGGCGGCAACTCGACCTTCACGGCCGGCGCCATCCGCGTCGCCTACAATGGGGTCGAGGACCTCCTCGAGCTCATGCCCGACCTCTCCGAGGAGGAGCGGCGCAACACCGATTTCGGGACCTACAGCGAGGACCAGTTCTTCGACGACATGGCGCGGATCACCCAGCACCGCGCCAACCCGGATCTCGTCGAGCTCTTGATTCGCCGCAGCCACCCGACCCTCAAGTGGCTGCGGACGAAAGGCGTGCGCTTCGTGCCCATCTACGGCCGGCAGGCCTTCAAGGTCGACGGCAAATTCAAGTTCTGGGGCGGGCTCACGGTCGAGGCGTGGGGTGGGGGTCCCGGTCTGGTCGACGCCCTCCACAAGGCCGCCCAGGCGAACGGCATCGAGGTGCGTTACGAGAGCCGCGCGCTCGGCCTGCTCGCCGACGACTCGGGCGTCCGCGGCGTGCGCATCAAGAGCAAGGGTGTCAGCCAGGAGCTCGGCGCCAAAGCCGTGGTGCTCGCCTGCGGCGGCTTCGAGGCGAACGCCCATTGGCGCACGCGCTATCTCGGCCCCAATTGGGATCTGGCCAAGGTGCGCGGCACGCGCTTCAACACCGGCGACGGCATCCGCATGGCGCTCGAGATCGGCGCGCAGTCCTGCGGCAACTGGTCGGGCTGCCACGCCGTGGGCTGGGACCGCAACGCGCCCGAGTTCGGCGACCTCGCCGTCGGCGACGGCTTCCAGAAGCACAGCTATCCCTTCGGCATCATGGTCAACGCGAGGGGCTTGCGCTTCGTCGACGAGGGTGCGGACTTCCGCAATTACACCTACGCCAAGTACGGCCGCGTGATTCTCGAGCAGCCCGGCCAGTTCGCCTGGCAGATCTTCGATCAGAAGGTCGTGCACCTGCTGCGCGACGAATATCGCATCCGGCGCGTGACCAAGGCGCAGGCCGACACGCTCGAGGAGCTCGCCGGCAAGCTCGACGACGTGGACGCGGAGCGCTTCCTCGCGACGGTCAGCGAATACAACGCCGCCGTCGACGAGCGAGTCCCCTTCAATCCGAACGTCAAGGACGGCCGTGCCGCGAAGGGCCTCGCCGTGCCGAAGAGCAACTGGGCGAACACGATCGACCGCCCGCCCTTCCTCGCCTTCGCCGTCACCTGCGGCATCACTTTCACTTTCGGCGGCCTGCGCATCACCAACGGCGGCCAGGTGGTCGACACGGAGGGTCAGCCGATCCCGGGCCTCTATGCCGCGGGCGAGCTCGTCGGCGACATCTTCTACTTCAACTACCCCGGCGGCACCGGCCTCATGTCGGGTGCCGTCTTCGGCAAGATCGCCGGCACCTCGGCGGCGGCGGCCGCGAGCGGGCGCAACGTCTAAAAACCTGAGCAAAAGGTGCGACGATGGTTGAAAGACGGCCGATCGGTTTCATAGGGCTCGGCGTGATGGGCGAGCCGATGTGCGCGAACCTCGTGCGCAAATGCGGCGTGCCGGTGATCGCCTATGACATCCGCACCGAGCCGCTCGCGCGGCTCGCCGCGGAGGGCGTGCGCCCGGCCGCCTCGGCAGGCGAGCTCGCGCGCGAGGCCGGCGTCGTGATGCTCTCGCTGCCGAGCGGGAACGAGCTCCGCGCCCTTGCCGAGGGCGAGGAGGGCCTGCTTGCGCTTTGCCGCCGCGGACAGCTCGTCGTCGATCTCGGCACCTCGCCCGTCGGGCTCACGCGCGCGCTCGCCGAGCGCTTCGCGGGCAAGGGAGCGGATTACGCGGACGCCCCCGTGGCCCGCACGCGCGAGGCGGCGAAGGCGGGAACGCTCAGCATCATGGTCGGCGCGAGCAAGGCCGCGTTCCGGCGCCTTGAGCCGCTTCTCGCCTGCTTCGCCAGCGACATCACCCATTGCGGCGAGGTCGGCGCCGGCCAGGTGGTCAAGCTCGTCAACAACATGGTGCTCTTCGAGATCGGCACGGCGCTCGGCGAGGGCCTGGCACTTGCGCGCCGCGCAGGCGTCGGGGGCGAGCTCCTCTTCTCGACCCTCGCCAAGGGCTCGGCCGACAGCTTCGCGCTGCGCAATCACGGGATGAAGGCGATGCTTCCGGGCATCTTCCCGGAGCGCGCCTTCTCGGCCGAATATGCGCTCAAGGATGTGAGCTATGCGCTCGAGCTGGCGGAGGCCGTCGGCCTCGATCTGCGCGGCGCGTCGCTCGCGCGCACCATCCTCGGCGAGGCGATCGCGGCGGGCCATGGCGCCCTATACTGGCCGGTGATCGCAAAGCTCATCGGCGCCCGCGGCCCGGCCGGCGCATCACCTCACGGAAAATTATTATCGAACGATTGACATTGTCGATCGATCGATATAGGTGACCTTCCCGCGCCGGTCCCGGCGCACTTGGAGAAGGCGCATGCCCCGAAAGGCCTCGCGTCGCCGTCCCGGCACCTATCCGCGCGGCGAGGATACGCGCCGCCGCCTGGTCGAGACGGCGATCGAGATCTTCGCCATCCACGGCTACGAAGGCACCAGCACGCGCGCGCTCGCCGAGCGCGCCGGCGTGAACCTTCCCGCGATCCCCTACTATTTCGGCAGCAAGCAGGGCCTCTACCGCGCCGCGGTCGAGCACATCATCCGCCACATCGAGACGCGCATGGGCGCCGTCGGCGAACGGGTGCGGAGCGCGCTCGCGCGAGCGAACCCCTCGCGAAGGGAGCTGCTCTCGCTGCTCTCCGAAATGCTCGAGACCTTCGTCGCGATGGTCGCGGAAGAGGACAATCCCGAGAGCCGCCGGCTCTTCTTCGCCCGCGCCGAGCTCGAGGACACCGCGGCCCTGGATCCGCTTCAGGAATGCGCGATGCGCCAGGTCCTGCGGCCCTCAGCCGCGCTCGTCGGCCGCCTCATCGGCCGACCGGCCGGCGACAAGGAGGTCGTGGCTCGCACCCTCACGCTCCTCGGCCAGGTCACGATCTTTTGCAACAAGGGAGCGCGCAAGGCGCTCGCGTGGGACGATTTCAGCAGCAACCGCGTGGCCCTCATCCAGCGACTGGTGCGCGAGCACACAGCCGCCATCTTCAAGGGCAAACGGAGCGCCAAGGCATGACGCGCTCGAGCGAGGCGCTCGCTGCGGCTCTCTTGGCACTCGGCCTTCTTGCCGGATGCGAGGTGGGCCCGGACTTCCTGCGTCCAGCGCCGCCGCCCGTCACAAGCTACACGCCCGAGCCGCTTGCGGCCAAGACGGCGGCGGCAGACGTGCCGGCCGGCCAGGCCCAGCGTTTTGTCGACGGCCTCGATATACCCGGCGAATGGTGGACGCTCTTCCATTCCGCGCCGCTCGATCAGCTGATCGCGGAAGCGCTCAAGGCGAACCCGAGCCTCGCGGCGGCGCAAGCCGCGCTGCGCCAGGCGCGCGAGAACGTTTACGCAGAGGAGGGCGCGCTCTTCCCGAGCGTCGGCTTGGGCGCCTCGGCGACCGAGGAGGTCTTTCCCGGCGCCTCGACCGGCGTCCCAGGCGTCTCGCCGCCCTTCGGCGTCACCACGGCGGCGCTCAACGTCGCCTACGCCCCCGACGTCTTCGGCGGCGTGCGGCGGCAGATCGAATCCCTCGAGGCCGAGGAGGAGTTCCAGCGCTTCCAGCTCGAGGCGACCTACCTGACCCTCACCTCGAACGTGGTGGTGGCCGCGGTCAACGAGGCCTCGCTCCGCGCCCAGATCGCGGCGACCGAGGAAATCATCGAGATCGAGACCCAGGAGCTCGGCGTGCTCGAGAAGCAGCTCGTGCTCGGCGGGGCCTCCAAGGCCGCGGTGCTGGCGCAGCAGGCAACGCTCTCGCAGGCCCAGGCGACGCTGCCGCCGCTGCAAAGGCAGCTCGCCCAGACGCGCAATCAACTGGCGGCCCTGGCCGGCCACTACCCGAGCGAGGCCCCGGCCGGCAAGTTCGAGCTCGCCAGCATGCACTTGCCCGACGATCTGCCGCTGAGCCTTCCCTCCAAGCTCGTCGAGCAGCGCCCCGACGTGCGCGCCGCGGAAGCGGGGCTCCACGCGGCGAGTGCCAATATCGGCGTCGCCACCGCGAACCAGCTGCCCCAGTTCAGCATCACCGCTGGGCTCGGCACCGCCTCGCTCGGCTTCGCCCAACTCTTCTCGCCGGGCACGGGCATTTGGAGCATCGGCGGCAGCGTCGCACAAACGGTCTTCGACGCGGGAACGCTCCTTCACAAGAAACGCGCCGCGGTGGCGGCCTACGAGCAAGCGGCGGCCCAGTACCGCACCACAGTGCTCGCCGCCTTCCAGAACGTGGCCGACGCGCTGCGCGCGCTCCAATCCGACGCCGATGCGGTAAAGGCCCAAGCGGAGGCCGTGCACTCCGCCGCCGACAGTCTTGCGATCTCGCGTGAGCAGTACCAGGCCGGGGCCATCACCTACACGGCCCTCCTCACCGCCGAGCAGACCTATCAGCAGGCGCGCATAGCCCTCGTCCAGGCCCAGGCCGCCCGCTTCGCCGACACGGCGGCCCTCTTCCAGGCCCTCGGCGGCGGCTGGTGGAACCGCTCCGACCCGGCCGCGAACAAAGCGGGCGAGCCCGAGCGCTTCTGGCTGCCGCCGCTGCCCCCCGCCAAGGATTGACGAACGAGACGGATGCCATGGCGAAACGAATGATCCTGATGCTGCTCTTGGCCGCCGTGGTCCTGGGCGGCATTTTCGGCTTCGAGGCCTTCAAGAGCAACGCGATCAAGAAGTTTCTGGCAGCGTCGGGCAACCCGGCGCAGACGGTGTCGACCGTGGAGGCGAAGCTCGCTGAATGGCAGCCTCGGCTCGAGGCCGTCGGCAGCTTGCGCGCCGTGAGCGGCGCCGACTTGAGCGCGCAGGTGGCAGGCATCGTCTCGGCCATCCACTTCCAATCCGGCGCCGACGTGAAGCAGGGCACGCTTCTCCTCGAGCTGATGGCGGCCGACGACATCGCCAAGCTGCAGTCGCTCAAGGCGACCGCGGCCTTGGCCAAGATCACCCTCGAGCGCGATCAGAAGCAGCTCGCCGCGCAAGCGGTGAGCCAGCAGACCGTGGATACCGATACGCAGACGCTCAAGAGCGACGAGGCGCAGGTCGCCCAGCAGCAGGCGCTGGTCGACTACAAGTCCATCCGTGCGCCGTTTTCCGGCCGCCTCGGCATCCGCCAGGTGGATCTCGGCCAGTATCTCGCCGCGGGCACCGCGATCGTCACGCTGCAGTCCCTCGACCCGATCTATATCGATTTCTATCTGCCGCAGCAGGCGCTGGCCCAGATCAAGGTCGGCCAGCCGGTCTCGGCGACGGTCGACACCTACCCCCGCACGGTATTTCCCGGCGAGATCGCCGCCGTCAATCCCAAGGTCGACCCCGCCACGCGCAACGTCCAGGCGCGGGCCGTGCTCAAGAACCCCGAGCTCAAGCTGCTGCCCGGCATGTTCGCAACCGTCAGGGTGGAGGTGGGTACGCCCGAGAGCCACCTCACGCTGCCGCAGACGGCGATCACCTACAATTCCTACGGCAGCACGGTCTACATCGTCGAGCAGAAGGGCAAGAACGCCAAGGGCGAGCCGATGCTCGCCGCGCGGCAGACATTCGTCACCACGGGCGAGACGCGCGGCGACCAGGTGGCGGTGCTCTCGGGCCTCAAGGCGGGCGAGACCGTGGTGAGCGCCGGCGGGATCAAGCTGCACAACGGCTCACCCGTCATCGTCAACAATTCGGTGCAGCCGAGCGACAACCCCAACCCCTCTCCCGCCGACGAATAGCAGGCAGGCGCCGCGATGAAATTCACCGACATCTTCATCCGCAGGCCGGTGCTGGCGACCGTCGTCAGCCTGCTCATCCTCGTGCTCGGCCTGCGCGCGGGCGGAGCGCTTCCCATCCTGCAATATCCGCGCACCGAGAACGCGGTGGTGACGGTCTCCACCACCTATTACGGCGCCGATCCCGACGTCATCGCGGGCTTCATCACCACGCCGCTCGAGAACGCCATCGCGCAGGCGAACGGCATCGACTACATG
>DASPPM010000453.1:0-13376 GCA_035625535.1 Alphaproteobacteria bacterium
CTCGTTTTCGGCGAGCCAGCGTTGGGCCCTGGCGTCGACGATGGCCCGTGCCAGGCCGTGCTCGCACGCGCGCGAGAGGTTGATGCCGAGCTCCCTGGCCTCGGCAAGCAGCTTGCGGTCGAGCGAGACGTTGGTGGGCCGCCGCAGCCGCTCGGCCGCGGATTGGGCGGAAGGCAATTTGCGCACTATATGCTCCATAAAATGTGCGCACAATCATGGGCCGCTGTTCCGAGCATGTCAATCGCTAAGCCGAGCTCGTGCGTGGGCGGAGTTTTGACTTCACCCCGCGTTCCATGGCAGCTTGCCGCCCCCCGATGTGCGGTGGCGAAACGGCGGGCGATGCGCATCTATCTTTACGACAGCACCTTGCGCGACGGCGCCCAGACCCAGGGCGTCGACTTCTCGGCCGCCGACAAGGCCGCGATCGCCCATGCGCTCGACCGCTTCGGCATCGACTATATCGAGGGCGGCTGGCCGGGGGCGAACCCCACGGACGACGCCTTCTTCGCCAACCCGCCCGAGCTCGCCTATGCCCGGCTCACCGCCTTCGGCATGACGCGGCGGGCCGGGCGCAGTGCCGCGAACGATCCCGGCCTTGCGGCCCTTTGCCGGAGCTCGGTGCCCACGCTCTGCCTCGTCGGCAAGACGTGGGACTTCCACGTTTCTATGGCACTCGGCGTCGATCTCGACGAAAACTTGCGCATGATCGCCGAGAGCGTCGAGCACGCGCGCGCCAAGGCCGGGGAGGTCATCTTCGACGCCGAGCATTTCTTCGACGGCTTCAAGGCCAACCCGGCCTATGCGCTCGAGTGCCTGGAGGCGGCCTATCAGGCGGGAGCATCGTGGATCGTGCTGTGCGACACCAACGGCGGCAGCTTGCCGCACGAGGTCGAGCAAATCGTCGCCGCGGCGGTCGAGCGCATTCCCGGCGAGCGCCTCGGCATCCACTGCCACAACGACACCGACAACGCGGTTGCCAACTCGCTCGCCGCCGTGCGCGCGGGCGCGCGCCAGATCCAGGGCACGATCAACGGCCTCGGCGAGCGTTGCGGCAACGCCAACCTCGTCTCGCTCATCCCCACCCTCATGCTCAAGATGGGATGCGAGACCGGGATTCCCACGAGCCGGCTCGCCGAGCTCAGCCACATCTCGCGCCTCGTCGACGAGCGCCTCAACCAGGCGCCGCGGCGGAATGCCCCCTACGTGGGCGAGGGCGCCTTCGCGCACAAGGCCGGGCTCCACGTCTCCGCGGTCGAGAAGGATCCGGGCTGCTACGAGCACATCCGGCCCGAGCTCGTCGGCAATGCGCGCCACATCGTGGTGTCGGACCAAGCTGGCCGCTCCAACATCCTGGCGCGCTTCCGCGAGATCGGGCTCGCGCTCGACGCGAGCGACGCCAAGCTGGCGCGCCTGGTCGAGAAGGTGAAGGAGCGCGAGTTCCAGGGTTATGCCTACGACGGTGCCGAGGCAAGCTTCGAGCTTCTGGCGCGGCGCGAGCTCGACGGTCTGCCGCGCTACTTCCAGACGCCGAACCTCCGCGTCGAGACCGAGCGGCGCTTCAGCGCCAAGGGCGAGCTGGTGACCGTCTCCCAGGCCGTGATCAAGGTCCTCGTCGGAGAGGCGTTGCACATGGAGGTTGCCGAAGGCAACGGCCCCGTGGATGCGCTCGACACGGCGCTCCGTAAGGCGCTCGCCCCGCACTACCCCCAGCTCGCCGACATGCGCCTCGTCGACTACAAGGTGCGCATCTTGACGCCGTCCGAGGGGACCAAGGCGGTGACCCGCGTGATGATCGAGAGTGCCGACGGCCACGGCCGACGCTGGGCCACGGTCGGCATCTCCGCCAACATCATCGAGGCCTCCTACGAAGCGCTTCGCGATGGCATCGTCTACAAGCTTTTCCGCGACGGCGCGTTAGCACCGCGTTCTGAACAATGGCCGGCACCGACAGGACGAAGCACGCCAAGCTGAGCGGGCTCAAGGGGCCGGCGATCATCCTCGTCGAGCCGCAGCTCGGCGAGAACATCGGCTTTGCCGCGCGCGCCATGCTCAATTGTGGGCTCTCGGACTTGCGCCTGGTGCGTCCGCGCGACGGCTGGCCCAATGCCAAGGCCGAGGCGGCGGCGTCCGGCGCCGATCAGGTGATCAGGACGGCCAAGCTCTTCGCCAGCGTCGAGGCGGCCACGGCCGATCTGCAAGCGCTCTACGCCACGAGCGCCAGGCGGCGGGAGATGGTGAAGCCGGTCACCACGCCCCGGCGCGCCGCGGCCGAGCTCAGGGCGAGGTGTGCCAAGGGGGAGCGCTGCGGCATCCTCTTCGGACCGGAGCGTATGGGGCTCAGCAACGACCAGTTCGCCCTCGCCGACGTCCACGTATACGTTCCGCTCAACCCCGCCTTTGCCTCGCTCAACTTGGCGCAAGCGGTGCTCATCGTCGCCTACGAGTGGTGGCAGGCGGGGAGCATCCATCCCGCGCGCCGCCTCCCCACCGGCCGCAGTGCGCGCGCGCGCCGCGCCGAGCTCCTGGGCCTCTTCGAGCATCTCGAGCGCGAGCTCGACGCTTGCGGTTTCCTCCGCAATAGGGAGAAGCGGCCCTCGGTCGTGCGCAATTTGCGCAACATGATGGAGCGCGCCGAGCTCACTTCCCAGGAGGTGCGCACCTTGCGCGGCGTCATCGCCAATCTGGTCGAGCCCCGTGCCGCGCGCGCCGGCAAGAAGAGGGGGAGAGGCGTCGCTGAGGCAGGCGCTCCGGGCGGGCCGACCCGCTCGCGGCGCGCTTGAAAGGTTTGACAGGCGAAAATCGGCCGCTATACTCCCGCGTCCTTCCCGAGAAAGCGGGCTTGAGTGCCCCGTCCGCTCGGCCCCTCGCCGAGGCAGGACCTATCGGGACAACAACAACCACAATGGAAAGAGACTCGAGATGAGCAAGCGAGAGAGCTCGAAGTACAAGATCAACCGACGGCTCGCCGTCAACCTCTGGGGCCGGCCCAAGAGCCCCTACAACAAGCGCGAATACGGCCCCGGCCAGCACGGCCAGCGCCGCCGCAAGCCCTCCGATTACGGCATCCAGCTCGCCGCCAAGCAGAAGCTCAAGGGCTATTACGGCAACATCACCGAGCGCCAGTTCCGCCGCTACTATGCCGAGGCGATCCGGCGGCGCGGCGACACAGGCGAGCATCTGGTCCAGCTCCTCGAGCGCCGGCTCGATGCCGTCATCTACCGCATGAAGTTCGTGCCGACCGTCTTCGCCGCGCGCCAGTTCGTGAGCCACGGGCACGTCCGGGTCAACGGCCGCCGCGTCACCATCTCCTCCTACCAGGTCAAGGACGGCGATACGGTCGAGGTGAAGGAGAAGTCGCGCGAGCTGCCGATGGTGCTGGAGTCGATCGTGCTCGGCGAGCGCGACGTGCCCGACTATCTCGAGGTCGACTACAAGAAGATGCAGGGCAAGTTCGTGCGCGGGCCAAAGCTCGCCGACGTGCCTTATCCCGTGCAGATGGAGCCGAACCTCGTCGTCGAGTTCTATTCGCGGTAGACCCTCGGAATCTCGGCGAATTGACGGTCCAGCCCGCGCGCATTTAGGGAGCTCGGGGTCGGAGCGGCGTCAGTCCCGGATGTCGTAGGTCGCGTAGCTGCCGCCCTCGGAGCTGAGATCCGCGACGACCGTGTCGCGCTCGAGCGCCGGCCATAGCTGGGCCGCATCATTGGCATGATCTTGCGCGATCTCGAGGCAGGCGTCGACCATGACGGGGTCGAGCCGCGAGCCCCGTCGGCTTGCCAACTCGGCGAGCGCGGCTTCGAACGTGCCTGCGGGGCGGTAGGGGCGGTGCTCCGACATCGCCTCGAGCACGTCCGCGACGGCGATGATCCGCGCTTCCTCGATGATCTCGTCACCCCTCAGTCCAAGGGGATACCCCGAGCCGTCGAGATTCTCATGGTGCTGCCCGACCATTGCGGCGATGGGCCAGGGGAGTGTGACGCCCTCGAGGATGTCCTGCCCGATTGAGGCATGCGATTGCATGATGCTGCGCTCGGCCTCGCTCAAGGCTGTGGGCTTGGTGAGAAGCTCCGCGGGAAGCGCGACCTTTCCCACGTCGTGGACGAGCGCGCCGAGATACAATCCCTCGAGCCTCTCGCTGTCCAGCCCGAGCCGTCGCCCGATCTCGACGGAGAGGTTGGCGACCTGACGCTGATGTCCGGCGGTGTAGGCGTCTTGTCTCTGGATCGTCCTGGCGAGCGATTGCACGGTCTGCACGAGGGTCGGATGCCGCTCCTCCTCCGCCCGGACCGGGATAGTCACGTCGGTCAAAACACCCTCGAGATAACGCCCGCACCCGGCATCGGACATGCGCACGCTGACCCGATCCTCGACCCAGCGCACCTGCCCATTCGCCGTCTTGACGCGGTACCGCTGGGTGAGCGTCTGGCTGCCGCTTGCGATATGCCGCTCCAACTCGGCTATAACGCGCGGATAGTCCTCCGGCATCACGATGTCCGCGAGTGTGGTCCGGCCGTCGGCGAGGTCGCGAAAGCCGCACCTTTTGCCGTTGTGCGAGACATATTCGATGGGGAAGTCGGAGGTGAGGCGCGCCCGATACACGATGGTGCCGCTATTCTCGACAATCTGGTTGGCGATCGCGAGCTGGTCCTTCAGCCGTTTCACGTCGGACCGGTCGTTCGCCACGGCGAGGGAGCCGAGAAACCGGCCCGCTTCGTCGTAGACCGGCGACCGCACCACGCTGATGGGGACGGTCGCGCCGTCCGGACGCAGCGCCGCGAGCTCGTAGGGTGCGCCATCGCCTGCCTTTCGCCGGGAGAACGCCTGCTCGAATGCCGCACGAGAGGATGGCGTCAGCAATCCGGTGACAGGCGTGCCGACAATATAATTCGCAGTGGTGGCGAGCAAATCGCACAACGCGGGGTTGACCCACCGCACGATCGCATCCTCGTCGAGGACGATGACGCCGACGCGAAGCTGCGTGAGCAGGGCCTCGATCGTCAGCCCGAGAAATTGGGAACGAAATCCTTGCATGCCCGACCCGCCCGGAAATCGGTGCCAGTGTAGACACTGCTGAATGCCGACGCTCGCAGCTTAGCCCGTAATTGTGAAAAAATAATTACCAAACTGCGTTTCGGTGACGGGCGCCCGCTCCGCCCAAATATCGCTGAATGATAACCTCGAGCATAACCTCCGATGTGAACCCGAGTTTCATCCAGGGATAAGTAGAGTGACCGGCATATTGCGCCGAAGCTGCGACGCGATGATCTCGCCAATTTCGATACGCGCGGGACGGCGATATGTCATGCCGGTCAGCCTTGATCTCCGTGACGATGCCGAAGCCTCGGGGGAAGAGGCTCTCCGGCCAGCAGCCGCTACAGTCGATAGGGTCGATTCGCCGCGTTAGCTGCGTGCTGCGAGGCTCAGCCCGAAATAGCTCAAGCCGCCTGCGACCACGAAAGCGACCCAGCTCAGCCACATCGGCACCATCCAGCCTCCGATCAGGACCGGCCAGCCCATGAAGATCCGCAAAAGATGAAGCAATGCGACTATCGCGAAAATCGCGCCGGCCGCCATAGAGAATGTCTTCTGATCCATGGCGCGAGCCTCCTACACTTGGGTGGCAGTGAATGTTCGAGACGAGAGTGCCGCAAGGAGCATGGCCGCTACGGACTTGCGACAATCACTTGATCGCGCCCCTCCATCTTCGCGCGCAATAGGGCGGCGTCCGCAGCCTTGAGAACGATATGGGGTGCGTCGCCGTGCTGCGGGAAGGCAGCGACGCCAAACGACATCGTGACGGGTCCGAGCGCACGCCCGCCGCAGGTAATCTTAAGATCGCGGATCGCGTCACAAAGGCTTGCCGTGCGTCGATGCGCCTCTTCCGAGCCGGCACCCGGCATCACGATTGTGAACTCCTCCCCGCCGTAGCGGCACACGATGTCGCTCTTGCGGAGTTGCTCGCGGAGAAACCGAGCCACTGCGCGCAAGATCTCGTCGCCGCAGTCGTGGCCGAAGATGTCGTTGACGTCTTTGAAATGGTCGATGTCGGCCATGACGATTCCGATCGAGCCATGAACCCGCGCGGCTCGGGAAAATTCGCTCTCCAATATCTCGTCCAGATAACGGCGATTATAGAGCGAGGTCAACGGATCGCGCAGCGCCTGCTCGCGCAACATCTGCTCCGCCAGCTTCTTCTCGGTGATGTCCCACATCGTCCCGAGAATGCCGCCGATGCTGCCGTCGCTTTTGAGAAACGTGGTCTTGCGCATCAGCATGTCGTGCCACGTGCCGTCCGCTGCTCGTCTCGAGGACTCGTACTCCTGGCTCTCATGGATGCCGGAGCTTTTCAGCAATTGCTCGTCGATCGCTCGGATTGCGTCGGCAGAGTCCTTGGGCCAGATGTCGTAAGCCGTTTTCCCTATCAGCTCCTCGCGCCTCGTGCCGGCAAGCTTCGCATAGGCCCGGTTGCAGCCCAGGTATCGTCCCTTCTCGTCCTTATAGAAGACCGGGCAGGGGATCGCCTCGATCAGTTGCTCGATGAAATGCAGCTCGTCTTCCAACGCCTGCTTTGCGCGCTGAAGCTCGGATAGCTGGGCAGCAGCCGGCTTGCTCATGACGGAATAGGGCGTCGGAGGAATGCCTTGGTCCCTTGCCGAGATGATCTTAACACAACAGAGTAGGGAATCAGGAGGGCAATAGGGTGTTGCGGCAAGGTGTCACCCTACTCTGCGTGTACTCATTGAAAATAAGGGCAAATCTTCGTTGACCTCGAGTTCCGCTCGCGCTAACGCCCAATTTCGCGCTGGCCGCTCATGCGGCGGCCGGCGGCGGTCGAGCGGGGCGCTCGCGCGTGCGGCGGCGCGTTGCCGTTCCGTTGTGGCATCCGGACCGGCTGGCCGTGCGCGAGCCGCTTATTTCTCACGCTCGATCTTCTCGAGCTGTTCCCAGAATTCCTTGAAGATGTCGGCGCGGACCGACGCGTCGATCCCACGGTTCCTCGTATTGTTCGGGTGGCACAGCTTCGCGAAGGCGATCTTCGCTTTCTTGATCTTCTGGTTGGCGAGGTCCTGTTGCGCCTTGTAACCGAATCCCCGTTGCGCCTGGGCGGGGCGAGGGGCCGCCCGCGCGCGCGCGAGCTCCTTTTCGAGCTCCTTCGCCTTTTGCTCCCAATCGTCCCGGTCGGCGACGACCTTCTTGCCCTTCTCCCGGAGCTCGGCGTTGATCTCCTCCAGGCGGCGTATCTGCTCCCGCGCCGAAGCGAGCTCCCTGCGTTCGCGGCCGTCCGCCTCCGGCCTCGCCGCCCTGACCTCGTGCGCAGCGGGCGCCGCCGCCTCCGCGGGCCGAGCCGGATTCTTTTGCGCCGTCCTGACGAAATCCTCCAATTCATCGACCGTGCGGAAGTACCTGACCATATTGCGGCCTTTTTCGCGCACGCCGAACTTCTGCTTGCCGGGGACGAATTCGTAAGCATTGGGCTTCAAGGGCGCCAATATCTTCCACAATTCGAAGGGGTCCAAGGCGGCGATCAAGCGGGCGTCGGGCATGACGGTCCAATTTGCCTCGTGCTGCCGGAAGGGGGCCGGCCGAATTCGCGAGAATCATAGCAGAACGCCACGATCCATTGAAGCGAGAGGCGAGCCCGGCTCATAGCGAAGGACGCTTAGGCGCCGGATTCCGCCTTTTCCATCCAAGCGAGGATACGCTCGGCCTTTCCCTTGAGCGCGCGGCACCAGTAGGATTCGCGGATGCTCTTGTCCCGATCGGGCCCCCACCAGCGCTCGATCACGACCAAGAGCGTCCAGCCGGGCCTGCCGGCGCCGGCGGCTTGCTCCAGGCGATGGACCTCGAGCTGCAAGGAATAACGCTCGCCCCAGAAATTATGGCGCTCCTTGGTCCAGCTCACGCCGTCGAGTTGCCAACGGTCCTTGAGCAGTCCCGGGTTGGAGGCCGCATGGAGCGCCTGCCAGCGTGCGAAGAAGGAGCGGCTGTTGAGGCTCGGCACCCTGATGCCGTCCTATTTGACGACGAGGATCGAACAGGGTGCCAGGCGCACCAGACGGTCGGTCGTGCTGCCGATGATGCGCTCATAGAGCTGCGAATGTCCCATGAAGCCGACCACGAGGAGATCGATACGGCGCGTCCTCAAAAGCTCCACGATCGCCGGCACCACGTGTCCGGCGACGACGTGCGTCTCGAGCTTGACGCGCGCGCGTTTCGCCTGGGCGCGCGCCGCGGCGAGCACGGGTGCGAAGCGATGGTCGGCTTCCGCCTGCTCCTCGTCGACCTCGTCGATGCTGGCGGCGAAGCGCGGCAGCTCCTCGACCGTGATCATGTGGAGCTCCGCGCGGTGGCGCTTGGCGAGTCGGATCGCCGCCTCGAGCGCCTTCAAGGCGCCGCTCGAGCCGTCGTTGGCAACGAGGATTCTGCTATACACGGGGCACTCCTTCCCCTACCACGCGCGGCTCGGACTTGGCCGGTAGCGCTGCCTCGATCGCCTTGAACGCGGGCTGGAACCAGCGCTGCGCGATCAAGGTCGGCACCACGGCGCTGCCGATCACGGCGGTCAGGAGGATGGTGTACTGGCGCTCGTCGATGATTTGGTTGGTGAGGCCGAAGAGCGCCGAGATCGAGCCGAAGGTGAGGCCGGTCGACATCATGAGCGTCGTGTACATCCCCTCCCGCCGCTCGAAGCGGAAGACGCGGGTGAGCGGCAGAATGCCGATGAACTTCGTGGCCATCTTGACCGCGAGATAGACGAGGATCAAGCCCGCGGACGTGACGATCAAGTCGGCGCGCACGAGCGAGCCCGCCTTTAGGAAGTAAAACGGCGTGAGCACCGTAAAGGCGATCACGCGGACGCGATGGGTGAGCTCCTTGTCCTTGAGGAATATCGGTGCCAACACCATGCCGATGAGGTAGGCCGGCAGCACGGCCTCGCTTCTCGCGGTCGCGGCAAGGCCGCCGAGGGCGAAGAGGATCAGCATGACGAACTTGATTTGCGGCTCGCTTACCCGGCTGCCGACGCGCGCGAAGAACCAGGGGGTGAAGCGCGGCAGAAGCCAGAGCGCTGCCGCGGTCGCGAGGCCGAAGGCGGCAAGCCAGGCATTGTAATTGGCAAAGATGATGCCGAGAGCCAGCACCGTGCCCAGATCGTTGACGAAGCAGGCGGCGAGGATGATCTTGCCGATCTCGCTCTGGTTGAAGCCGGTCTCGACCATCACCGCATAGACAACGGCGACCGAGGTCGTCGAGAGGGCGATGCCGGCGATCTGGGCCTGGGGCCAGGGCCAGCCATCGACGAAGTGGGCGTAAGCGAGCACCCCGAGATAAGGGGCAAAAAAGCCGACGATGCCGATCGACATGCTGGACCAGAAATGCCTCCGGATCACCTTCATATCGATCTCGGCGCCCGCGAGGAAGGTGAGCAGGATGGCGCCGAAGCCCGCCAAATAGCTCACCCACGGGGTCAACGGCAGCGACAGCAGATTTCCGGCGACGGCGCCGACGATGATCTCGAGCAGCGCGATCGAGACCGCGACCCAGATCTGCATGACCGACGCGGCAAGCGCGAGACCGATCCAAAGGGCCGAAAGGAGCCAAATGTTGTCCATGCCTCACTCCCGAGCTTGCCCTCTTTCGAGGGCGGGACTCCCATAGCGCCTGCGGCTGCGGCCGAAAAACGAGCCGGCCGCACGCAAGCGACAAGCCAAGCGCGAGGAGGGCAAGAGAAAATCCGGCGTGGCGGGGAGGTTGCGAAACAACTCCCGCCGCGTTTCCTCACGCGGCAGGAGTCATCAGCCCTGGCGGGCGATTTTGGGGGACTCCATCCCCTTAGAGGCGCGAGCTTAGCGCAACGCGCGAGTCGCGGCAAGCGCTCCTAGGGTGGCGTCCGATCACGTTGAATCGGCCATTTGCATCGTCATTCCCGCGAAAGCGGGAATCCAGACTGCCTCTGGACCCCCGCTTTCGCGGGGGTGACGAGCAGGATGCTTCAATTTGATTGGATCATGCTCTAGCTTGGCCGGGTGGCGCGCTCTTCGCCGGCGGCACTTGGCCCGAGCACCGGCGCCGCGCGCTATCCGCCGCCCCTGAGCGGTGGGAGCCGCGAATGCTGCGGCACTGCTGGAATGTGGCGAGGCCTTTAGGCCGCCTTTGTCTCGACCCCGTGGTTCTTCAGCACCGTGGCGAGTTCGCCCGACTGAAACATGTCGCGCACGATGTCGCAGCCGCCGATGAACTCGCCCTTGACGAAAAGCTGCGGGATGGTGGGCCAGCTGCTGAATTCCTTGATGCCCTGGCGAACCTCGGGGTCCTGCAGCACGTCGATCCCCTTGAACTTGACGCCCAGGTGATTGAGCACCTGCACCACCGCCGCCGAGAAGCCGCACTGGGGGAAGACGGGCGTGCCCTTCATGAAGAGCACCACCTCGTTCTCGCTGATCTCCTTGCGGATCTGCTCCGTCACTTCGTTGTCGGCCATGGTCGGGTCACCTTGCTTGTTGTTCGGGGCTTGTTGCCTGAAATTGTCAGTCGACGGGTGCCGAGGTCTGCAATGCGAGCGCATGGAGCTCGCTTCCCATGCGGCCGCGCAATGCCTGGTAGACGAGCTGATGCTGCTGCACGCGGGTCTTTCCCTTGAAGGCTGCGGAGACCACGTGGGCCGCGTAGTGGTCGCCGTCGCCGCGCAAATCCTCGATCGTCACCCTCGCATCGGGCAGCGCCTCCTTGATGAGACGCTCGATCTCGCTCGCCGCCATCGGCATCGTTCACGCCTCCTCGTCCGGCCCCGCATCGTGCCCGGCCATAAAGGACGGGAACCAGGATTCGTGAGCGTCCTCGAGTTCGGCCACCGATATAGGTCCGCTGCCCAAGACTGTCAATTCGGAGCCGCCGGTCAGCCCGAGCAGCCTGGCCTCGACCCCGGAAGCGCCGGCGCGGGCTAGAAGCTCGTCGGGCATGCGCGTGGTGACGAGGTAGCGCCCCTGGTCCTCGCCGAAGAGCCAGGCGTGGGGCGGCGGGCCGCCCTCGGGCGGGGACACGGTGCAGCCCATCTTACCCGCCATCGCCATCTCGGCGAGGGCCACGAGGAGCCCGCCGTCGGAGAGATCGTGGCATGCGGTCACCATCCCCCTTGCAATCATGGCGCGGACGAAAGCGCCGTGTCTCAACTCGGCCGAGAGATCGACAGGAGGCGGGGCTCCCTCCTCGCGGCCGAGGATGTCGCGGAGATAAATCGAGGCGCCCAGCCAGCCCGCGGTCCTGCCGATGAGCACGACCGCCTCTCCGGCCGCGGGGAAGGCGACGCGCACGGCCTTGCCGAGGTCGTGGATGAGCCCGACGCCGCCGATCACGGGCGTGGGCAGGATGGCCTCGCCGCGGGTCTCGTTGTAAAGCGACACGTTGCCCGAGACGACGGGAAAGGCAAGGGCCGAGCAGGCCGCCGCGATGCCCTCGATGCAGCCGGCGAACTGGCCCATCACTTCGGGCCGCTCCGGATTGCCGAAGTTCATGTTGTCGGTCAAGGCGAGCGGCGTCGCCCCCACCGCCGTGATGTTGCGATAGGCCTCGGCGACTGCCTGGGCGCCGCCCTGGTAGGGATCGGCCAGGCAGTAGCGCGGCGTGCAGTCGGTCGTGAGCGCGATCGCCTTCCGCGTGCCGTGCACGCGCACGAGTGCTGCGTCGCCGCCGGGCCGGATCACGGTGTCGGCCATGACGGTCGAGTCATACTGCTCCCAGATCCAGCGCCGGCTGGCGAGGTCGGGCGAGGCGAGAAGCCGCTTCAAGGCCGCCGCCGGAGCGAGCGGGGAGGGGATGCTCTCGGGCCGCAGCTCGGCTCGCGGCTTCGCCTTGACGTAAGGGCGGGAATAGACGGGCGCGCGCTTGACGAGGGGGGCGAGGGGGATGTCGCAAGCGACGGCCCCCGCCATTCTGAGCACGAGCCGCCCGCTCCCGGTCAAGCGGCCGATCACCGCGAAGTCGAGCTCCCACTTGTCGAAGACCGCGCGCGCGGCCTCCTCACGCCCCGGCTTCAGCACCAGGAGCATGCGCTCCTGGCTCTCTGAGAGCATGATCTCGTAAGGCGTCATGCCCGCCTCGCGCACCGGCACGCGGTCGAGCTCGAGCTCGATGCCCACCCCGCCCTTGGAGGCCATCTCGACCGAGGACGAGGTGAGGCCTGCGGCCCCCATGTCCTGGATGGCGACGATCGCGTCGGTCTCCATGAGCTCGAGGCAGGCCTCGAGGAGAAGCTTCTCGGTGAAGGGATCGCCAACCTGAACGGTCGGCCGCTTCTCCTCCGAGCGCTCATCGAACTCGGCGGACGCCATGGTGGCGCCGTGGATGCCGTCGCGCCCGGTCTTGGAGCCGACGTAGACGACCGGGTTGCCGACGCCGGCGGCGGCCGAATAGAAGATGCGGTCCGCGGCTGCCAACCCGACCGTCATCGCGTTGACCAGGATGTTGCCGTTATAGGCGGGATGGAAATTGCACTCCCCGCCCACGGTCGGAATGCCGACGCAATTGCCGTAGCCGCCGATGCCGGCAACGACGCCTGCGACGAGGTGGCGCGTCTTGGGGTGCTCGGGGGCGCCGAAGCGGAGCGCGTTCAGGTTGGCGATCGGCCGCGCGCCCATGGTGAAGACATCGCGGAGGATGCCGCCCACGCCGGTCGCAGCCCCTTGATAGGGCTCGATGAAGGAAGGGTGATTGTGGCTCTCCATCTTGAAGACGACCGCCTGGCCGTCGCCGATCGAGACGACGCCGGCGTTCTCCCCTGGCCCGCAGATGACCTGAGGCCCGCTGGTTGGCAGTTTCTTGAGCCAGACCTTGGAGGATTTGTAGGAGCAGTGCTCGCTCCACATGACCGAGAAGATGCCGAGCTCGGTCAGGCTCGGCTGGCGCCCGAGGGACTCGAGCACGACCTCGTATTCCGCCTCCGTGAGCCCGTGCCGGGCGACGAGCTCAGGGGTGAGCGCGGGTTCGCTCCGGCCGGCACTGCCGGAGAGCGGAGCGCTCACGAGAGCGCCTCTGCGAGAGCCTTGAAAAGGGGCCTGCCGTCGGTGCCGCCGAGCGCGGGGTCGGCCAGGCGCTCGGGATGCGGCATCAGGCCGAGGATGGTCTTCTGCTCGTTGAAGATGCCCGCGATGTTGCGCGCCGCACCGTTGGGATTCGCTTCCGGCGTCACCTCGCCGGTCTCGCTGCAGTAACGGAAGGCGATTTGGCCGCCGTCCTCGAGACGCTTGAGCGTCCCCTCATCGGCATAATAGTTGCCCTCGTGATGGGCGACCGGTATGCGCAGCGCCTGGCCCGCCTCGTACTTGTTGGTGAAGATGCTCTGGCTCGTCTCGACCCTCAAAAAGACGTCCTTGGAGACGAAC
>DASPPM010000454.1:0-18360 GCA_035625535.1 Alphaproteobacteria bacterium
GCAAGCGGCCGGCAAAGGGCCTCCTGGGCGGGCTCATGGAGCTGCCGTCGACGGGCTGGACCGAGGTGCCACCCACCCTGTCGGAAGCCGAGCGCCAAGCCCCCCTGGCGGCCCCGTGGCGCGCGTTGCCGGGCGTCGTGCGCCATGTCTTCACGCACTTCGAGCTGGAGCTCACCGTGCTCGCGGGAAGTGTCGGAGAGACGACCGAGGGTCCCGACGGCGTGAACGAGGGGGAGACACACCGCTGGTGCCGCCTCGACCGTCTCTCCGACTTGGCACTGCCCACGCTGATGAAGAAGGTCGTCACGCATGCCCTTGCTCATGGGGGATAGCACGGACATTGGCGCTGCCGCTCGAGAGGGGCGGCCCCTCGTCAGGCATGGCTCAGTGCATCGCTGTTACGCTCGCTCCCTTGAACGTCGTTGCAACTCGCCTCATGCGCGCTCGTGCGACACGGCTCCGCTCAACGGATCGATGGCGAGCCTCACGCGCTTCCCGTCCGCCGCGCGCGAGCAGCTGATTGTGCTCCTCGCGGTAGTCGACGGGGGCCAGGCATTCGTAGCCGAGCGCGGAAAGACGTTGAGCCACGTCCTCTCGCGTAAGATGCGCGAGCCCATACCGTCCCGCCGGCACCACTTCGCCGCTCACCGCATCGACATAGAGTTTTACGCGGCGGCCCCAGCGATCCTGCGCAAGGATCGCGCCGGCGAGCGCCTTGCCATCATCGTCGAGCCTGACGGTCCCGGCCTCTCGGCCGAGGAGCGCATGCAGTTCTTCCAGCGCGGCAAGCGCCTGGACGAGGCCGTGCCCGGCAGCGGGCTCGGCCTCGCCATCGTGCGCGACATCGCCGGGCTCTAGAGCATATTCTTGGTAAGTGAACGCAGCGTTCCCCCTCACCCTACCCTCTCCCCCTCGGCGGGGGAGAGGGTTGCGAAGGGTTGGCGAGGCGAAGCCGAGCCTTACCCGGAGCTGGGTGAAGGGGTGGCGATTCCACACGCAGTGAGACTGCTCTATGACGGCAGCGTGGCACTCGGCGAAGGGGCTCTCGGCGGCCTCAAGGGCACCTTGACGCTTCCCCTAGCCGGCGCTTGGGCTCAGGCGGGGTGAGACTCAGCCGGCCCGCGCGAGCCCCGCGCGCAGCTCCTGGCGCAAAAGATCGATCGGCACGGCGCGGCCCTTGCGCTCGACCAGCCAGAAGGTCCAGCCGTTGCAGGCGGGCGCGCCCTGCACCGCCGCCGCCACCTGATGGATCGAGCCCTTGTGCTCGGCCGAGATGAGGGTGCCGTCCGCGCGCACTTTGGCGGTCCACCGCCGGGTCGCATCGAAGAGCAGCTCGCCCGGCCGCAAGAGGCCATGCTCGACGAGCCAGCCGAAGGGTATGCGCGGCTCCTCGCGGCGCGCGCGCAGCTCGAGCGTGGCGGGGTCAGAGCTCACCGCGACGGCGGCGATGCGCTCGCGCGCGAGCCGCGCATAGGCCGGATCCTTCTCGATGCCGACATAGCCGCGGCCGAGGCGCCGGGCGACGACACCCGTGGTGCCGGTGCCGAAGAAAGGATCGAGGACCAGCCCACCCGGCTTGGTCGCCGCCATGATGCAGCGATGGAGGAGCGCCTCGGGCTTCTGGGTCGGGTGCGCCTTGCCGCCGGAGTCGTCCTTGAGCCGCTCCTGACCGGTGCACAGCGGGATGAGCCAGTCGCTGCGCATCTGCAGCGCGTCGTTGAGCGCCTTCATGGCCTCGTAATTGAAGGTGTAGCGCGCCGCGGAGCTCTTGGCGCACCAGATGAGCGTCTCGTGCGCGTTGGTGAAGCGCCGTCCGCGGAAGTTCGGCATCGGGTTGGTCTTGCGCCAAATCACGTCGTTCAGGATCCAGAAGCCGAGGTCCTGGAGGATGGCGCCGACGCGAAAGATATTGTGGTAGCTGCCGATCACCCAGAGCGTGCCGTCCTCCTTGAGCGTACGGCGCGCGCCCGCGAGCCAGGCGCGCGTGAAGGAATCATAGGCGCGGAAGTCGTCGAACTTGTCCCACGCCGCATCGCAGCCGTTGACGCGCGTGTTGTTGGGCCGGTTGAGCTCGCCCGCGAGCTGCAGATTGTAGGGCGGATCGGCGAACACCATGTCGACCGAGCCCGAGGGCAGCCAGCCCATGAGCTCGACGCAATCGCCGACCAGAATCTGGTTCGCTTGCAAATTGCCCCCTCGACGGACTTCGCGGCCGCTTGCTCGCGGCCGGCCCTCATCCGAAGTCGACGCTCGGCGCGAGCGGCCCTCAAGATCGCCAAGCCCCGCCGCTCGCGGCACCCCTCGCCCACTTTGAGTCAAGCGACTCGCCGGGTCAATAATTTTGTGGAGTCAAAGACTTAGCTCGCCCTGGCAGGCGCTGACCGGGGCGAAGCTGCGGCGGTGATGGCAGGTTGGGCCGATGCGCCACAAGGCCTCGCGGTGCTCCTCGGTGCCATACCCCATATTATGTTCCCAACCGAAGCCGGGATGGCGCACGGCCAGGCGCCGCATCAGCCCGTCGCGGGTGACTTTGGCCAAGACCGAGGCGGCGGCGATCGAAAGGCTGAGCCCGTCGCCGCCGATGATCGTCTCGACGCGGCAGGAGAGGGCCGGCGCGCGGTCGCCGTCGACAAGCGCCACCGCGGGCCTGAGGCCGAGAGCCGAGAGCGCCCTTGCCATGGCGAGGTGCGTCGCCGCAAGAATGTTGAGGCGGTCGATCTCGGCCACGCTTGCCGCGGCCAAGCCGTAGCGCACCATTCCCGCGGTCGCGGCGCGCTCCAGGAGCTGAGCGAATTCCTCGCGCCGCTCGCGGGGGAGGCGCTTGGAATCATCGAGGCCGGCGAGGAGGTGCCGAAGTGCGCGGCGCGCGCTCGTGCTCTGGCCGAGGATGACCGCGGCGGCGACGACCGGCCCCGCCCACGGTCCGCGCCCGGCCTCGTCGATGCCGGCGACGAGCCCGGAGCATCGCTCTTCGAAGGAAAAGTCCGGCATCGCCCCCGCTGTGCCTTTGCCTCTTGGCTCAGTCCTTTCCGATAGCACGATCGCGCGCCGGGAGAAAGGCGGGAGAGGCAGGTCGGTGTCTCGGTTTGACCCAATCCGGAAGTGGGGCGCCCCTTCATTCGGTCACCTCGTCGGCGTGGGCAAGGGGCGACGGCGATCGCGGAAGCTTTCAGAGCCGCAGGGTTCCGGAAGCTGCCACCACGGGGGTTCCTGCCGCCGTAATCAGATGCCCCCGAAGGGGCAATGGGGGGCATTTAATCGATAGGGCTTGCGATTGCGTGACAATCAATATTGCAGGGGATCATGGCGTCGTCGTTATCGTTAGAGCAGCCTGCGTCTTGAGAGGCGGCGATTCCGCGGCGGGCGTATCCATCACGGGAAGTCCGGCGTCGATGCTCGCGAAGCTGGATTGTCCGGGGAATCTGCCCGCATCGACGAGCGCTTCGCGGCGCTGCAGATAGAGGCTGCGCAAAGAGGCATAATAGTCGACCGAGGTGCGCTCGATCGAATCGAGCGTGTCGAGATATTCGGCGCGTTTGTCCACGGCGGAGGTTGCCGAGCTGCTGTAACTCGCTGCGGTGACGACGACCCCTCCGCCCGCGAAGAAGAGCGGGTTGGCGACGATGCCGATGACCAACCCGACCGCGTCCCTCAAGTCGGAGGGACCGAAGAAGGGCAATTCGACGAAGGGCCCCTCGGGGATGCCCCATACCCCGAAAGTCTGGCCGAAGTCGGCGTCGTGGTGCTTGAGGCCCCAATTCGACGCCACGTCCATGATGCCAACCGCACCCGCCGTCGTATTCACCGCGAAGCGACACACCGCGGTCCAGGCTCGCTCGAAATTGCCCTGCAGCACGTCGTTGAGGCCGACGACGGGCTCATTCAGGTTGCTGAGCACGTTGTGGATGCCGCGGCGAACGTCCTTGGGCACCTCGTCGCGGTAGCTCTCGGCCACGGGCTTCATCACGTTGCGGTCGGCGAACTGATTGGCGTCGAAGATGTCCCGGTTCATCGCTTCGACGGGATCGTCGACCGCGCCCGTTTCAAGCCTGACCCTGTCCGCGTTGGGAGCTTCCGAGCACGCGGACAGGCACAAAAGCGCCGCCGCAACGAGCGTTGTCTGCGCCACTGCCTTCATGCCATGCGCATATTCGACGACCGTGACGCCCTCGTTGGGCCTTGATGCTAAGGCAACGGCGAGCTTCTTAAGAGCAATTCGCATAATTCGCGCCCCCGAACGGACGACATGACGCCGGAAATTAGATCATGCAATTGTAAAAATGCTGTTAAAGTTACGGTCTTAGGAGGCGCAATGACATCTGCGGCCCTTTTCTAGGGATGCCCTCCGAACCTTGGATAGTATCCTGATCCGAACGCCGCCCCGCGTTCGCGGGGACAAGCTTCGCGGGAATGACGATCGGAGCGGCGATTCCGCTTGAGCGGAACCCGCCATCGCGAGCCGCGTCTACTCGGCTGCCTGTCGCGGCGGCAGCGTCTCGGCCTCGAACAGGGTCTCGAATTCCGCGGGCGGCAAGGGCTTGCTGAAGAGGAAGCCCTGGATGCCATTGCAGCGATAGGCGCGCAGGTATGTGAGCTCCTCGTTCGACTCGACCCCTTCCGCGATGGCCTTCTTGTCCATGGCATGCGTCATCGAGATGATGGCCTGCACGAGCGCGCCGTGGGCGGGATCGCTGGTCATCCGCGAGACGAAGGAGTGGTCCACCTTGAGCGTCTCGACGGGAAGCCGCGAGAGATGGCTGAGCGCCGAGTGCTCGATGCCGAAGTCGTCGACGGCGAAGGTGACGCCGGTCGAAGCGAGGCGGTTCATCGTGCGCGTGATGAGCTCGACGTTGCGCAGGATCGTGCTCTCGGTGAGCTCGAGCTTGAGCCCGGCGTGCGGCAGCTTGGTCTCCTCGAGGACCGAAAGCACGCGGTCGCCGAGGTCCTCGCGCATGAGTTGCCAGCCGGAGACGTTCACCGAGACGGGGAAATCGCAAATCCCCCGACGCCGCCACACCTCGGTCTGAATGCACGCCTTGCGCAGGACGTACTCCCCGAGCGGCACGATAAGGCCGCTCTGCTCGGCGATGGCGATGAACTCGCCGGGTGAGACAAGCCCGCGCGCGGGGTGCCGCCAGCGCACGAGCGCCTCCATGCCGATGATCTTGAAGCTGAGGGTGTTCACCTGGGGCTGATAGAAGACCTCGAGCTCGCCGCGCTCGATCGCCCGGCGCAGCTCGCCCTCGGTCGAGAGCCGCTTGACGGCGCTATCCGTCATGTGGCGGCTGTAGAACTCGTAGCCCTGGCCGAGCGTGGCCTTGGCGCGGGTGAGCGCCGTGCTCGCGTTGCGCAGGAGCGCCTCGGGCAAGTTGCCATCGTCGGGGAAGAGGCTGATGCCCATGACGATCTTGGCAAAAAGCTCGCTGCCCTCGAGCAAGAAGGGCTTCTCGAAGGCCTCGGACAGCCGTCGGATGGGGGCGGCGACGTCGGTGCTCCGCTTGATCCCGCCCAGCATGGCGAAGAAGCGGCCCCCGCCGGCGTGGGCCACCGTATCGCCGGGCCTGAGTGCCGGCTGAAGCCTGAGGGCCGCCTCGCGGATGATGACGTCGGCGGCGGCGAGGCCGGCGCTGTCGCGGATGTTCTCGAGCGATTCGATCTCGAGGTAGATCACCGCGATCTTGCTGCCCAGCCGCTCGGCCTGCGGCAGCGCCTGGGACAAGCGGTCCTCGAAGAGGTGCTGGTTCGGCATCCCGGTCAGCGGATCGTAATAGGCGAGATAGTCGCGGTGCGCCTCGAGCTTCTTGAGCTCGGTGATGTCGAGGGCCACGCCGTCCCATTGCACCTCGCCGTTGTCGAGCCGGCGCGGCCGGGCAACCGATTTCAGCCAGCGGACGCCCGCAATCGGAGTGTCGAGGCGGAATTCGGCTTCCAGGGGGGCCAGCTCTCGGGCGGAGCGGCGCAGCGCGTCGTCCAAGACGAGGCGATCCTCGGCCACGACGCAATCCACGAAATGCCGGCTGTCGCGCACCATGACCGCCGGGTCGATGCCGTAGAGGGTCTGCATCGCCGGGCTCACGTAGCTGAATGCGATCTTGCCGTCGGCCCTCAAGGCCTGTCGATATATGGCGCCGGGAAGATTCTCCGCGATGCTCCTGAGCCGCTCCTCGGTTTCGCGCAGCGCGTTGAAGGTGCGGCTCGCGCGCAGCATGTAGCGCACGCGGTGGCACAGGATCAGCCAGTTGATCGGCTTGACGATGAAGTCGGTGGCGCCCGCCTCGTAGGCCTTCTCGATAGACTCGAGATCGTCGAGCCCGGTCGCCATCAGGACCGGGACGTAGTTCGCGTCGCCTCGCTTCCTGAGCGCGCGGCAGAGCTCGAAGCCGTCCATGCGCGGCATGACCACGTCGGATATGAGCATTTCCGGACGGCTTTCCTCGTAGGCCTGGAGCGCCTCGACGCCGTCGCCGCTCTCGAGGACGGTGAAGCCGTCCTGCTCGAGCGTCTCGCGCATGAGGAAGCGCATGGTCGTGTCGTCGTCGACGATCAGGATGACGGATTTCTCGCTTGGCTCGGCCGAACTCACGAGGCGCTCTCCATCAGGCCCTTGAGGCCGCGCAAGGCGCCGTCGAGCGCGCTCTCCAGTGCCGGAAGCAGGGCCACGATTTCCTCCGCGGCTCCCTTTCGACCGAGGGCCTCGATCTCCTTGGCGCGGCCGGAGAGGCGCTCGGCGCCGAGATTGGCGGCACTCGACTTGAGGCTGTGCGCCGCCCGCCAGGCGGCCTCCGTGTCGCCCCGCAGGGTCGCGTCCTTGATGTCGGCGGCGAGCTTCGGCGCCGATTTGGTGAACTCGACAAGCACGCGGTCGAGCACCGATTGGGGCCCGCGCTTGGGCAATGCGCGGATACGCTCGATCGCGCGCATGTCGATCTCGGCGGCGGTCTCGGCGGCGCCCTCTATGGGCGCCTCTTTGCGCTCTTCCGTCACTTTCCGCTCCTCCGCCGCGCTTTGCCCCACCCCCGCCTTCGCGCCCTCCGCGGCTTTCGGCTCGTCCGCCGGAGGGGCGCTGCGGCCCGGTTGATAACGATGCGCCAGCCAGCGCTTGAGCGTCTCGCCGACCTGCACCTCGTCGAACGGCTTGCTCAGGAAATCATCCATGCCGGCCTGGAGGCACTGCTCGCGCACTCCCGCCATGGCATGCGCTGTGATGGCGACGATCGGCGTGCGCTCGGCATCCCCTGCCGCGAGCGGACCGCCGCGCTCGAGCTCGCGCATGCGGCGCGCGGCCTCGAAGCCGTCCATCTCGGGCATCTCGCAATCCATCAGGATGAGATCGAACGGTTGCTGGACGACAAGGCGAACGGCCTCGCGCCCGTTGCTCGCGGTGGTCACCTTGCAGCCCATCGCGCCGAGCATGCCGTGGGCCACCTCCTGATTGATGACGTTGTCCTCGACCACGAGGAGGTGCGCATCGAACTGCGGGCGGACCTTCGGCTGGGGGCCCGGCCGCACGAAGAATGGCGTAATTCCCTTCTGGCGGCCGCCGGATGCCAGGGTGGCGAGGCAGTCGAACAGCACCGAGGGGCGCACGGGCTTGGTCAGCTGGGCGAAGGCGCCTTGCTTGCCGGGCTCGTCCTCGGCGCCCTCGAGACCGGTCAGGAGGATGAACTCGCCGACCCCCGAATCGGCTTTCGCGCGCGCCCAGCGCATGAGCTCGAAGCCCTGGGGGCCGAGCCCCTTCACGTCGATGAACGCCGCATCGAAGCGCCGCCCCGCGGCACTCGCCGCCGTGATCGCATCGCGCGCAGCGTCCGGGGTCTCCGCAAGCTGCGAGTCGATCTTCCAGCTTGAGAGATAGTTGGTCATCACCTTGGCGCTTCTCGCGTTGGTGTCGACGAGAAGCACGCGAAGCGGGCGCGACATGCGGCGCGGCGCGGTCGATTCGGCGGTGTCCGCTTCGACGCGGGCGAGCCGCACGGTGAACCAGAAGCGCGAGCCGCGGCCGAGCTCGCTCTCGACGCCGATCTCGCCGCCCATGAGCTCCGCGAGCTGCCGCGCGATCGCGAGCCCGAGCCCCGAGCCGCCGTATTTCCGCGTGAGCGAGGTGTCGACCTGGCGGAAGGACTCGAAGACGCGGGACTGCTGATCGGGCGCGATGCCGATGCCGGTGTCGAGCACGGAGAAGGAGAGCAGAACGCCCTTCTCGTCGCTGCGGGCGAGCACGAGGTCGACGTAGATCTCGCCCTCTTCCGTGAACTTGATGGCGTTGCCAACCAGATTGACGAGAATTTGGCGCAGGCGAACGGGGTCGCCGCGCAGATGGCGCGGCACGTCCTCGGAAACGTAGTAGATGAACTCGATTCCCTTGCTCGCACAGCGCGCCGAGAGAAGGTCGTTCACCTCGGCGATCACCTCGCGCGGATCGAAGACGGTGTCGATGAGCTCGAGCCGCCCCGCCTCGACCTTGGAGAGGTCGAGGATGTCGTTGATGATGGCCAAGAGCGCCTCGCCCGAGCGCCGCAGGTTGTCGAGCAGGCGCGACTGCCGCTCGTCGAGGCGCGTGTCGGCGAGCAGGCTCGCCATCCCGAGCACGCCGTTCATGGGCGTGCGGATCTCGTGGCTCATGGTGGCGAGGAAGTGCGACTTGGCGCGGTTGGCGGCCTCGGCCTGGTCCTTCGCCTCGCGCAGCTCGCCGATGACGCTCGCGAGCTCCTCGTTCTTCGTCCGCAGCGTCTCGTCGCGTTGCGCGATCTGCCCGAGCACGGCGTTGAAGCCGTCGACGAGCACGCCGATCTCGTCGTCGCCCCCCTTCTCCGCGCGCAGCCCGTAGTTCTGCTCCTTGGAGATTTTCGACATCGTGAGCGCAAGGGAGCGGATCGGCTGCGAGATGATGCGCTGGAGGGCCACGCAGAGAATATAGGCGACGCCCAAGGAGACGAAGAGGATGGCGAGCACGAGGGTCTGCGAGCGCGCCGTGCTGTCGAGGAGCTGGTCCGAGCTCGCCTCGAGGCGGATCGTGCCGATCGAGGCGCCGTTATGGACGATCGGCCGGCGCAGGCTAAGCGCGCCCGGGACGCTCGAAAGGTCTTCCGCTTGGGGTGTGGCCGACTGGACGGTCGCTGGCGCCGATAGGCTGCGGTGATAGCTCGCGAATACCTGACCGTCGGGCTTGTAGATGACGGCGGCAAGGATTTGCGGCTTGGCGGCCAAGGCCGCGAGCGTCGCCTCGGTGGCGTCGCGGTCGCCCGCAGTAATCGCCGACGCCGTGGTCGAGCCGATCACCGTCGCGAGCGTGGTGAGCTCGGAGAGTGCCGCATCGCGCAGATAGTGAATCTCGTCCCTGATGAACACGAGGGAGTCGACTTCGAGGACGGAGGCGGTCGTCAGCATGACGATCATGATCAGCTTCCGCCTGATCGACATGTTCTTGATGAAGTCGGCCAGCGTCTTCAACATCTCAGCCCGTCCGCTCCCGCTCGAGGATCGTTGCCATGCTCGCGAATCTCGCGCCGCGCCCGCGCGCGGCCGGTACTATCCCTTCCGTCCGCAGGCGCGGGCGGGCCCGGCCGTCTTCCCGCCTCTTCAGGCTCGAGGGGCGCGCGCATGCCCGCGAACGCCGGATGGCGCTGTCGCAAGGCCGCACTCCAGTCTCTTTCCCGCGCCCAGCCGCATGCTCACGAAATAATGGCGCCCGCGCCTTGGCGCCACCATGAATACACTCGAAAAATTAAGATTAGATAACGCGAAATAACCGCAAAATCCAACCGATTTATGCGAATCGGAGGGCTGCGCGGCCCGGCTCCTCGGCCGCCCGCCTTGCCCTTTCACCCCGCGGCCTTCTCCGGGAAGAAGGGATAGGGGCCGTCGAAGCGGCCGATGTAGCTCGTGTGCGAGACGATGCCTTGGGCGGCGTCCCACAGGTGGAGCTGGCAGGCGGGAGGCTCCATGTTGAAGACGGCCGGCGCGTCGTGGCGCAGATCGAGGACCACTTGATGCGCCGTGCTGGGTGCGGTGCTGACGAGCGTGCCGTGCCAGCGCATCTGGATGGGCCGGTGCAGATGGCCGCAGACGATGCGCTCGATCTCGGGGTGCCGCGCCACGATCTCGGCGAAGGCATCGGCACTCTTGAGGCCGATCTCGTCCATGTGCCGGACCCCCGTCGCGAAGGGCGGGTGGTGCATGAAGACGACGGTCGGGCGCGGCTTCGCCTCATCGAGCTGCCGTTGAAACCACGCGAGCCGCTTCTTGCACATGTCGCCGCCGGCCTCGCCGGGCACCACCGTGTCGAGGCCGACGAGGCGCACCGGATAATCGTCGACGACGTAGTGGAGAAAGCCGCCGTCCCGCGGCAGATAGGAGTGGTCCGGGAAAGCGCGCGCGAGGGTCGCGCGGTCGTCGTGGTTGCCGGGGATGAGGAAGACCGGCATCTCGAGGGCGGCGAGGAGATCGCGCAGTAGCGCATACTCCTCCTCGAGCCCGCGATCGACGAGATCGCCCGTCGCGATTACCACGTCGGGTCGGGGCTTGAGCGTCGCCAGGTGACTGACCGCGTCGGCCAGCATGCCGTTGGTCGAGACCCTGTCGTAGGCAAGCTCGCCCGAGGGGCGGATATGCATGTCGGTGATCTGCGCGATGATCATGTTCCCATCCACGGCCCGACTAACGTGCGGCGCAGCAAAGGCGTCTACTACCCGGCTTCCGCGTCCGCCGTCAACGGCGGCGCAAGTCACGGGCCGACGCCGCCGGTGATCTTCTCGGTGAGCGGCCGCATGATCTCGTCCGCCGCTTTCTGCGCATCCTTGACCGCCTGGGCCGGCTCCTTCTTGCCGGAGAGCACCGCCTGCACCTGGTCCTCCATCGCCTTGCGCACGGCGACGGTGTCGTAGACCGCGAGCCAGGGACCGGCGTACTCGAGCTGCTCGAGTGCGGTGAGCGCGTCGGGATGCTGGGCGATGAACTCCTTCATCTCGGGCAGGTCGTAGGAACTCTTGCGCGGCGAGAAATAGCCGGTGAAGCGGCTCCAATGGCCGAGCTGCTCGGGGGAGGTCATGTAGCTCATGAAGCGCCACGCCGCCTTGCGCTGCTCGGGCGAGAGCCCGGCGAAGGCGATGAGCGAGCCGCCGCCGATCGGCACCGCGTTGCGCACGTTTCTCGGCATGAAACCGACGCGGTAGGGAAACTTGGCGCCGTTGCGGATGAAGGTGAGCGAGCCGGTCGAGAGCACGACCATGGAGGCCTTGCCCGCGAAGAAATCGGCGGACACCTGGTTGGGGTCGATGACCCCTTGCGGCATCACCTTGTACTTGAAGGCGAGGTCCTTCCAGAGCTGGAGCGCCCCCAAGGTGGAGGGCTGGTCGTAATAGACCTCGCCGCCGTAGCTCGGATTGTAGAAGAGTCCGCCGTTGGCCATGGTGAAGGACTGGATGAGCCAGCCGCAATAATCGTAGGCCGACGGCATGGTGAGGCCCCAGCGCACCACCTGATCGCCCTCGCGCTTGGTGAGCTTCTCGGCGTAGCTCACCAGATCCGCCCAGGTCTGCGGCGGCTTGGCGGGGTCGAGGCCCGCCTCGCGGAAGTGGTCCGCGTTGATGTAGAGAAGCGGCGTCGAGTTCTGGTAGGGGATCGCATAGATCTTGCCGTCGATCGTCGCGTTCGGCCTGACCGCCGGCCAAAAGTCGTCGAGGAAGCCCTTGGGGTCCACCTTGTTCTCGACGAGATAATCCTCGATGGGCTCGATCTGCCTGTTGAGCACGAACTCCAGCACGAAGTTGGCCGACATGAGGGCGACGCCCGGCGGCTTGCCGGCGGCGATCGCGGCCTGCGCCTTGACGCGCGTGTCGTCATAGCTCCCGGTGTAGACGGCGACGACCTCGATGTCCGCGTTCTTGTCGTTGAACTCCTTTACGATTCGCGTGAGCTCGCGGGCGAGCGGACCCTGGACGGGGGTGGGAAAATAGAAATCGATCGAGGTGGTGGCGGCCTTCCCGGGCGTTGAGAGAAGCGCCGTCGCCAAGGCGAGCGCGAGTGCCAATGCCTTCGCGCGCCCGGCGGGAATGAGGTGCCGCATCGTCATGGTCTGGTCCCCCTTGCTGATCATTTGAGTCCGGAAAACATGAAGCTGTTCACGAATTGCCGCTGGAAGGCGATGAAGGCGAGGATGAGCGGGAGCGTCACGAGAAGCGTGCCGGCGGCGATCAGGCCCCACTCCGCCGCCCCCTCGCTCGCCTGGGTGAAGCTCGCGAGCCCGACGACGAGCGTCTGCCGTTTGGGAGAATTGATTACCATGAGCGGCCAGAGCAGCTCGTTCCAGTGGGCGACGACGCTCACGATCGCGAAGGCGACCAGCGTGGGCCGCACGAGCGGCAGCATGACGTGGCGCAGGAGTGCTGGGAACGAGCAGCCGTCGATCACCGCGGCGTCCTCGAAGTCGCGGGGCACCGAGCGGAAGGCTTGGCGCATCAGGAAAGTGCCGAAGGCGGAGGCCATGTAGGGCGCCATGACGCCGATGAGCGTGTCGTAGATGCCGAGCCGCACGGCCGTCGTGAGATTGGGGATGATCAGGATCGGCGGCACCAGCATGAGCTGCAGCAGAAAGAGATAGAAGAGCGCCTCCTTGAAGCGGAACTCGAGGCGCGCAAAGGCGTAGCCCGCGAGCGTGATGGTGACGAGCTGCACGCCGAGGATGCCGCAGACGACGATGAGCGTGTTGGCGTAATTGACGAGGAAGTCCGCGCTCTCCCAGGCGAGCCGGAAGTTCTCGAGCGTGGGCACGAAGTCCGGTGCGAGCGAGGCGAGCTCGCCCGGTCCATAGCCCTCGGGCCTCAAGGCCGCGACGATCATCCACAGGAACGGCGTGGACCAGACGAAGCCGACGCCGGCCATGAGGGCAGCAGCTGCCGCGGCCAAGGGCGCCTTTCTACCCCTCATGGCGGATGCCCCGCTCGAGCGCACGCAAGCCGAAGAGGGAGATCGCGAGGAGGGCAGCTAAGCTCACCACGGTCGCCGCCGTCGCCTTGCCCGGATCATGGAACTCGGTCTGGGTTTGGAAGATGTAGTAGAGGAGGAGGTTCGTCGCGTTGTCGGGCCCTCCATGGGTCATCACGATGACATGGTCGACGTTGGTCACCACGTTGATGAGTGCTATCACCACGACGAAGGCCGTGGTCGGCCTGAGCAGCGGCAAGGTCACGTGCCAGAAGCGCTGCCAGCCGTTGGCGCCGTCGAGGAGGGCCGCCTCGAGCGCCTCTCCCGGAATCGCCTGCAGGCCGGCCAGGTAGAAAAGCATGTAGTAGCCCGCGTTCTTCCACACCGTGAGGATCGAGAGGGCGGCGAGCGCCAGATCGGGGTTGCCGAGCCAGTTGATCGAGCGGGCGCCGAGCGGGCCGAGGTAGTAGTCGATGAGCCCGCCGTTGGGCAGGAAGATGAAGATCCAGAGCCCGGCCGCCGCCGTGAGCGGCACCACGGTGGGGAAGAAGAGACAGGCGCGGATGACCGCATTCAGCCGCGTCGAGCGCTGCAGCAGCACGGCGAACGCGATCGCGAGCGCGATCGTCGGCAGAAGGGTGCCGGCGGCATAGGCGAGGTTGTTGAGGAGTGCGGTGCGGAACTTCTCGTCCGCGAAGAGGCGGGCGTAGTTCGCGGGTCCGACGAAGCGCCCCGTCAGGTCGCCGAGCTGCTTCAGGTAGAGCGAATCCCGGATGACGCGCGCGATCGGCAAATAGGTGAAGAGGAGAAGGAAGAAGAGCGAGGGCGCGAGCAGGAGGTAGGGCCGGGTGCCCGTCTTTCGCCGCCTCGCAAGCCTGAGCGGGCGCGCTTCAGCCGCGACGACGAGCTCGACCTCTTGTGCCGTCTCCATGGCGCCTCTTCCTAAGGGAAGTTCGCGACGGCTCCGTTGCGCTCGTGCGACCGTTTTGCGTCAAGCCGGACGTTGCCGGCTGCGCGCCTCCCTTGGAGGCTCGGCTCAGCCTCCCGCTCAGCCCGCCTCGCGGCCCTTGCGCAGACGCAGCAACATGGCGCCGGCCGCGCGCTTGACGTGGCGATCCTCGATGAGGACCAGATCGGCGAGGCTGCCGAGCATCTTGCGGTCGAGATCGGGGCGGAAGCCGAGGAAGGCCGAGAGCGGCGCCGTCGCGCGCTCGAGCCAGCGCCAGGGCCCCCGCTCCGAGCGGAAATGGTTCAAGATCAGGATCTCGCCGCCGGGGGCTGCGACCCGCCGCATTTCCTGCATCAAGCGGGCCGGATCGGGGGCGACCGAGAGCACGTGGAGGGCGACCACCGTATCGAAGCTCTCGTCCGCGAACTCCATGCGCTCGCCGTCCATCTCGACAAGGGCTTCGACTTGGCTGAGCCCGAGGGCGTCCACCCGGTGGCGCGCGCGCGCGAGCATCTCGGGCGAGAGGTCGATGCCTACGACCCTCGAATCGGCGCGGTAAAGCGGCAGCGTGAGCCCGGTGCCGACCCCCACCTCGAGCACGCGTCCCGCCCCGCGCGCGTTCACGGCAGCTATGGCAAGGCGGCGCCCGGCGCCGAGCGGGATGCCGAAGAGGACGTCATAGACGAAGGCGTAGCGCCGATAGGCGAGCCTGACGGCCTCGAGGTCGAGCGTGCGCCGCTCGGTCCTGCGGGCGAGATCGCTGAGCGCCTGTGTGCCGCTCTGCTCGCCCCCTTGTGGTCTCATGGGCGCGCTCCTCCCCCCTCCGAGGTCCTGCTTTGCGACCGCGCGGGAGCGAATCCTAGCACGGAAGGAACATGGCTTGGCAACTGGGCGTGGCGGGGCCGCTTTGGGTGCGGTCGAGAGCAGGGTGCGCCCCGGGGCGAGGCGGCCGTTTGCGGCTTTGCCGCGGCGCGGCCCGTCAGAGGAGCTCGAGCTGGTCCCCCGGCCGCGGCGGCACCTTGAAGAGCGTGGTCGTGGGCCGCCAGTCGCGCTTGTCGAGCCCGAGGCGCTTCAAGGCGAGCTGGAAGCGCGCGCGTATCAGCCCGGCATAGGGGCCCTGGCCGGAGAAGCGGCTGCCAAAGTTGGGATCGTTGAGCTTGCCGCCGCGCATGCCGCGGATGAGCGAGAGCACGTGCTTGGCGCGCTCCGGGAAATGCGCGGCGAGCCATTCGGAGAAGAGCTCCTTGATCTCGAGCGGCAGGCGCAGGAGCGTGTAGGCGGCGGCCGTGGCGCCCTCGCGGGCCGCCGCCTCGAGGATGCGCTCAAGCTCGAAGTCGTTGAGTGCTGGGATGAGGGGGGCAGCCATCACCGCCGTGGGGATGCCGCTCTCGCTGAGCGCGCGAATCGCGGCGAGGCGGCGCCGCGGCGAGGGCGCGCGCGGCTCCATCGCGCGGGCGAGCGCCCCATCTAGGGTGGTCACGGAAATCCCTACATGCGCCAAGCCGCGCGCGGCCATGGCGGCGAGGATGTCGAGGTCGCGGAGCACGAGGGCCGACTTCGTGGTGATCGTCACCGGGTGGTTGAAGTCGCGGAGGACCTCGAGAATGCCGCGCGTGATCCTCATCTCGCGCTCGATCGGCTGATAGGGATCGGTGTTGGTGCCGAGCGCCAAGGGCTCGACCGTGTAGCCGGGCTTGGCGAGCTCTTGCGCGAGCAGCTTGGGCGCCTCGGGCTTGGCCACCAGCCGGCTCTCGAAGTCGAGGCCGGGCGAGAGGCCGAGGAAGGCATGGCTCGGCCGCGCGTAGCAGTAAACGCAGCCGTGCTCGCAGCCGCGGTAGGGATTGACCGAGCGGTCGAAGGGGATGTCGGGCGAGTCGTTGCGCGCGATGACCGTGCGGCTGGCATCGATCGTGACCGTGGTGGCGAGCCGCGGCGGCTCCTCGTCCTCCTCAGAGGACGCCCCGCCCCACCCGTCGTCGATTCGCTCCGTACGCGCGGGCTCATAGCGCGGCGTGGGGTTCGAGATCGCCCCGCGCCCCTTCCTCGGCAGCTCGGGCAGCTTCGCATCCATGGAAGAAGATTAGCGCAAGTGTGAGAACAGAGCAAGAACAAGATAAAATCGATGATGGCTTCGCCCCGCTGAAGACCGTCGCTCAGGCGGGCGGCGATTCCGGCGTCATCTCGCGTGGCCGCAGCTCCGTGCCCCGCCAGATGAAATTGCTGCCGACCCAGGCATCGGCCCACAGCAGCGGAAGCAGAAGATCGCGTAAGAGGAATGCGAGCGGCATCCGGATCGACCAATGCCAGCCCGCGCGCCGCGCCAGCGCCGCCTCTGCGCCGAACCAAACGATCAGCAGCAAGCCCGCCGCTGCGGCGATGGTGAATGGCTCCCCGGCGGCAAAGGCAATGGCCGCGAGAAGCGGAAAGAAGCTACCCGCCAGCAATTCGGGAACGAAAAGCAGCGGAAAGGTCATGCGCCGCAAGCGCGACCAGCGGCGCTGGCGCGACCAGACCTCGGCGGCCGAGCGCGAACCGAGCGGCTGCTCGAACGGATCGTCGACCAGATGAACCTTGAGCCCTGCCGCGCGGAGCAGCTTCGTCAGCGCCGCGTCTTCCGCGATCTCGGCGCCGAGCGCGCGGATTCCGCCGCCCCGATCGACGACGCCGCGCCGCATCATCATGCTTTTGCCCTGCGCGAAGCCGCAGCCCAGCGAATCCGCGACATATTCCCAACGCGCCTGATAGGTGTTCAGGAAGGCGCATTCGAGCTCCGCCCAGAGATTTCCCGGCCGGGACGCGATCGGCACCGAGCAGACGACGCCCGTATCGGGCCGCCATCGCGCCGCCAGGCGCTGGATGTAATCGCGCGGCATCAGCACGTTGCTGTCGGCCATGACGATCCGATCATGCCGCGCGGCGTCCCAACCCTTGACCACGTTGTTGAGCTTGGGGTTGAGGCTCACCCGCTCATCGCCCACCAGGAGATGCGCCTCGACCTGCGGATGGGCTTCGATCAGGCGATGGATGATCGCGCTCACCGGATCGTCCGCCCGCGCCACGCAGAAGACGATTTCATAAGCGGGATAATCGAGCGTGAAGCTCGAGCCCAGCGTCTCCCAGGAGAATGCTTCGATGCCGCATACCGGGCGGATCAGCGTCACGGGCCGCGCATCGGCGGGCGGGGCCAAGAACGGCTGGCGCGCCCGCATCCTTGCCGCGGCAAGCGCGATACTGGCCAGGTGAAGCGCCGTGGCGAAAGAGCAAAATCCCAGGAGCGCAATTGGAAAGCTCATCGGAACGCGTCCGCTCTAAGGCAGGACAAAGGGCCGCGTTCGCCGCCCTGCGCGCGCATCGCGATTGACAAGGAGATCCTCAATGCCTAGTGGGTAAATAGCGCATAACTGCACTACGTGTTGTGACAATGATAGCTCGGATCGATGACAGATTGATGGCAAAGCGCGCGCAAGGTGCGGCCGGCCGGGCGCGGCACCCGCTCGCCAACGCCGGAAACCTGGTGCGTATTGCCGCCGGCATCGCCCTGCTGGCGCTACTCTATTATCTGGGCATCGTCGATATCGCAGCGCTCGGCGCGCTTGCCTCCCGGCCCGACATTGTGGCGCTGGCGACGATCGCGGCGCTCGCGAGCATCCCTCTCGAGGCGCTGCGTTGGCACATTCTTTTGCGCTCGCAAGGCCTGCCGCTGCGCCTCGGGCGCACCACGCGCATCCTCGCGACCAGCCTGTTCTTCGCGAATTTCCTGCCGGGTGCCGCCGGCGGCGATCTCATTCGCGGAGTCTATATCTACAATGCCGCTGAGGGACGGCGCACGCCGGCGCTGCTCTCGATTTTGATCGATCGCCTGATCGGCCTCATCGCCTTCGTGCTCGTCGGCCTGGTTGCCGTGCTTCTGTTGCCAAGCACGGGTTCCGCAGCCCTTGCACCGTTGATCGCGGTTCTCTCGGCGCTGTTCTTGGCAGGACTCGCCGCCGTGGTCCTCTTCGGACAACCGATGGGCCGATTCTTGCGTCGCGCGCTTTCAGGATGGAGCCTGCGCCTCCTAACGATCATCGACGACCTCGGTGCGGCGCTGCGCCAATACGCGCACGATTGGCGCAGGACCGGGCTTGCTCTCGTGATCTCGGTGGCGATCGCGGTGCTCTCCGTGGCTCCGATCGTGCTCATCGCCGAGGCGATGCAAATCGGCACCTTGAGCCTGCTCGGCTACGCCGTCGCCGGCCTCTATGCGCTGATCGCGAACAGCCTGCCCGTGACGCCCGGCGGACTCGGCGTCGGCGAAGCCGCCTTCGCCTCGGTTTGCGTGATGCTGGATCCGCGGGCGGCCTACGCCGCATACGGCACGATCTTCCTCGCGTTTCGCTGTATCTTCATTCTTTCGACCGTGCCGGGGCTGGTGGCTTATCTGATCTATTCCTGAGCTCGTCTGCCCATGCCGCCTGCACGGCGCGAGCGAACAATCTCAGCGCGCGTGA
>DASPPM010000455.1:0-2395 GCA_035625535.1 Alphaproteobacteria bacterium
CGCCGAGCGTCGCCTGTGGAGCGCTCTGCGCGGGCGGCGGCTCAAGGGCTACAAGTTCCGCCGTCAGCATCCCCTCGGGCCCTTCATCGTCGATTTTGCCTGCCTCGAGCACCGCTTGGTCGTCGAGGCGGATGGGGGACAGCATGCCGACAGCGACGATGATCGGCGCCGGACGGCGTGGCTCGAGCGGCGGGGATGGCGGGTCGTTCGCTTCTGGAACAACGACATTCTCGCCAATCCCGAGGGCGTACAAGATGTCGTCTTGCGGGAGCTGGAAGGGCGTGCGCGCGGCGCTCAGGCTCGACGGCCATCACCCTCACCCTCCCGGCCCTCGTGGGCCGGGCCCCTCCCTCTCCCGCTGGCGCGGGCGAGGGGCTTAGCGCCGTCGCCGTGATGTGTGAATCCTATAGCCCTTGAGGGGGGAGGGGCAGGGAGGGGGTGACGCTCGTATCGATGGTTCCGCATACTAACGCACGCCCCAGGCTTTGAAGAAGGTGTAGCAGAAGACGCCGTCCGTGGCCGCGGTGCGGTAGAGGTCGCGCACGCCCGCATCGAACGCCGCCGCATCCATCAGCTCCCCGGCGATCGCCGCTTCGCGCACGCCTTCGACCATGGCCGTGAAGGTCTTCCGCGTGAAGCCGTCGATGAGCTCGGGCTGGCTTCCGTCGACATAGACCATGCGCGGGCTGACCCTGACCTCCGCGAAGCCGGCTTGCACCAGGAGGGGATAGAGCTGGCGTCCGATCAGCCCATTGCCGCCGGCGCGCGCTTGCAGCTCCACCAGACATTCGACCGCCCGCTTGGCCTCGGGACTGTCCGGATGGAAATAGGTCGAGCCGTGATCGCCCTCGATCACGGTGATGCCCCCACCCGGCTTCAGCACCTCGCGCAGCAGCGCCAAGGCCTTGGCGGGCTCGCTGAGATGCTCGAGCACGAAGCAGACGAAGACGTGGTCGAAGCTCGCGGGTGCGAAGGGCAAGGCGAAGATGTCGGCGCACTCGAGCGTCACATTGCTGAGAGCGCTCGCCTCGACCTTGGCCTTGGCTTGGGCGAGGGAGTCGGGTGCCACGTCGACGGCGACGATCGCGGCCGCGGGACTCTGCCGCGCGAGCGTCACGGTTTGGGCGCCGATGCCGCAGCCGGCCTCGAGCACGCGTGAGCCGGGGGGATAGGCGGTGTCGCTCAGCAAGAGCTCGGCGAGCGTCGTCGCCTGGTCGTGCAGCCGCCGGCTCTCGCGCGCCGAATAACCGTGCACGTAGTCCGGCGGGACGGGTTCTTGGCTCATCGCTGTCCCATACCAGGGCTCGCCCTCGAGCCGTCAGACGACAAACGCGCACTGCTCCTGGGGCGTCCGCGTATCCATGTTTCGCCCCCGGTTCAGGTGGTCATCGATCTCCGCGGCGGCGCCGATCATGCGGCCGTAAAGGAACACGTTGAAGGCAGCCGTCTCGAGATCCTTCTCGGTCAGCGCCCCCGAGCGATAGTCCTTCCAGAGGACCGCGAGAAGCAGTGCGGCAACGATTGCATCGACGTTGACGCAGAAGACGTAGCGCGAAGCGCCGGCGTCATAGAGCGCCTGCACGAGCTCGCGGTAGAATGCATGGAACACATTGTAGTCTCCGCGCCTCTCCATGAATTCCGCAATGAAGCGCTCGCGCGGATCGTAGTTCACGGGCTTCCCCTTGAAGATCGGGTGATGAACCCCCGGCAACGCGCGCGGCCCCTCGAAGCCGGCTTCCTTGGACTGGGACTTCTCCTCCCGGTAGGCATCGGCGAAGCGCATGGCCATCGCCTTGAGGTCCAGGCCGTGCTTGCGATCGCTCGGGTTCTCGAGCGCGACGCCCTTGAACTGCTCCAGGAGAAAGGCCATACCCTCGAATCCGTTGCCGCCGTGGCTGTAGCCGCTGTGCGTGAGGAAGCCGACCATCGCCTTGTTGATCTGCACCCGCCCCGGCGTCTGCGGGCCGTCGGCCGCAACCGCACCCTTGGCCCCCTGCGCCGTGATCGAGCCCGGACCGTTCGAGATCAAGAGCCCGATCAGGATTTGCAGCGGCCGCGCCTCCACCTCGGTCGGCCGCTTGCCGGTCAAAGCGAGAAAGAGGAATTCCGCCATCGTCCACCGGCCGAAGCGCTCGTCGCGGGGGATGCCCCTAAGACTGCCGTGCTGGTGATACTTGCCGGGGATCGAGGCGCCGATCATCACGCCGTAGAGGCGCAGATACCACGGCAGCGTCTCCGCCGTGAGCCGCGAGATGCGCTTGCGCATGAGCGGCCCCCACGCGATCGTCGTGGCAATGGCGGCGAGGATCGCGTCGCGCGAAAGCCGGCCGTCGAGCGACTCGAGAAACTTGAGAAACAGCGATTTGCCGCCACGCTCGCGCACCGCCTTGAGCAT
>DASPPM010000456.1:0-14066 GCA_035625535.1 Alphaproteobacteria bacterium
GACGAGGCGCGCGCCTGGCTCGCCCAGCTCGACCGGCGCACGATGCGCCCCGCCATCATCATGCTCGAGATCTATAGCCGCTCGCTTGCGGCGCTCGTGGCACGCGGCTGGCGTGAGCTCGAGCGGCCGGTCGGCCCTTCGAAGCTTACTAAGCTCTGGATAGCGCTTCGCTATGGCCTCCTCTAGGCGCACGCAACACCGGCGCCGCCTCGCGCACGTCGTCGGCGCCGGGCTCGCGGGATTGGCCGCCGCCGTTCGCCTGGCCGCAAGCGATCGCTTCGAGGTGCGGCTCCACGAGGCAGCAGGCCAGGCGGGCGGCCGCTGCCGCTCCTTTCCCGACGAGACGCTTGGCGCGGTCATCGACAACGGCAATCATCTGCTGCTCTCGGGCAATCGCTCGGCGATGAGTTATCTCGCCGAGATCGGCGCGCGGGGCACGCTCTATGCAGCACCCGAGGCGGCCTTCCCCTTTGTCGATCTGGAAAGCGGCGCACGCTGGACGGTGCGGCCGAACCGCGGGCCGCTTCCGTGGTGGATCTTCGCTCCCGCGCGCCGGGTCCCGGACACTTCGGCCTGGGATTATCTGGCGGCTCTCAGCCTCGCCTTTGCCGAGCCGAATGCGACCGTGGCCCATTGCCTGGCGGCGCACCGCATCCTCTATCGGCGCTTCTGGGAGCCCCTCGCCGTTGCCGTGCTCAACACCGCTCCAGAGGAGGGTGCTGCGCGCCTCTTGTGGCCGGTGCTCGTCGAGACCCTCGGGCGCGGCGGCGAGGCAAGCCGGCCCTGCATCGCGAAGGACGGGCTCTCGGCAAGCTTCGTCGATCCGGCCCTCAAGCGGCTCGCCGACGCCGGCGTCGAGATGGGCTTCAATCGCCGGTTGCGAACGATCGAGATCGCGGAGGGCCGCATAGCCAAGCTCGACTTTGCCCAAGGGAAGATCGAGCTCGAGGCGGGCGACCTCGTCGTCCTGGCCCTCCCGCCGGCGCGCGTTGCCGAGCTTCTGCCCGGCGCGCAGGTGCCGCTCGAGAGCCGCGCCATCGTCAATGCCCACTTCCGCCTTGCGAGCGCGCCGGCCTTCCCGGAGGAGCTGCCCTTCCTCGGCCTCGTCGGGGGGACGGCGCACTGGCTCTTCCGCCGCGGCTCCATCGTCTCCGTCACGGTGAGTGCTGCGGACGCGCTCGCGGAGGTAGCGAACGAGGAGGTTGCCGGACGGCTCTGGGGCGATGTCGCGAAGGCCTTGGCGCTCCCACGTGCGCCGCTCCCGCCGGTCCGCATCGTGAAGGAGAAGCGCGCCACCTTCGCCCAAGTGCCCGCGGCCCTTGCCAAGCGCGCCCGCACGCGCACCCAGCTCGCCAACCTCTTCCTCGCCGGCGACTGGACGGACACGGGCCTCCCCGCCACCATCGAGAGTGCGGTGCGCTCGGGCCATCTCGCCGCGGCCGCGGCGCTGAACGATTAGCCGTTGGCACCCGCACTTTTGCCTTTCGCCGGCCAAGTGGGTAGAGTGCCGGCGGCCGCACGCGCGCGTCCTCGGGCACCGTCAACGGAGGGGCAAGATGCCGATCAAGTCCCGCGTACGATCGATCCCGGATTACCCGAAGCCGGGGATCGTCTTCCGCGACATCACCACGCTGCTTCAGGACCCGGTCGGCTTCCGCATCACCGTCGAGAGGCTGGTCGAGGCCTTCCAGGGTCAGCGCATCGACAAGGTGGCGGGGGTCGAGGCGCGCGGCTTCATCCTCGGCGGTGCCGTAGCCCATCAGCTCAACGCCGGTTTCATTCCGGTGCGCAAGAAGGGCAAGCTGCCCTGGCAGACGATCGGGCTCGACTATTCGCTGGAATACGGCACCGATCGCGTCGAGATCCACACCGACGCCGTCCTCGAGGGCGAGCACGTCCTCCTCGTCGACGATCTCATCGCGACGGGGGGCACGGCGGCGGCGTCGATCGATCTCATCCGCCAGGCGGGCGGCAAGATCATGGGGGCCGTCTTCGTGATCGATCTGCCCGAGTTGGGCGGGCGGCGCAAGATCGAGCAGATGGGCGTCGCGGTCACCACGCTTTGCGCCTTCGAGGGCCATTGAGCGGCAGGCGGCCCCGGGCACGGCGACCGCCCGCGCCGCTTAGCCCCGGCAAGATTGAAAGGCCCTTGGATGGCCGTTAGAATTGCCGCCCTGGACAATCGGCAAAAGCCCGGCGCCCGTATGGGTTCCGCGGCTTTGTCGTGTTAGGGTCGCGCCTTGCGCGAACGCCTTGCTTCGGCTCGATGGAGGATGTGACGCCCCTTGGCTGACGCTTCTGATCACCTTCTCAAGAATCGGCTCGATCCCGTGATCGCCGAAGTCGCGGCCGCGCTCAAGGCGCTGCAGCGGGAGGACGGCCATTGGGTCTTCGAGCTCGAGGCCGACGCCACGATCCCGGCCGAGTACATCATGCTCGAGCACTTTCTCGACGACATCGACGGAGAGCTCGAGCAGCACCTCGCCGTCTACCTGCGCCGGCTCCAGGGCGAGCACGGCGGCTGGCCGCTGTTTCACGGCGGCGACTTCAACATCTCGGCGTCGGTCAAGGCCTATCTGGGCCTCAAGCTCGCGGGCGACGATCCCGAGGCGGCGCACATGAAGCGCGCGCGCGCGGCGATCCTCGCGCACGGTGGGGCCGAGCGCTGCAACGTGTTCACCCGCTTCGCGCTCGCCTTATATGCGCAGATACCGTGGCGCGGCGTTCCGGTCATGCCGATCGAGATCATGCTGCTGCCGCGCTGGTTCCCCTTCCACCTGAGCAAGGTGAGCTACTGGTCGCGCACGGTGATCGTACCGCTCCTGATCCTGACCGCGCTCAAGCCGAAGGCGCAGAACCCGCGCCAGGTGGACATTCGCGAGCTCTTCGTCACCACGCCGGAGGAGGTGCGCCATTACCAGGTGAACCCCACGGGGGCGCGGATGGGCGATTTCTTCCTCGCCCTCGACAAGCTCTTGCAGATCGTCGAGCCCTTCTTCCCCAGGGGCAAGCGCGAGAAGGCGATCAAGCTCGCCGTCGCCTGGGTGAAGGAGCGGCTCAACGGCGAGGACGGGCTCGGCGGCATCTTCCCCGCGATCGCCAATACGGTCATGGCCTTCGCTGCGCTCGGCTACGCCAAGGATCACCCCGATCTCGTGACCGCCAAGGCGGCCTTGCGCAAGCTCCTCGTGCTCAGGGACGGCGTCGGTTATTGCCAGCCCTGCATGTCGCCCGTATGGGACACCGGCCTCGCGGCGCTCGCACTCATGGAGGCGGAGACGCCGCGCGACGGGGCGAGTGCGGCCAAGGCGATGGCGTGGCTCGCCGAGCGGCAAGTCCTCGAGGTGAAGGGCGATTGGGCGTGGCAGCGTCCCGGCCTGCGCCCGGGCGGCTGGGCGTTTCAGTACAACAACGCTCACTATCCCGATGTCGACGACACCGCACTCGTCGGCACGGCGCTCGACCGGGCGGGCGATCCCGCCCATCGCGAGGCTGTCCTCAGGGCCGCCGAATGGATCGTCGGCATGCAGAGCGAGAACGGCGGCTGGGGCTCGTTCGATGCCGAGAATACCAAGCACTACCTGAACCACATTCCCTTCGCCGACCACGGCGCGCTCCTCGATCCGCCGACCGCGGACGTGAGTGCCCGCTGTCTCGGTTTCTTGGCGCAGCTCGGCTACGCGCGCGAGCACTCGACGGTTGCGCGCGCGATCGCGTTTCTCAAGCGCGAGCAGGAGGCCGACGGCTCATGGTTCGGGCGCTGGGGCACCAATTACATCTACGGAACCTGGTCGGTGCTGTGCGCGCTGAACGCGGTGCACGAGGACCCTCAACAGCCTTACATCCGGAGAGCCGTCGACTGGCTCAAGGGACGCCAGCGCGGGGACGGCGGCTGGGGCGAGGACGGCGCCAGCTATTGGCCGGAACGGCGCAGCGAATGCAAAGCCTCGACGCCCTCGCAGACGGCCTGGGCGCTGCTCGCGCTGATGGCGGCGGGCGAGGCCGATAGCGATGCGGTCAAGCGCGGCATCGCCTATCTGCTCGAGGCCCCCCGAGAGGGCTGCGAATGGCAGGAGCCGTGGTTCACGGCCGTCGGCTTCCCGCGCGTCTTCTACCTGCGCTATCACGGCTATTGCCAGTTCTTCCCGCTCTGGGCGCTGGCGCGCTACCGCAACCTCATGCGCAGCAACGACAAGACTGTGCACTACGGCATCTGATGAGAATCGGCATCGTGGTCGGCATGCGGGCCGAGGCCGAGCGCGCCTTAGCCCCGGCCGCGTCATTCCCCGAGCCGCTCAGGCCCCTCATCTTCGTAGCAGGCGGGTGCGCGGGGCGCGCTTACGGCGGCGCCCGCGAGCTCCTCGGAGCGGGTGCCTCGGCGCTCTTGAGCTTCGGGGTCGCGGGCGGGCTCGATCCCGCGCTCGAGACGGGCGATGCCGTGCTGGCGAGCGAGGTCGTCCTTCTCGACGGCGCGCATCTCGCGAGCGACCCGCGCTGGCAGCGGAGCTTAGCCGTGGCCCTCGCCGGCCGGGCGCGCGTGGGAGGAATAGCCGGTCGCGACACGATGCTCGCCACGAGGGCCGGGAAGGAGATGCTCGCGAGCCGCACGGGTGCCGTGGCCGTCGATATGGAGAGCCACGAGGTGGCGCGCGCGGCAGCCGAGGCCGGCGTGCCCTTCGCAGCACTCCGCGTCATCCTCGATCCCTTGGGGGGCCAACTGCCGTCGGCAGCGCTTGCCGGCCTCGCACCCGACGGCAGGCGTCGCGCGCTGCCGGTCCTTGCTCGGCTTCTCTTGCGGCCGTGGGAGCTGCCGCGGCTCTTGGCACTCGCCCGCGACGACCGCCGCGCGCTGGCGGCGCTAGGCCGCCTCGCTGCCGAGCTTGGCCCGGCGTTCGGCTTCCTCGTGTAGCTCGTAGAGCGCCTTCTGCACGTTGGCGTCGAAGACGTACTCTGCCGGACGCTGCTTATCGAGAGCAATCTCGGGCGCCATCTGACCCTCGGTCTTGGGTCCGCGCAGCGAGACCATCAGCGCCTTGAGGGGGTGCCTCACCGCGTCGTCCGCCGCCGTCGGCTCGTAGCCGCAATGCACCATGCAGTTGGCGCACTTCTCGTAATTGCCCGTCCCGTATTTGTCCCAGTCGGTCGTCTCCATGAGCTCCTTGAAGCTCCGTGCGTAGCCTTCGCCGAGGAGATAGCAGGGGCGCTGCCAGCCGAACACGTTGCGTGTCGGGTTGCCCCAGGGGGTGCAGTGGTACTGCTGATTGCCGGCGAGGAAGTCGAGGAAGAGGCTCGACTGCGAGAAGCGCCACTTCTTGCCCCGCCCGCGCCGGAACACCTCGCGGAAGAGCTCCTTGGTCCTGTGCCGCGTGAGGAAGTGCTGCTGGTCCGGCGCGCGCTCGTAGGCGTAGCCCGGCGAGATCGTGATGGCGTCGACCTTGAGCTCGAAGCTGGCGAAATCGAGGAAGGCGGCGATGCGCTCGGGGTCGAGCCCGTCGAAGAGCGTCGCGTTCACGCTGACGCGGAAGCCGCGCTCCTTCGCCTTGCTGATCGCGGGCACGACGCGGTCGAACACTCCATCCTGGCACACCGAATGGTCGTGCTCCTCCTTGAGACCGTCGAGATGGACGGAGAAGCTGAGGTAGGGCGAGGGGGTGAAGAGGTCGAGCTTCTTCTCTAAGAGGAGCGCGTTGGTGCAGAGATAGACGAACTTCTTGCGCGCGACGATGCCGTCGACGATCTTGTCGATCTCCTTGTGGAGCAGCGGCTCGCCACCCGGAATCGACACCACCGGCGCGCCGCACTCGTCGACCGCCTGCAGGCATTCGGCTACCGAGAGGCGCTTGTTCAGGATCTCATCCGGATAGTCGATCTTGCCGCAGCCGACACAGGCGAGGTTGCAGCGGAACAGAGGCTCGAGCATGAGCACGAGCGGATAGCGCGCGTTGCCCTTGAGACGCTGCTTGATCACATACGCGCCGACGCGCGTCATCTGGATGAATGGTACGCCCATGTCGTTGCCTTTTCCGTTTCCGCCGCTCCCGCCGCGCATCCCCCTCAGGCAACAGCCTCGTCGCGCAGCTCGGCAGGCAGCTTGAACTGCACGTTCTCCCTGATCCCGTCGAGCACGCTCACCTCGATCTCGTCGAAATCCCGGAGCCGCGCGATGAGGTCCTGCACCAGCTCCTCGGGCGCCGAGGCGCCGGCGGTGATCCCGACCGATTCCGCGCCCTTGAGCCAGCGCGCGTCGAGCTGGCCCGCGTCGTCGATCAGATAGCTCGCTACCCCCATCTCCGAGCCGATTTCGCGCAGGCGGTTCGAGTTCGAGCTGTTCTTCGCACCCACCACCAGGATGACGTCGACCTCGCGCGCCAGCTCGCGCACCGCGGCCTGCCGGTTCTGCGTCGCGTAGCAAATGTCCTTGACGTCGGGCCCGTGTATGCGGGGGAAGCGGCGGCGCAAGGCTTCGATCACCTCGCGGGTGTCGTCGACCGAGAGCGTGGTCTGCGTCACATAGGCGAGCTTGCTGGGGTCCGTGACCTGGAGCTTCGCCACGTCGCCCGCCTTGGAGACGAGGTGCACCTTGCCCGGTATGCGCCCCATGGTGCCCTCGACCTCGGGGTGGCCCTTGTGACCGATGAGCACCACCTCGTACCCGTTCTCCGCGTAGCGCTGCCCTTCCTTGTGCACCTTGGCGACGAGAGGACAGGTCGCATCGATCACCGGCAGCTCGCGCAAGTTGGCCTCATCCTCGACGGTCTGGGCGACCCCGTGGGCGCTGAACACGGTGATGGCGCCCTTGGGCACACCGTCGAGCTCCTCGACGAAGATGGCGCCCTTGGCCTTGAGGTCCTCGACCACGCGCTTGTTGTGCACGATCTCGTGACGGACGTAAACCGGCGGGCCATAGCGCTTGAGCGCGCGCTCGACGATCTCGATGGCGCGCTCGACGCCGGCGCAGAACCCCCTCGGTTGGGCAAGGACGACCCGCATGGAACCCCCTCTTGCTCGCTCCCTCGCCTGCTTCTCGGCCGCGCGGCCACCCATCGGGCCACCACCCTTATCGCCCAGCCATTTTCTCATCCAAACCGGCCTCGAGAGCCGGGCCCCCGCCCGGCTGAATAACACGAAACGGCGTTCTGCGCCACGGGGTCAGCTGCTCGCCGCGCCGCAGGCTCCGTCTTCCCCGCGAGCAAGGAGGTCCCGGCTCTGGCGGAACGCCGCGGCTTCCCGCCCTGGGCGAGGAGACGCAGCGAAACATCGGGTTGGGAGCCTTGCGAGTCAATCTTGCGAGCGAACTCCTCCTCCTGCCGTCATGAGGAGCTCGCCCGCGCGAGGCCGCGCCCGCGCTCGAGATAGCCGTGGGCGCGGAACCACTCGACCGCATCCGCGATCGCCTGCTTCGCCGGGCGCCAACCGTAGCCGAGCTCGCGCTTGGCCTTGTCGCTCTTGAAGTACATGAATTTCTTGGCGAGACGCACGCCATCGACGGTCACGATCGGCTCGCCCTTCCCCGCGATGCGCGCGAAGGCCTCGGCCGCATAGGCGATGGGCAGGACGAGATTGTGGGGAAGCCGGATGCGCGGGGCGGGGCGGCCCACGAGCCGCGCCACCTCCTCGAGGATTTGCCTGAGCGACATGTCGTCGCCGCCCAGGATGTAGCGTTCGCCGATGCGGCCGCGCTCGAAGGCGAGGAGATGGCCAAGCGCCACGTCGTCAACGTGCACGACATTGAGGCCGGTATCCACATAGGCCGGCATCCTGCCGCTTGCCGCCTCGACGATCATCCGCCCCGTAGGCGTCGGGCGCACGTCGCCGGGCCCGATCGGGGCCGAGGGGTTGACGATAACGGCGGGAAGCCCCTCCTTGCGCACGAGCCCCCTCACTTCCTCCTCGGCGAGGAACTTGGAGCGCTTGTAATGGCCGATCATGTCGGTAAGCGCCGACGGCGTCGTCTCGTCCGCGGGCGAGCCGTCGGCCAATAGGCCGAGGGTCGCGACACTGCTCGTGTACACGACGCGCGGCACCCGCGCCGTGAGTGCTGCGATCATCAGGTTGCGCGTTCCCTCGACGTTCGTGCGGTAGATCCCCTCCGGCTCGGGCACCCAGAGCCGATAGTCGGCGGCGACATGGAAGAGCGCCTCGCAACCTGAGAGCGCAGCGGCAAGCGAGGCGGGATCGGTGAGATCGCCGTGGCGGAACTCGCAGGCGAGGCCGTCCAGATTGCGAAGATCGCTTCCTCGGCGCACGAGCGCCGCCACCTCGACGCCCGCTGCGACGAGGCGGCGCAGCACGGCCGAGCCGATGAAGCCGGAGGCGCCGGTGACGAGCGCCCTCATGGCGTCACCCCGAGCGCCGGCGGACTTGCTCGCGCCACGCGAGCAGCGCCGGAAGGACGACCAGCGTGCAGAGAAGCGCCAACGAGAGGCAGATGCCGAGCAGGTATCCCATACTTGCCGTCCCTCGGTGGCTCGACACCATGAGGCTCGAAAAGGACACCATGGTCGTAAGCGCCGAGAACAGCACCGCGCGCGGCGTGCTCGTGCGCAAGAGATCCGCGACCCGCGGAGTCTCGCGGTGGCGCAGCACGAGATAGATGCCGAAGGCGACGCCGAGGCTGAGGAGAAGCGGGAGCGCTATGATGTTGGCGAAGTTGAACGCCTGGCCCGTGAGCACGACGACCGCCACCGTGAGCGAGGCGGCGAGCATAAGCGGCAGCAGCACGAGCAGCGAGTCGCGCAAGCTCCTCAGCACGACGACGAGCAGCACGACGATCGCCACGAATGCGATGGCGCCCGCCTTTTCGAAGGCGCCGACGACGAGCTTGCCGCCCTCGAGCAGCTCCACCGGCGCATCCGTGGCGTTCGGTGCGACCCCTTGGACCGCGTCGACGAAGCGGCGCAGCGCGTTTTCGTCGGTGACGTTCTCGGCTGGGAAGAGCTCGATGCGCGCCCGACCGTCGGCCGCGAGATAGCGCTCCTTGAGGCTCGCGGGCAGCGTGCCGTAGCTGACGGGTCCCGCCTGCATAAGCGCGAGCAGGCTGTCGAGGCGGCCCGGCAGGTTGCCGACGAGGGCGGTCTCGAGGCGGGAATAGGCGTCCGCCGCCTCTCCGGTCCCCTCGGCGAAGCGCGCAAGCAGCCCCCCGAGCCGCCTCGCGGATGCCGCGGCCGCTCCCGCCTTGGGCGAGGCGGCGAGCTCATTGAGCCTGCTCTGGAGATCCTCCGCCGCGGCGCGGCGCTCGCCCTCGCTCGGCGGCGCCTTGGGCTCGCGCTCCTGCAACACAGGCGTGAGGAAGGTCGCCATCTGGTCGATGAGGGCGAGCTTCTTCTCCTGCTCTTGGGGAATGAACGAGCTGAGCGTCACGGTGCTGTCCACCTCCGGCAGCCGGTCGAGCCGCTTGGCGAGCGCGTCCGCCTCCGCGAGGCTCGGCGCCACGATGTTGATCGAGTAGGGCGAGATGCTCGAGTCCTTGGTCATCTCGAGATAGGTCCTGACCGACTCGGTATTGGGATTCTTGAGATTGATCGGATCGATGTCGAAGCGGGCGAAAGGAAAGGCCGCGAGCGAGACGAGGCCGAGCGCGAGCGCGCCCAAGCAGACGGCGCGCGCATGGCGATCGAGGAAGCTCGTTACCCCGTTTCCGTCGCGGTCGTCGCTCGGCCTCAGGCCCGGCTTGGCGGGCATCAACGTAACGATCGCCGGCAGCAGCGTGAGCGTGGCGAAGAGGCCGATGAACGCGCCGACGCCCGCGATGATGCCGAGCTGCGACAGGCCGACGTAATCGGTGGGCACGAAGGAAAAGAAGCCGACCGCGGCACAGATTGCCGCCAGGCCCACGGCCACTCCCGTCCCGGACGCAGCACTCTCCAAAGCCGCGCCGAGTGCCGCCCCCTGATCGACGCTCTCCTTGTAGCGCAGCGCGAACTGGATGCTGAAATCGACGGCAACGCCGATGAAGAGCACGGCGAAGGCGACCGAGATCAAATTGAGATAGCCGATGGCAAGCGCTGCGAAGCTCGCCGTCCATACGAGGCTCAACAGCAGCGTCGCGACCGTCGCGAAGACGAGCCGGGGCGAGCGCAGGCCGAGGAATACGAGCACGGTGACGAGCCCGAGCGAGACCAGGCTCGCGAGCCCGACGCCGTTCTTGACGCTCTTGAGGTCGTCCTCGTCGAGCGCCGGCGCGCCCGTCACCTCCACGCGAACCCCGTGCGCCGGATCGAGATTGAGCGCCGCCGCCGTCGCGTGTATGGCCTTGATCGCCTGCGCAGCCGGCGAGAGCAATTTGTGGTCGAGACGGGGCTTGAGCACGATGATCTGGCGCCGGTCGGAGGGACGATCGGGCAGGCCCGTCATAAGGTCGCGCCAGCTGAGCCGCGCGGGCTTGCCCGCCACTTGCGCCGCCACCGTGTCTGCAATCACATCGAGCGGCCGCACCAGGAGGCCCGGATCGACCTGGGCCCGCCTGATCCCCTCGGAAGCCTCGCCAAGCACGCCGAAAAGCCCGCGCAGACTGCGGTCCTCGACGAGGGTGCCGAGCAGCGGCTGCGCCTGCGCTAAGCGGTCCGAGAGATCCTGCAGCTCCTTGATACCGAGGAAGAGCAGACCCTCGCGCTGGAAGAACGGATCGCCGGTCGGGAAAAAGATGTCTTGGAAGAGCGCGCCGTCCCCTCCGAGCCTGGCAACGAGCGCATTGGCCGCGTCCTCGGCCCGGTCCGGGCTGTCGCCCTCGACGATGACGACGAGATTGCTCTTTAGCAGCGGAAATGCCCGCTCGAATTCCTTGAGGGCCTTGCGGTAAGGCAGCTCCGAGGAGAGCAGCGCGTCATTGTCGGTATTGATGCCGAGATGGCCGACGCTGTAGACGCCGCCCGCGATCGCGACGAGGAGGGCGCCGATCACGATGGGCCATGCCAGCCGGCGCACGCGCTCCACCCACCAGGCGAGCGCGGGTGCCACGAAGGGTCCCGCCCGGCGATATACCCGCTCGGTCAAGATTACCCCGCCCCTGGGATATTGCTCCGGGATCTCGGCGTGCACGGGTAGGATGCTCATGAATAGAGGAAGTTGGCCGCGGCTGCCGGCGACGCCGGCTCATGACGCGCGCCGTTCAGCCATCGAGGCGTGCATATAGGGGCGTGCGCCGTGATCGACAAGTCCAATAATAACGCCGGAGGGGCGCCTTTCCGACGCGAAGCGGGCAAGCCGCTATGCTCATCCATGCTCATCCGCCGCCTACGCACAGGCCGCCATGCCGCACATCTTCGTGAACGAAGGCCCCGAAGCAAACGTTGGTGACAAATATCGAACAATTTTGCGCTCACCGCTTGCGCGCGCCGCGACGGCGCTCTCTGGGCCGGCGGCCGCGGCTCGTCGACGTGGATTATCGGGAACGTCCGCGGCGCCGCTCGACCCAGGCAAGCAGCGCGGGGAGAACGACGAGCGTGCAAACGACGGCAAGCGCGAGGCTGCTGCCGAGGAGGAAGCCCATGCTCGCCGTTCCCCGATGGCTCGAGAGCATGAGCGTCGAGAAGGCGACCATGGTGACGAGGGCCGAGAACAGGATCGCGCGCGGGGTGCTGGTATGCATGAGGTCCACCAGTGCCGGCGTTTCACGGTGACGCAATACGAAATAGACGCCGAAGGCGACCCCCAGGCTGAAGAGGAGCGGTAGCGCGATGATGTTGGCGAAATTGAATTCATGCCCGGTTATCACGACGAGCGCCACCGTGAGCGCTGCGGCGAGCGTCAAGGGCAGCAGCACGAGTAGCGAATCGCGCAGGCTCCGCAACACGAGAATGAGCAAGAGACTGATCGCCGCGAGCGCGATCAAGCCGGCTTCCACGAATGCGCCAACCACCATCCGGCCGCCCTCGAAGAGCTCCACGGGCGAGTCGGTGGCGTTGGGTGCGATCGCGCGCACCGCATGGACGAAGCGCCGCAGAGCCTTGACGTGGTTGAGCGTCTCCGCCGGGAAGACCTGGACGCGCGCGCGGCCGTCGGACGCGACGTAGCGCGCGCGAACGTTGGAGGGCAGGTCGGCGAGCGTCACGACCGCCGGCTGCATCAGCTCCTTGAGGCTGTCGAGCTTGGCCGACAGGCTGCCGATGAGAGCGGTCTCGAGCCTGCCGTAGGCGGTGAGGTCCTGGCCGGGGCCATCCTTGTAACGGGCGAGAAGCTCGGCGAGCCGCCCGGCAGGGGCCGAGGCCGCGCCCGCCTTGGGCGAGGCGGCGAGTGCCGCGAGCGTGGTGCGCATCTCCTCCGTCGCCTTGCGACGCTGTTGATCGCTGGGCGCCTTCCGCCGCTCTTGCCTCTCAAGAATGGGCATCAGCATGCCCGCCGTCCGAGCGATGAGGGGCAGCTTGGCCTCTTGGTCGCCGGGGAGAAAGGAGCTGAGCGTCACGGTGCTTGCCACCTCGGGCAGCTTGTCGAGCCGCCGGGCGAGCGCGTCCGCCTGCTCGAGGCTCGGCGCCACGATGCTGATCGAATAGGGCGAGACACGCGAGTCCTTAGTCATGTCCCGATAGACCTGGACGGACTCGGTGTTGGGGCTCTTCAGGTTGATCGGATCGATATCGAAGCGGGTGAAGGGAAAGGCCGTAAGGGCGAGGAGACCGACGGCGAGCGCGCCCCAGCACACGGCGTGGGCGTGGTTCTCGAGCCAGCTCGCGGCCGTATAAAGATTTCGGTTCTCGCGGGGCCGCGGGTCGGCTTTCATCGGCAGGAGGGTGAGGATCGCGGGCAAAAGCGTCAGCGTCGCGAAAAGCCCGATGAACATGCCGACGCCCGCGATGATGCCGAGCTGCGCCAAGCCGACGTAGTCGGTCGGCACGAAAGCGAAGAAGCCGATCGCCGCGCAAACCGCCGCCAGGCTCACTGCCACGCCGGTACCGCAGGCCGCCTCCTTAAGCGCGCTCTCGAGCGGCGCGCCGCGATCCAGGCTCTCCTTGTAACGGAGCCCGAATTGAATGCTGAAGTCGACGGCGAGGCCGATGAAAAGCACGGCGAAGGCGACCGACATCATGTTGAGGTAACCGATCGCAAGGGCCGCGAAGCTCGCGGTCCAAACAAGACTGATAACCAACGATGCGAGGGTCGCGAAGACGAGCTTGGGCGAGCGCAGGCCGAGGAAGACGATAATGGAGACGAGCGCGAAGGAGACCGCACTTGCCAGCCCCACCCCGTCCCTGACCGTCTTGAGATCGTCCTCATCGAGGGCAGGCGAGCCGGTAATGCGCAGGCGCACGCCGTGGGCCGGATCGAGGTCGAGCTCAGATGCCGCCGCCCGCACGGCCTTGATGGCTCTTTCGGCCGGAGCGAACGAATGCCGATCGAGGTAGGGCCTGAGCTGAATGATCTGACGCCGGTCGGAGGCGGGATCGCTCGCCCGGCTTACGAGGTCGCGCCAGCTCAAACGCGCGGGTTTGCCTTGAAGCTGCGCCTCCACCGTGTCGGCGATCGCGTCGAGCGGGCGCACGAGCAAAGCGGGGTCGGCCTTGCCGAGCTTGACGCCGTCGACCACGTCGCCGAGCACGTCGGAAAATCCGCGCAGGCTGCGGTCGTTTGAGAAAGTCGCGACCAGCGGCATCGCATCGGCCACGCGGTCCGAGAGCTCTTGCAGGTCCTTGGTCTTGAGAAAGAGCAGGCCCTCGTGACGGAAGAACGGGTCGCCCATCGGATAGAACACGTCTTGGAAGAGCTTGTCCTTCTCGCCGAGCTTGGCCGCGAGCGCCTTGGCCGCGTCCTCCACGCGATCCGGGTCGTCGCCCTCGAGGACGACCACGAGATTGTCTTGAAGCTGGGGGAACGCCTGCTCGAAGTCCTTGAGCGTCTTGCGGTAAGGCACCTCCGACGACAGCAAGGCGTCGATGTTGGTGTTCATGCGAAGATGGCCGGCGGTGTAGACGCCGCCCGCGATCGCGACGAGCACGCTGCCGATGACGATGGGCCAAGCCATCCGGCGCGCGCGCGCCACCCACCACATAAGCGCCGACGCGATCATCGGCCCCATCTGGCGGTACCACCGCTGAGACAAAAGATTTCCTCTCGCGGGGCTCAGCTCCGAAATA